>CAZYXP010000072.1:0-15192 GCA_964651325.1 uncultured Phycisphaeraceae bacterium
CGTGGGTCCGCTTGAGGCGGACCCACGGCTACTGTAGGTCAGCCCTTCAGGCTGCAGAAGAGAACGGCGTTGGAGCCGCCACACGTGGCGCGAGCCTTGTGACGCCGGCCTGCCTATGACGGACGCGCCTGTGCGGGACGCCGCGCGGGCTGAAGCCCGCGGCTCGGTTCGCCTTGGACAATCCAGCGCTGCCCTATCAGGCGGGGCAAGGATTAAGCTGCGGGAGGCGCATCAGGGTTTGATGCACACGATCAGGTCTTCCCGTGACACTGCTTGTACTTCTTCCCGCTGCCGCAGGGGCACGGATCGTTTCGCTTAACCCTAGGTTCATCTCGCCGGATGGTAGCGACTTTTCCTTCCACGCCTTGAGCCTTCATGGCTGCGCGTTGATCGTCCGTCATGCCGGAAAACCCTGCACCGGTGGAGTCTGAATGGCTCAGCGTCATCTCAGATGTCGCCGTTCCGGCACTCGTTCCGGTCGTGGGGGCGGCCTGACCGGCGTCCGAGGTGGCTTGGATTTTGAAGATGATGTCCGTGACGCGCGCGGCGATGCGATCCCACATCTGCGTGAAAAGGTCACGGCCCTCGATGGCGAATTGGCTTTGCGGATGGGTCTGATCGCCGCCGAGCGGTCGTTGCATGATGGCGGACTTGAGGTGATCCATCTCGAGCAGATGATCTTTCCAGGCTTGATCGTAGATGCGCAGCAGGATGTATTGCTCCAGCTTGGTCAGTTCGCGACGGAGCATCTCGCGTCCTTGAGTCAGCAACGCATCGGCGATGTCTTCTTGGGATGCGTCCAATCGCTCCTGACTGAAATGACGACCCATGCGTTCGGTCGCCCATGCCACGGCCTCCTCTTCGGACTTGCCGTTCAGGTTTGCGCGAAACTCCTCCTCGAGCTTTCCATCGAAGAAGGAACGGCTCAGTTCGATGAGCTCTTCCTTGAGCGCGGCGACGGTCTTGCCATCAAAATGCTCGGCGGACCACGTGACGCCGTACCGCTGTTTGACCCAGGTGGCCACGAATTCTACGCCGGCCGCGGGGTCCATGGTTTCGGCGTCGAACGCTCGTTCGATCACCGCTTCGGCGGGATAAGAGATTTCGCGCTGTCGATAGGCCTCGTGAACGAGCGTGTCGAGTCGTGATCGAACGTCGGCGCTCGTATTGCCGGATACGTCTTCCAGCGCAAACTCGACGTTGAACTTGGCGCGTGACCAATCGGCTAGGGTACGCGCGGGAAACTCCGGATCCAGAAACATGGCGACGCCCGAAAGATCCATGTTGGTGTAGTGCTCGACGGCGGCGTTCAACACCAACTCCTCGATCTCGCCCGCGTTCATCTTGCGAAGCTGATTCTGGGTGCTGGTAACGTTGTAGGTGCGGGCGGCCCATTTGAGCAGACCGCCGACGTCCCATTGAGCCGGCGGCTCTTCGGGATCGATGTATTCGCCGATCGACGTGCGGATGACATCGTCGGCTTCATCGATCGCTTTGCTGCGAATGCTGGCTTCGGCGGATTCCAGATCGTCGGTGTCGATGCGATCCTCGTCAATAGCGATTTCGAGAGTCGCGCCGCACCACTGAGCGATGCAAGCGCGGTCGTAGTGGCCGGACAGGCATTGGTCTACCATCGAAGTCAGCGAGCTGTCGATGGTTGAAAAGATCAGCGCCGGCAAGTCGTGCTCTTCAAGGATGCGCTGCCTCTGCGTGTAGAACTCCTTGCGCTGATAGTCCATGGGCTCGTCCCACTCGAGCAGGTGCTTTCGGGTGGCATAGTTGCGCTCCTCGACCTTGCGCTGAGCGCGTTCGATGCCTTTGGTCAGCCGCTTGTCTTCAAGAATGCCCCCGTCGGCGAACCCGAGCTTGTCCATCATCTTCAACATCCAATCGGGCATGAAGAGTTTGAGCAGCTCGTCCTGCAAAGAAAGCGAAAACCGCGACGACCCCGGATCGCCCTGGCGACCGGCACGACCGCGAAGCTGGTTGTCGATCCGCCTCGATTCGTGTCGCTCCGTCGCGATGATGTGCAGCCCACACGGGACGGTCACGGGGCAAACCGTCCTGCCCAACGCCGGAAAGCGGGGGTCGAGCTTGGGCTTGAAGCAGTGCGCGCAGTTGGTGGCCGCGTCGTACTCTGCGCAGCTGATACAGCATTTGGTCAAACCGGCGGGATAGAGTGGGCTGGAAACTGAGCCCTCGGGCGGATTCTCGGGAACGCGACAGGTCTCGTATACGACGTCGGGGCCGAGCTTGATGTCGGTTCCGCGCCCGGCCATGTTCGTGGCGATGGTGACGTTGCCCAAGGGGATTCGGTCGCCGCCTTTGCCGGGCATGGTGGTGTGCCCGGCTTTGGTAACGATGTCCGCTTCGCGCGCGTGATTTTTGGCGTTGAGCACTTCATGCTCGATGCCGTATCGGCGTTCGAGCAGCTTGGCTAGTTTCTCTGAGTTTTCGACGCTGGTGGTCCCCACGAGCACGGGCCGACCTCGCGAGAGGTTCCCGATGGATTCGTCGTAGACTTCCAACATGAATTGCGTCACTTTCTGATCGCCGAGTTCGGCTTTGTTGAATTGCTTGATAGCGGATTCAATCTGGGACGTATCCTTGCCCTGGCCCTTGACGATCGGCCGCATCGCGTTGAGCGCCTCGGCCATGAGGAAGGGATCGGCCGGTCGACCGCGACGGTGTACCTCATGCACCTCATCGACGATCGCGCCGTACTTCTGTTCCTCGTCGCGATACATTTTGTCGTTATGATCGACTCGGTTGATCGGTCGATTGGTGGGAATTTCGATGACTTCCAGTTTGTAGATTTTGTCGAACTCCGTCGCCTCGGTCAGCGCGGTGCCCGTCATGCCGGCCTTGATCTGGTAGAGCTTGATGAAGTTCTGGATGGTGATCGTGGCGAGGGTCTGGGTTTCCTCTTTGACCTTGACCGCCTCGCGCGCTTCGACCGCCTGATGCAAGCCGTCGGACCACTGGCGACCGTGCATGAGCCTACCGGTGAAGGGATCGACAATGATGATCTGGCCGTCTTGCACGACGTAGTCCTTGTCGCGTTGGTACACGTTGTGGGCACGAAGGGCGTTTTCAACAAGGTGGGGCCATTCCATGTTGGCGCCGCTGTAGAGGCTGCCCATGTCGAGCATGTCCTGGGCAATGGTGACACCCTCGTGCGTAAGGCCGACCTGCTTGCGTTCCAATTGAACAATGAAAAAGCGGCGGTATTGCTCCGTGGCCGGCATTCGCAGGATTTCGTTCTCGTAGATCTGGATGGCTTCAACCTGATCGTCGGTGAGGAAATCCGCGCCGAGCGTGGGCATGTCCAGGCTGTTGTCGGCGTCCGCAGGGCTATCTTTGTCCGGCGGTCGCTTTTCTCGATACCCGCAAATGTTCATCGCATCTTCAAGCTTGGGGATATTCTTGGCATCGCCGTCGAAGCGGGCGACCGTGGCGAGTACCTTTCGATCCCAGACCGCTTGCTGCCGCACGAGTTCTTTGGCGACCATGTCGGCTCTGGGATAGCGCGTCACGTCGTCGCCGGCGGAACCGGAAATGATGAGCGGTGTCCGGGCCTCGTCGATCAGTATCGAATCCACCTCATCGACGATGACGTAATCAAGGCGACCCTGCACCTGTTCGTCCAACCGATTTTTCATGTTGTCGCGGAGGTAGTCGAAACCGAACTCGCTGTTGGTGCCGTACGTGATGTCACTGCCATAGGCCGCTTGGCGCGTGCCCTCGCGTCCGCTGGGATCGAGTTGTGCCTGAATGAAGCCGACGGAGACGCCGACGAGTTCGAAGATCGAGGCGGCAAACTCTGCGTCGCGTTTGACCAGGTAGTCGTTGACTGTGATGATATGCACATTGTGGCCTGAAATGACCCTCAGAAACGCCGCGAGGTGGCACACGATCGTCTTGCCTTCGCCCGTTCTCATTTCGGCGATCTTGCCCTCGAACAGCACGCGCCCACCGATGAGTTGGCAATCAAAATGGCGATGCTCCTGGGCGCGCCGAGAGGCCTCCCGCAACACCGCAAATGCCGCCGCCGCGACGCCTTCTGCATCCATCGCCGCGATCGCCTTGTTGTGGCGCGCGCGATACTCCGATTTGAAGTGCTCGTCGAACTGCTGGGCCGACGTAAGACCATGCCACCATTCATCCAAAGGCGCCATCAGCGGGCGAACGCGCGTTCTCAATTCCTGCGTCCGATCGAGCAAGTCTTGACTCAATTCGAGACGCAGGGCCCGAAGCTGTTGCGCGCGGACCTCTTCCTCCACGTCCCTCTCAAGAAAAGCCGGGCTCTGTTTGGCGAAGTCTTCGTCGTAGGTACCGCGGATTTCGCTTTCGAGGGCCGAGATGGCCGGAATCTGGTTCCGATAGACTTTGAGCAGCCGATCATTTCGGGTACCAAAGATTTTTCGAGGGAGCCCCGCGACTCCCTTCCATGCGGCCGTAGCAACCGTGCCGATTCCCATAAGTCACCTTTCGATCTATTTCGATGGCCTGCGCGTTTGCAGAACTGAAGCGCTGCGCGTGAGCGGGTTGAAACCCGCCGACAATTTGTGGCAGCGCAAGGCTAGGGTCCGTGCAGCCCGCCAATGTGCATGATGCGAATATGCTGAGCAGGACGCGTCCGGCAGGTTTCGGCCGCGCGATGGCTTAGCCGAGACAGACCTGAGGACTCGCCGGATTGGGTTTCGACGGGAAGGCGTACCGCATGCAGAGGCGGCGCGTCGGCGCCGGCAGATTGCGACGAGACGGTGCGTCGCAGCGTGGTTGGTGATGTGGCCAGGCTGATGCGCGGCAGGTAGTAGGGAATGGCCACGACGACGGCAAGCACCGGGACGCCGACGCGGCGAAGCGCAGATCGGCTCAGGGGGAAAACCGTATGGTGATCGCTAGTACCCGGCTGCATGGCGAGGGATTATATCGCTTTGACGCAGCGTGAAAAGCTACCCGCCCCCACAAAAAAAGCCCCGGAGAAAAACAGGTTTCTCCGGGGCCCAAGATTCATCGATTCAGTAGTACGCCGTCAATCCGGGCACCGCCGCAGCGGCGGTTCACCTCGCATCCCGGGCTGACGCAAGCTACGCCGCACGGCCGAGTATACGCCGCCGCCGCCGTCCGTCAGATCGCCCGCAGGTCAGCCGCATGATCGTCAAGCCGAACATCGAGCCACACAGGCCCAGCAACATGCCGAAACCGCAGAAACGCGGACGACTCGGCGACGTCCCAGGATCGGGATCGGGGTCAGGCGTCGGTTGCCCGGGTCCCGGATCCGTCACGCGTGCGGTTACTGTGACAATCTCCGGGCTACTGAAGACGGCCGCTCCCTGACCATCATCGACCACCAGAATGACCGAGAACACGCCCTCATCTGCGAACAACTGCGATACAATCGCGCCGCTTGCCGAATCGAACGGTGTGTCAATCTCTGGATTGGGGTTCTGCCCCCTGAAGAAATCCCACCGATAGGTAATGGGATCGCCGTTGGGATCGAAGGAGTTTTGACCATTAAAAGTAAGCGTCAGCGGGGCTGCCCCGGATCGAGGCCCTGTCCCGATGACGGGAACCGGGGCATTCGGATCGTTTCTCGGATCGACGGTAACCAGGACTGTGGCGTCATCAGACGCACCGGACGGATCCGTGACCGTGAGCATGACGAGGAACTCACCGGCCACCTCGAAGATATGGGAGATTTCGGCGCCTGTTTGCGGCGGCGTACCATCCACACCGAACGTCCAGCGATAGGTAAGTGGGTCGCCGTCGGGATCAGAAGAAGTCGCACCACTGAACACAAAGCTGTCCCCGGCGAAGCCCTTCCCGCTTTGGGGAGTGACGACGACGGCGCGCGCCGTCGGGATCGCGTTGGGGCTGCCGTCGTCGGCGCCGGCCAGCTTGACCTCAAACGTCTTTCTGGCCGTGCCGTGGTTGCTCTCATCGTCGGTCACGATGAGCGTGATCGTCACGGGCCCTTCGTTCGTGTAGGTGTGCGTGGCCGTCTTCTCGGCGCCGTTCGGGCTACCATCGCCCCAATCCCACTCATACTTGGTGAGCGCCGCGTCGGGATTCGGTCGATCAAACGAGTTGCTCGCATCAACCTCAAATCGTTCGCCAAGCACCGGCGGGTTCGGCGTAATGGTGAAGTCCGCGTGCGGCTGAGAGGAATCCACAAAGGCCTCGCTAACGCGAACGGTCACCCGAGATTCCACTTCGGAGTTCCCATCGGTCACCGTCGCGGTCATTACGTAGTCCGAGGTGGTCTCACCCGTGCGGAGCGTATACGTATGCGGCACATTGCCGAGGCTGTCCTTGCCGTCCGCCGCCGTGAAGGACTCGTCGGGGGCACCATCGCCCCATGTCCAGTTGACGGTTAGTTCATCCCCGTCGGCGTCACTGGAATCCTTGGCGCTGAACGTCACGGTATGCGGATCACCACCTTGCAGCCGGGAACTCGTAATCACCGCGTCAGGCTTGGTGTTGCCGACGAGAATGGTGATCATGTCAACGTCCTCTTTGCCACCCTCATCCGTTACGGTAAGCTTGGCTTGCAGCTCGCACAAGTTCCCGGAGGTGCAGAGCACCCCGTTCGCATCGCGCGTGTAGACATGGCTCGTTTCGGCAAACAGCAGTCCCGGTACGCCCGCGGGGTTCACCGTGCCGCCGTCGCCAAAATCCCATCGGTAGATCAAGTTCTCCGCGGTCGTCTCACTGCCGTCGGAAGATCCCGTGGCACTGAACTCAACCCTCAAGGGGTTCAATCCGCTCGTCGGGAGCGCCGTAATCTTCGCCATAGGTGAGTTATTGATCACGATGATATCAACCTGGGCTTCGCCAAATCGACCGTTGAGGGGGTTGGTGGCCCTGAGCGTTACGGTAAACGTGCCTGGCTGCAGGAAGGTGTGTTGTGTGGACGCACCAATATCATCTGGCGTCCCGTCCGCGAAATTCCAAATGAAATCAAGCGGCGTCCCGTTGGGGTCAGTCGATCTAAATGCATCGAACACCACGCTCAGCGGCGGAAGGCCGGTAAGCTTGTTCGTGGTGATCTCGGCTAGAGGATTCTCGTTGACGTCACCGCCAACAACCGTCAAAGGCGAACTCACGGCCGTGATTCCCGTCGTCACGAATGACCACCGATCGCCAAGCGCGACGGGAGACGGATCGTTTTCCAGGGTAAAGGTAACTTCCCCGTCAATCGAAACATACACACCTTTGTGCGTAACGGGATCGACGAGCAGGTGCGGATATGGATCCTGGTTCGGATCCTGATCCCCCGGAACAGGCTGGGTCAACGTACCATTGACGAGCCAGTCCTGCGTGCCGTCGGGAAGGACGTCTACAAGACGAAGCGTCCACGTTTCCGTTCGGGCCTTGTTGCGGAAAATATCCACACTGTTGACGGTGAGCGTACCGTGGCCCACGTTGTCGCGCCCCGCAACCGGCTGCGTATGATCCACCTCAACGCCATCGGCTCCCTCGCCCGGAATGAGCTTGGCAAAGATGTAGTAGGAATCATCGTCAAGCCCGGCAACATTCCAATCCATGCTCATGCGACGGGTTCCGGGGCTCGTCTTCTGCATGGATCCGATGAAGTTGCTCGGTGAAATCGAAATGTCGTCCGGATCGGTCGTGTAGTAGAGTTCGATCGTTGTTCCGCCGTGTACATCCGTTGTATCGAATCCGACCGCAAAGACACGGTTGACCGACGAGCCTTCCGGCGGCCTTGTGAACTTGAGGCTCGGGATGTCGGTTGGCGTCCAGTTGAGGGTCAGCCGGATGGAACCGGCGCCATCGGGAACCACGTCGAGTACGTCGAGCCCGGTCCACGCATTCACAGTATACCACGTCGCCGAGGGCGTCGTGTCGAAGTTGAAGCGCGTCTTGTGGGCCGCATTGCCCCGGGGCGCGGGTCCCGGCCATGCGTCAGTCGGGTCGCCGCGATTGAATCCAGGCGCGCCAACCGGGGATTCCAGCGATCCGTCTCCGTCCGCTTGCACAATCAGGAAATTGATACGGGTTTCGTTTTGCTGGCCACTCGGCAGGCTGTCGGGGTTGCTGCCCTCGTCGGTGTGCAAGATGAGCATGCCTTCGCCGGGCATACCACCGTTGGGCGCGCCGGGCGCATCCATGTTCTGTCCGACCGAATAGAAGTAATAGCGTTCCCCGACAATGGCCGGGTTCTCAAGGAAGTAGGTGTTGCGATCCCGCACTGTCTCATATGGCGGAATAGTGATCGTGGCATTAACCCCTGGCGTGAGTATGCCCTTCAAGTCGACCGGCTCGATCCAATCCGTACAATGTGCGGCCTTTAAAGCCGGGACCATGTGGACCATGCCACCATTGGCCATGGTATCCCATAATCCCACCGGCGCATTCTCATTCGGCGGATCGCTGAACGTGTCGTAATCGTACAAGTCCGGAAAGCCCTGCCACGCATGGCCGTACTCGTGGGCCGAAAAACGCGTGAGAAAGGCTCCACTACTGGATGTCTCAAAGAACGAATTCGAATCGATTGAGCGAACGAGCGTGTGGAAAAACACATTCCAGTTGAGCTTTTCCGCGCCGGTGCCCATGGACTTGGCGGGGTTGTCATTGTCGTTGTTATGAACGGGAAGCCAGCGGGGAGCCGTACGCAGGATACCGGGGTCATGTGCATTGGGGGGCAGAAGCACGATGCCCGAGGTCAGTCCGTCAGGAGTGATCCTTGCAGGCGGAGCGAATCTAGCCGGGCGTAACGTGCTTGGCGTGCCACTGAGACACTCAATCGCCTCAAGTGCGACAGGATCCACGAAATCGTCGAAATCGAGCAGGCGGTCGTTGACCTCCACCGCGTCCTCGATAATCCGGCTGCGATGCCAGGGATACTTGGATGAGACGCCATCGTTAGGGCCAAAGACGGCGTCGGCGGTGTAATTCTCTGTGCCTTCATAGCGAGACTCCCCGAGATCGACTAGCCCATCGAGGTTGTAGTCGCGGAAGCCCTTGTCCGCTCCGTTGGGACTGGCGTACGGGTGGAAACGGAATTGGTTATCGAACTCCAACTCGCTTTCCCATGCCTTCCCGTCGTTGAACGGCGGCTGGTTACGCCATGTGAGCAGCTCGATGTTTAGCTGATTTCCGGCATCGAAGCTGCCGTTGCCGTGGATGTTGACGGCCAAAGGTCCAGATGCGGCGATACGGCCGTCCGCCGTCGGGAGCGTGCCGGCTATGTGCCGTCCTCGATCCTGCCCGAAAATATTCGCGCTGCCCACCTCGGGCGAAGTGACCTCGCCAAGGCGTTGATCGCCGGCGCGGTGGTACTTGGACGATGGCAGATCGTCATACTCGACAAAACCGTCAAAGAACTCCCCGGCTTCGGCCGCGCCATTGACCTCTTCAGGCAGAATGGGCGCGTCGCAAAGTGTGGCAAAACCATTGGGCAGATTCCCGGTTTCGAAGCTCACGACATCGGCGAATACGTTGCCACAGGTACCATCCTTCCAGCCAACGCCGTTGCCGTGGCGACCGCCCTTGTTGGCGGCGAAATAGCGCCTGTTCGCGGGGGCGTCGTAATTGGCAGCGTCGGTGTCGGGGAATATCCGTACCAGAGGGATATTGTCACCAGGAGTCCCACCATCCCAGGGCGGTGGCGCGTTGCCGCTCCTGCTGTACCGTTCCGTCCAAAACTGGTCGAACCACGCCCGATCCGTAGGCGCCTGCCCCGTACCCGGTTCTGACGTACGTATGCCATCGCGAAAGCGAGATTCGCATCCGCTGGTAAGGGGGTTGCATGGCAATCCGCCCTCGACTTGCATCTTCGCCGAGAACACTTGTCCGGCCGGGACAGCGGCGGGAAGAGGCGTCATGTTGGTCCATGAGTCCGGCGCGTCAAATTGATGATGATAGCCCAGGAAGCAGTAGTTCGGAATAACCCCTTTGTCTGTGTCGCAATCCGTGGCCCCGTCCACTTCACACGGAAAATCAGTGCTCGTAAGTCCGAGGATGGTTTCACGATCTGGGGGAAGGCAGATATTCTCGCCGTAATCGTCGCCCGTCGCACCACAAGGACGGCCGGACGCACACATGCATTCAACATGTAGCATGAGCCAGTTTTCACAGCCGGCCGCATCGCCGGGTGGAGGTGGTAGTGGCGATGTGGGCAGGGGAACCAAATCCGCCGACGCATGGGAGCCCCAGATGATTCGATTGGGATCGTTTTCCGCCTCAAGGATCAGCGCGTCAATATCGGCCTGCTTGGCCGGGTAGTTGTTACGGATATAGGAGGGGTCGCCGTACGAGAACGTCTCCGGCGGCTCGGAACAAGATTGGGAAAGCCCCGCTTTGGGGCTGCTCGGATCGTATACCTTAATCCAATGGGCCTGATCCTCAAAACGATTGATGGGGTTCGCGTCGATGTCGCGTACGCAGGGATTCCATCGACGCATGAAGTTTTCCCACGGTTCCACGATATCGACATCGCCGTCGCCGTTGGAATCGTCGAACTCGCATCGGTCCGGAGGATTTTGACGACGGACATCGGCGACCGGAATGCAGGGATTGCCCCCGTTTGGCTCCGTGCACGGTGCGGGATTGCCAGGTATACCCACGTTGTAGTTCTCAAACTCGCATTCGTCGGGAATACCGTTGACTGTGTCTTGGACGTCCCCGCCGGTTCCGGTAAGTGGGGCTTGGTCCAGGCTCGCATTCCGCGGAACACCCGGGAACGCATCGCACCCGGCGCCGTTGGGAGTGATATCACATCGGTCGGGCACCATGTTCCCATTGCAGTCATTGAAGTCTCCCTCTGGTGTCGTCCACTTGGTGGCCGGACAGGCTTGGTCAGGATTGCCGCCAGGTAGGACGTCGCCAGAGGTTTCGTCTACATTGAACCGTCCACAACTGGCCGTGCCGGGGCCGAGGGGGCAACAATCGGGATTCTTATCGTTGTCAGAGTCACCCAAGTAGACGCAGTCGTCGCCGTTAAAGTCGATTTGCAGGTTGCGATTCAGATCGATCCATGGGCCGGCCAGGTCCGGCTTCCCGTCCGGGAAAGGGGAACCAAACTCATCGAAGAAGTCCATCATGTTGTTCGCTTCGCCCAGTGCGTCCCACACACCGTCGTCATCCATATCGATGAATCGCTCACCCGGCTTCCAAACCGGGAACCCATCCGACGTGGTGTGGCCACTACCGGCAGCGGGGCCGAAAGGACCATCCTGATTGCCGTTGGGATCGCCATTGAGATCGCCGGTGGTCCCGTTGCCGAGGGCCTGCGCGAAGAAGACGTCGTACCGTTCGGCCGTTCCATAGTTGTAGACTCCGTTTTCGTCGAGATCGAAGAACGGAATCCCTGCGTCCTGCGTGGAGATGTTCGTATCAATCTCAATTCGCCAGGGGAGATTAATCCAGTCGGTGACGTCGCCGGCGATGGTCACGTCGCCGTAGCTGATTTCCTCCCAGAATTCAGCGAAGGAATCGAGATTCGGATCGCTGTTGTCGAAGTATTGCTTGCGGATGGATTCCTGGGAGGCTAGCTGCGCCGCAGGCCCACCGGCGAATTGCTTGGGCGAATGGGCCAGCATGACCAGAAATTGCCGTTCGGCGGCGTGAGCCGAGGGAACGGGCATGAACTGGCTGATCGAGAAGAGAACACCGGCCATCACCAGGGTTCGAAAACTTGCCGTTGAGGTATTCCGCTTTTTCATAGAATGACCGCTCCCGTTACGAGTCGTTTGGTCAAGCCGGCTCGCCCGGGCATTGACCATCATCGCGTCCAATCGTCTCGCACCGCTGCGGCGTAACCAACCGCAGTAGCACCGTTTTCGCTCAAAGATACCCGATTAATCCGTTGATCAGCCGGCCAAGGAGCCATCTCATCAGTCACGCCCTCGACAGGCGACACTTCGAATCTCAACTCCCAAACCGTGAAGAAGAACAAACCAAACCGCCGCCAGCCCCAACCGCTACTGCAAAGCATTCATCGTGGCTGGGCCTTCGCATTTGGACCACCGCGACCCACGGATGTACCGCGCGCGTATTCCGCGGATCATGCCGGTTGAATCCGATCCAGTTTGTTCGCACCCCGCATCGCACGGGTCTTCAGGATCGCACGCTTTTTTCGGAACAGCACGCGACAACCGGAGGCCGAGACTCCGTCCCGACGGCTATCGTATCGATTGTTTTAAGTGTCTGTCAACCAAACTTCAGCGATGACCGCGCATCGCCGCCATTGCGAGTCATTATCGGAAAAACAGGCTGTTTCAGCGTCCGAAAAACGTTTGGGGGTGATGTCAGCGTGTCAGGTCGGCGGCCCCGGTGTCATCGGCCGCGGTCCAGTGGAGCATCCCGTGTAGCACAGCGGCCCTCCGCTGTGTCGGGACAAGTACGCAGCCGAGGGCGATCAAGCTACTTGGGCTCGGCGACCGTTCAGCCGAGGGCGGCTGAGCTACCGCTTGGGGCAACCCATTGGGTCCGGCGCAACACTACACTAGGGATTGATCGTGCTGTAAATCAGATAGGCCTCTCCGCCGTTGAGGGTGCCGGCGCCCTGGGTTCTTCGAGGATCGGCCAGGACCGAACCGATCAGGATGTCGTCACGACCGTCGTTGTCGATATCGCCGGCGCCGGATAGCCCAAACGACCTGCCGCGACCGATCTTGCCGGCGTTTCCGCCTGAAAACGAATCGCCCGCATCCCCGCCGCCCAGGCGATCGCCTCCGTTTCGTCCGGCGATCATATACCCGATCAGATCGGACGAACCGATCTTGTCGATACTGATGGTGTATTGACCAGTGGTCGGGTCGGCGGCCAGGTTGCTAAGTACATTCTTGCCCGAAATAACATAGACGATCCCCGCCTGGGAAATATCGTCCACGTTGTCTGCCGTACCATCTAAGTCCGTATCGACCCCAATTTCGGTAAGGGCATCAGTGCCGTCGTTGGGGGCAGGATCAAATCGCGGCGAGGCGCCCGGCGCGGCCACCAACAGGTCGACAAATCCATCGTTGTCCACATCGCCGGCCGAGGCGACATTGAACCCAAACGCGCCCGCGACATCGAGGGCGTTTCCGGTTATTCGAACCGCGCGGGGCGGAACATTTCCAGCGCTCAACAGGTCTTCAAGGGTCATGCCCCCCGCAGGAGTGACCAAATCGGGGTCGCCAAAGACGATGACGATCGCGCCCGCGCCGCCATTTGCATCGGGGCTTCCGACGACAAGATCGGACATGCCGTCGCCATTGAAATCGACTCCGGAGGCGAGGCTGAATCCAAACCGGTCCAGCTCAGTCGATCGGATCATCGCGCCGTCGAGTCGCTCGGGGTCCGTGGCATCCAGCGCCAGCTTCTCCATCACGAAATCAGTCTCCAGCAACGGATCCGAACGGAAGGCGACGTAAACGCGCCCCACTCCGAACTGAGCGTCAGGCACGCCGATCGCAAAGTCATCGCGACCGTCGTCGTTGAAGTCGTCAATGCCGACGATATTGCTGATCGCATCATCTGCGACGCCGGCGATGCGCGTGGCCGTAACGTTGTCCAGCCTTGGCACGCTGCCTTCGCAGTGGCTGGCTTCGCCGACGATGTACTGGTGGGGACGCGGCGGCACGCGGGCAGGCACAAAGCTGTTGTCCGACGACCACAGATCCCGGATCGGGAACAAATACGCCACGCCCGAATCTGTCTGCGTGCCCACATCTTTGCCCGCGATTTCGCCGCCAGCCTCGGGACCACCGGCCGGCCCTTGCGAAAGGGCTCGCGCGGTTCGTCCCGGCGCGGCAATGATCATGTCTCCGGCGCCGCTCTGCCCGACCGGCGCGATGGAGGAGCCAAACTGGTCGCCTAGCCCCACCCCGATAATGCGCGCGCCGAACGGCTCGATCGGGTTGTTCGCAAATGGAACGCCGTTCCCATCGTCAATGGTAGACTCATAAAAACCAGAGTGGCGACCATATTCGGGAACCTGGATCGTAGGCAGGGCTACGCCGGCCGGAGTCGTGGCATCATCAACAGTCTGATAGAGGATATCCAAGTTCGTAGAAGCGGTATGAAGCCCGGGCGAGAATGGCTGACACGAGACGCCCTGCTCGAGACAAAACTCCAAAGCGGGGAATCGGCAGGTCTGACCATTCGCACAGACGATCGTCCCTGTAACGCTGTCGAGTGTTGCTGCGGCCTCGAATTGAGCTGGATGAAGCGAGAGGCAATCGTTGTTGAAAAACGCATCGGATGCGGGGCAGCCTGTTTGCGCTCCCCCGAACAACTCGGCGCTATAGACATAGGTGTTGAAGAAATCCCTCGCCAGCGCCCGGACGAATCCATAGTTCAGGCTGCTGTTGGCGTCCGCCGTACCCACGCCGGCCACGTCGGTGCAGCCTCCCTCGCATGAGCCGCCCGCGGATTGACTGGGCGTATCGGCGGCGGCGTCTATCGCGAAATCGGAGCGGGTGTCGAGGGCGAACGCGCCCGGATCGCCCGTCTCCATAGAGACGCAGGTGGACTGAAAATCCTGACCCACAAGATCCAACCTGATAGTCTGGCCTACAGTCGAAGGACTCGATAGTGCGGAATTCGTGCTGCTGACGATGACGATGCCGCCGCGCTTGAATTGCTCCTCGCGTTCCAACGTGGCCAAGGAGCGGGGATCGACGACGCCGTCCTGGTCCGAGTCGGCGTTGTGGCCTCGCGAGTTGGTGTTGGGGAACCCGAAGACGAGTTCGTTGCGCCCGTCACCATCCACGTCAGGAATACGCGAGACGCTCGCCAGCCCGTCGGTTTGCGTGTTGCCCTCAGGCGTTCTGATCCCTGAGAAGGTGGCCCCCATCAATCCCGCCGCGCCGACTGCGTTGAGGTTCAAACTGCCTGTCAAGCGATCCCGCCCGCCGAAAATCAGGTAGGCCTCGCCGGGGCCGATCCCCGAAGCGCTGACCGAAAACGGCTTGCCGTAGCGCGAAGCAACCACGAACTCTTCGAAGCCATCACTGTTCAAATCCCCAACTCGGGTAAAAGCGCTTCCCGCGTTGTCTTCCGTCTGAATACCCTCGAGGATAACGCCGTCGAACGGCGGCTCGGCAGCGGTGAGATCGCCGCGCCAAAGAACCGTCGGCAAGCCGGGAACACGAATACACTCCGGAGCGCCTCGCTCCCACGGGGAGGTGCGCACGGCCGCGGTGCGACGAGCCGACACCTCGGTCGACCGCCGTCTGC
>CAZYXP010000073.1:0-14821 GCA_964651325.1 uncultured Phycisphaeraceae bacterium
GCGAGCATGGCCTCCGCGGATTGCTTCCCGGCCTCAACGCCCGGCTGATCGTAGGCGTTGACGTTGACCAATTCGGCATAAAGCCCCACCGCCCGCTCGAACAAAGCGATAAGCGCCCCCAGCCCCTTCGCGCTCAGGTCATCGAGCGTCACTACGATCGAGTCGCGGCCCTGCTCGCACAGCGCGTCGCGCGTGGCGTACAGATACGCGTGGAGATAATCGCCGCTGGTAAGCTCCTGATCCACGGGCATCGACGGCCCGCCGCGGTCGCGCGACACGCCGATCAACAGCCCCAGAAAATCGCTCGGCCCATCGCGAAGCTGTTGCACCAAGGCATGCTGATCGGTGCTGCCTTTGTTGCCAAACACCGAAAGCCCCTCATGAACGCGCTCGCCGTCGCGGTCGAGCCGCTTGCCCAGCGATTCCATAATAAGCTGCTGCAAGTATCGCCCCAACAAGCCCAGCCGATCCTTGTACGGGAGCACGACCAGGTTCCGCTTGCCACGATTCCTGGCGGCGTCGAGCCACATCAGCGCGATCAGCGCCGCAGGGTTGGCTGCGACATCCCGCGTTCGCGTGGCGCGATCACACTCGGCCGCGCCCGCCAGAAACTCGTCCACCTCAAACCCCATCAACGCGGCCGGAAGCAACCCCACCGCCGACGTGATCGACGTTCGTCCGCCGACCCAATCCCAAAGCGGGAAACGCGCCAGCCAATGCTCCGATTCCGCCTGCTGATCCAGTGTGCTCCCGGGGCCCGTCACCGCCACGGCATGTCGGCCGAATTCCAAACCCGCCCGTTTGTATCGAGCGGCCACCTCGATCATCGAATTCCGCGTTTCGCGCGTGGAGCCAGACTTGGAGACCACGATGGTGAGCGTCGAGGACAAGTTCTCGTCCAGCTCATCAAGGACGCGGTCGATGCCGTCGGGGTCCGTGTTGTCCAGAAAGCGAATGAGCATCACGTCCTCACTACTGCCCAGCGCATCGGCCAGCAATTGCGGCCCCAAGGCGGAACCCCCGATTCCGATGACCAAGACGATGTCGAACGCCTCACTTTTCTGAGGCCTGATGTCGCCGGCATGAACCTGATCGGCAAACGCCTCCACAGCACCGATGCAGGAACGGATATCCGCGGCGATGGCTTCGTCGGGGGCGATCGAAGAGTCGCGAAGCCAATAATGCCCGACCATGCGATCCTCGCTTGCGTTGGCCTTACCCCCCTGCTCCAGCGCATCCATGGCGGTTAGCGCTTTGTCCACTCGATCAGCACAGGCAGTCAGCCAGCCTTCCTCGAATCGGACTCGACTGATGTCGATTTCCAGGCCAAGCGAATCAACCTGACATCGAAGCGTGTTGTATCGTTCCCAAAGCTGCTGCGGTGTCATGCCGCGTTCTCCTCTAAATACCATTGGCTCGCCCGCCTTCGCTAGCCAACTCGCAGGCGGGGGATGATTGTGGAGCCTCATGCTCGGGCGCCAGCGCCCAGATGGCGGCATAGATTTTCTGCGTGGCCGCGCGGATCATCTCGCGATCCAAACGACCCGTTTGAAACTCCGACAAGTCCACCGGCGGGCCGCATCGAAGCCGAGCCCGATGCCTGGCAAACAACCCGGCCAGCACGGCGTCGTGATGCACGATACCACTGATATGCATGGGGATCACCTGGGCTCCGGTCTTCAACGCGAGCATGGCGACGCCCTCCTTGGGCGAAGGCTCCTCGCCACCGCGTGCAATGCCGCCTTCGATAAAGATTCCGAGCGCGTGGCCATCTCTGAGCAACCGAATCGCCCGCTTGGTGGCGCCCGTATCCATGCCGTCGCGCCGGACGGGAACGCACGCGAGCGTACGGACCAGAAAGGAAACGATCGGCCACTTGCAGTATTCAGCCGCGATCAGGAAGGAAATCCGGCGGTAGGGCACCGCGGCCCCCATGAAGCACGGATCCGCCGGGCAGCCATGATTCGACGTGAGGATAGCCGGTCCTTCGAGCGGAGCGGTTGACGGTCCGACTCGCCGAAATCGCCACCAGAACCGGGCGACAAACTCGTTCAAATCGTAGGTAAGCGTCACCTTAGGGCTCATCGGAGATTTCCGCAGGCGGACAAGTAGCACCCAAACCCCCGACAGGCAGGTCACCGCCGCCACGGCAAGAAGAATGTGCCCCGCCCAGGCGTCCAAGCGCTCCCATTGCGGCACGGCCAGCAGCCCCGTGGCCAACAGCAACGCGCCGACCGTGGCGATGTCGGTCACGCCGAAGACGCGACCGCGATAACGATTGGGCACAATGCGCTGAAGCAAGGCGCTGTAACTCGCCATGGTGATGACGGCGAAGAGGCCGCCGAAGAACACACCGACCGCGCCGATTACCCGCAGCATGGTCATGCCAAGAGGCAAGTACGTGCTGGCGGCCAGGATCAGCATGCCCAACGCGACGCCCATGAGCCCGCCGGCGATCGCAATGCTCGGCCGAAGGGCGTCCCCGATCGCCGTCATCGTTAAGGCCCCCACGACAAAACCGGCGCCCAAGATCGCGAAATACACGCTGATGGTCTGAAACGTTCCGCCATAGACGTCCCGCACCACCGCGGGCAAGACGCTGCGTACCAAGGCTCCGGAGAACCAAACGACCATCGAAATGACGATCAAGGCCCAAACGCGTCTGTGCGTTTTGACGTATCGCATCCCCTCAACGATGCCCCTCTTCGCGGTCGAGCCCGGCGAACCCTCGAGTTCGCACGAAGCCGCACCGCCTCGGGCCGGCAGACGCATCCCCACGAGAAACGCGGCACTGGCGAGATAGGTTAGGGTGTCGAGTCGAAACGAAACGCTGGGGGCATAATGATCCGCCAGATAGCCACCCGCACCGGCCGCGGCCATCGTGGCGATGATCCCCAATCCGCTGATCATCGCATTGGCTCGAACCAATTGACCGGGTTGAACGATGGTGGACAGCAAGGCCGAGCGAGCGGGCGAAAACACCGCCGCCATCATTCCGATCGGAAGTAGCGGCAGGAACGGGCCCCATGGGCCCAGATCCTGCGAGCGCGCGATCAAACCGGCAAACACGAAGAACATGCCGGCCCGAACCGCGTCCGCGCCGACCATCATCCACCGCCTCGGCATGCGATCCGCCAGGCCGCCGGCCATCGGGGCAAACAGAAAAAACGCCGCAAAGAAGGTAAACGTCATCTTGGCCATGAGCGGTGTCATGTCCACGTTCTCGCCCAAGGCATTTTGCGTCTTGAGGATGGCCATTTCGGAAAGGTGGTCGCCCAGGGCACTGACCGCGTACGCGCACCACAGGAGCATAAAATTGCGATTGCGAAGAAGAGGCTCGGCGGGCGGGGGATGTTTTGAGAGGTTGGCTGTCATCGTCGGTCGGCTTGCGAGACCCTCACGGACTTTTTCGAGACGCTCAAGACTGGGGTTCCAGCCCCAATGAGCGGCCCAATGTAACAGATGCGTCAGATCTCGGCAGCCCGTACCGAGGTATTTGCCGAATCGCCCATCCCCGAGTATCGTGTCGCGTTTGCCCGTGGCTGGCCCATCGCACGGCAAGCGACGGAATAACTATGGTGAGAAACTTTGGGCGCAATCGTCCGACCCGATCGAAAAGGAACCATCGATATGAAATGCTTGGCAGCGATCTTGGCGGTGACTCTGGCGGTTCAGCCGGTCATAGGTGACGACGGTAAGGCTCCCTCAAACCTGATGCCCAAGGTTAAGATAGCGACGACGCTTGGGGATATCGTCATCGAGCTCAACGGCGACAAAGCCCCGGTTTCCACGTTGAACTTCCTGCAATACGTCGAGGACAAATTCTACGACGGCACCATTTTCCACCGCGTGATCTCGACGTTCATGATTCAAGGCGGCGGATTTACCGTCGACGGCAAGAAAAGCGGTGGTCTGCGCAGCGGCATCAGAAACGAATGGGAAAACGGGCTCAAGAACAAACGAGGTGCGCTGGCCATGGCGCGACTCGGAGGGCAGCCGGATTCAGGCACGTCCCAGTTCTTCATCAACGTTGTGGACAACTCCTTTCTCGACAACAAACAACGAGACGGCGCCGCCTATGCCGTGTTCGGTAAGGTCGTTGAGGGCATGGATGTCGTCGATAAGATCAAGGACACAGACGTCACCAGCAGCCCCACAATCCCCGGCGGCAAAGTGCCGGTCACGGCGGTGGTGATGAAGTCCGTCACCGTTGTAGGGAAAGCGGACAAGGCCGCCATTGAGGCCAGAATGGCCGAAGCAGAGAAAGAAGCCGAAAAACGTGCCGCTAGTGAAGCGGCCGAGAAAGGAGCGGCCGCTGCCGTGTTTACCCAAGAGCTTGAGGCCGCCTTGGCCAAGGCAACGAAAACCGATTCCGGGCTGCAATACGTTGATATGGTGGTCGGCACGGGCGAGACGCCGGCGGCGGACGCCAGCGTCGAAGTGCATTACACCGGCTGGTTGACCGACGGAACCAAGTTTGACAGCTCCGTCGATCGCGGCACGCCTTTCACCTTCAGCCTCTCCGGCGGCGTGATACCAGGCTGGCTTGAGGGCGTGGCCTCCATGAAGGTCGGCGGCAAACGCAAGCTGATCATCCCGTTTGATCTCGCCTATGGCGAGCGCGGACGTCCGCCGGTCATTCCGCCAAGCGCAACCCTGGTATTCGATGTGGAATTGCTGGCGATCAAGTAGGTTTCGGTCGGCCAGCCGCGGCGCTTCGTGGGTACTGCATCGACGGCGAATTGATGGGATGGGCCTTGTAGTACAGCGGCCTTGTAGCACAGCGGCCCTCCGCTGTGTCCGAACGAGAATCCCCAGCCGGGGGCGGCCGGGCTACGTAGCCGGGCCACAGCGCCCCAAAGCCTGATTCAGGAGTTAATGACGGTGATGCTTCAACGTAAAACACTGATGGAGCGTGCGGTTCCGATTGCGGCGTGCGTGATGGCGATGGCGATGGGGAGCGCGTGCGTAGCCGAGCCCGCCAAGACCGGCCCCAAGGAGACCGGGGCCGCCGAGACGTTGGAAAACGGCGTACGGGTCACCATGAAGACCAGCGCCGGCACGTTTGTCCTTGAACTCAACCCCGAGGCCGCGCCCTATTCGGTGAAGAACTTTATCGGCTACGCCAAGTCAGGATTCTACAAGGGGACGATCTTTCACCGGGTCGTTGACAAGTACCTGATTCAAGGCGGCGCCTTGCTCCCGTCTATGAAGCCGAAGACGAAGGGGATCGGCGATCCGATTTTGCTTGAATCCCAAAACGGCCTGGCCAACATGCGCGGGACCATTGCGATGTTCCACGGGGCCATGCCAGACTCCGCCACGACTCAGTTCTTCATCAACGTCACGGACAACGCCGGCAAGCTGGATCACCGCGTAAACGTTGCCCCTGGCTATGCCGTCTTCGGGAAAGTGGTGGAGGGGCTGGACGTGGTGGACCGCATCGCCAAGACCAAGGTGGCCGGGCATCCCGCGTACGGGGGCGGAAAATCACCGGTCGTGCCCGTAGAGCCGATCGTTATTCGCTCCGTCCGACTGAACAATCCGAACGATGAAGCCCGCGTTGAGCGACTCGTTGTGGTCAAGGAGAAAGAGCGCCAGGCGCGGCTTGCGCTCGCCAGAAAGACGAGCGACCAATGGCTTGCGGAGTACGTCGAAAAGACGGAACGCACGTACGGCATGAAGTTCATTGACGCGGGCAATCAGTGCAAGTACATGGACCTTAGCATGGGGAATGGGCCGGCGCCGCTGCCGACGGGCAGCGTGCTGATCCAATACCGCGGCACCCTGGTGACCGGTCGCGAATTTGAGAACAACATCGGGCTGCAGAATCCGCCATGGTACGAGCTGGACAAGCTTGTTCCGGGGCTGCGTATGGTCCTGACGGATATGCAGGTGGGCGGCAAGCGTATCGCCATCATCCCGCCCAATTTGGCCTTCGGCCAAGAGGGTATCCCGCGCGGCGTCCCGCCCAAGATTCCGCCCAACGCCACGTTGATCTACGAGCTGGAACTGCTCGATGTACGAGGCAACTAGGGCCGCGGCTCACAACGGAGGAGGCCTATCCTGATCCGAACCGCGTCCGTCAGGAAGCGGCTCGATTAAAGCGGGTGCCCCTCTTTCATGGAATCATGTCCTATTGGACGAGGGATCCAAGATGAGATTGCCCCGCGCAGTCAGCGTCTTGCCCGTACCCCGGACTGCCGATCTCGCCGTTGAGGCAGCACGACCGGCGCATCATCGTTCTGCTTACACCCCCAAGAACAGGTAACGACGCCATGGACTTCGAACGAGTAACCCAAGCCGTCCGCGACATTCTGATCGCCATCGGGGAAGACCCCGACCGCGAAGGGCTCAAGAACACGCCCGATCGCGTCGCCCGTATGTATGGGGAGGTCTTTTCCGGTCTGAGCTTGGACCCCGCCCGCCACCTCGACACCACCTTTCGCGAGTCCTACGACGACCTAGTCGTGCTGCGCGACATCCCCTTCAACTCCACCTGCGAGCATCACCTCATGCCTTTTGAGGGCAAGGCGCACGTCGCCTACCTGCCGGACGGAAAGGTCGTAGGCATCTCCAAGCTGGCCCGCGTCGTCGACGAATTCGCCCACCGCCCCCAGGTTCAAGAGCGCCTCACCTCGCAAATCGCCGACCTGCTGACCGAGAAACTTCAAGCCAAGGGCGTAGCCATCGTGATGGAGGCCACGCACACCTGTATGACCTGCCGCGGCATCAAGAAAGCCGGAAGCATCATGGTCACCTCGGCCGTCAGGGGCAGATGCAAATCCGACGCCCGAACCCGCGCCGAAGTCCTGACGCTCCTCCACAAGTAGAAATTGGTCCGAGGTGCCGCGCGACCGCCAATCTCCGGGCTGACCACCGCACAGCCTACACCCAACACACGCCAGTACGCTAACCGCGAATCTCCCCAATCGCCTTGGGGCCGCTTGTGGGTACTTTGGTTGGATCAATTCGAAGATACCCACGTAAGAAGTAAACGCCCGCGTAAAACGGAACCGTATCCACGGCCGCCACGCCCAGTTTGAACAGATAATTGCTGCCCACCAGCGCCCCCATCGCCGCGAGCGTCTTTTCACCGGCCATGAACGGCGCCCAAAAAACGATGAAGATCACCGCGGTGGCATCAACGAGCTGCGAGATCATGGTCGATCCGTTGTTGCGTAGCCAAAGATGCTTGCCGCCGGTGAGCCTCTTCCAGAAGTGGAACAGATAGACGTCGCAAAACTGGGCCGCGATGTACGCCACCATGGACGCGAAGACCGAGCCCCGCGTGCAGCGATAGATCACCTCGAACAGATCCGCCTCACTCGTCGCCTCGGCGCCGAACAACGCAATCGGCGTGGCAAAGCGGAGCGTCTGCCACGGCGGCGGCGACCACGATCCTACCGGCTGCCAAGCCGGACGCACGGCGTCGCTCATGCCGGGCAACTCATGGCCCAACCAGAGAAACAAAAGCACAAAGCCATTGAGCAGCAACCCCACGGTGACCACGAAATTGGCCCGCCGCCTACCGTAGAATTCGCTGATGAAATCCGTACACAGAAAGGTGATCGGATAGGGCAACACGCCTACCGCCAGGGCCAGCGGACCGATATGAACAAACCGTGTGATGCCCAGGATGTTGAGCATCGTCATCGCGCCGAGAAATAGCCCGGCCAGCACCAAGAACACACGCTCGCGCCGCTCGTGCAGGGCCGATGTCACATGGATCGAATCGTAACGGATAGGCGCCATGGCCAGCCAACGTATGGAACCAACCGCAACCCGTCAAACGCCGCGTAGCCCGGCCGCCCCCGGCTGCGCTGTAGCTCAGCCGCCCCCGGCTGAACCCTCAAGACCAACGCCAAGCAGCAAGACGAGCGCGACTCCCGTATTCGCCTACCAGACACCAAGATCGCGGCAAGTAAGAAAAGGGCGTCGCCGAAACCATGCTCCGACGACGCCCGAATTAGAAGTAGCTCAACTAGCCGTGGTCACAGACCACCACCCGCAACACGTCACCTGAACCCACGTCAGGCGTCCCAAGCCCGGCCACTAGGGACACGGAATCGGGCAAACGTCCGAGTACGGCGAACCCTGAAACGCCCCGACGGCCCGCTGAACGTCAGCCAGGTTGACGGTCTGGTTGGGGACGCACGGCTCGAGATCCGCCGTTTCCATGCTGGCGTTAGCCAGGTTGCCTTGGAACACCTGCACAATGAACAGGATGTCCGTGAAGTTCGCGATCCCGTCGTTGTCCACGTCGCCCCACATCCAAGTGGTCACCTGCGTCGTCCCCGAAAGAACGCCGCCCGCGGTTTCAGATTGCAATCGATAGGACGACTCGGGTACGATCTCCTCCGCGCGCAGGACGACGGTTCCCCATGCGCCCGGCGTCTGAAACACCGGCGTAGCCGACAACGTGCCGTCCGCCGCGACATAGAGCGAGAGGCACGGGAAATCGTCCGAAGTTACCAGGATCGCAACCTGGTCGGCGCAGGCGGCCGGCGTCGCGGAAACACTCTTGGGCCCCAGATCGGCCGCCTGAGGCGCTTGCACGGAGTTGGTCACAAGACCCGTGGCCGAGTCGCACGCGTCCTGCGTGCAATCGTCGGCATCGTCGATCAACACGACGGCGCCGGTACTCGGAGCGCAACATTGCGTCAACACGTCGAAGTTGTCGTCATGGCTGACGCTGCCGTCTATGTTGCAGACATCGTCCGTACAGGCGTTTTGATCAGCAATCTGCTCAACCACACCATCAATCGTATTGCAACACTGCGTGGCGGGATCGAAGTTGTCGTCGTGCGTCACCGACCCGCTCGGCAGACAGACGTCCGCCGTACAGGCGTTGAAGTCGTCGATGCCGATCAGCGCCCCGTCGGCGGGGTTGCAACATTGATCGACCGGCGTCGTGTCCGTGTTGATGCACACGGCCGCTGCACAGCTATCCACCGTACAGGCGTTGGTGTCGTCGCATTCCGGCACAAGGATCACATCCAGCAACGCCAAGTCCGTGACTGTCACACCAAAGGCATTCGTAATCTCACAATGGTAGCTGCCCTCATCCCCCGCCGTCGCAGTCGGAATCGAATATGTCGCAGACGTAGCGCCACTGATGGCAACGCCGCCCAAGAACCACTGATACGCGAAGGGCCCGGTTCCGCCGACGATCACGCTGAATTGCGAAGAATCGTTCTCGCAAACCGACTCATCCAGCGGCTGCTGCACCACCGTCGGAGGAGCGTCCGCGGGGATGCAGTTGACATCGACAATGCTGAATGCATCCAGCCCCGCTTCGACGACGGATCCGGCACCGAGATCCGACGCTTCGAATCGGAACCGAACCTGGCTGGTCAACGCAACGAAATCGGAAATAGCAAAGGTCTTGTCAAACCAGCCTCCGTCGACTTCAGGCCCAGTCGGCCCCACGGTTTCGAGATTGACCCAAGTTGCCCCGCCATCGGAAGACGCTTTCACGACGAAAATGTCCGCCTCCGGAGAGCTTCCTTGCGTATTGGAATACCAGCGAGCGTACTTGACCATCGGAGCCTCCGCCAAGCTCAGGTCGAACACCGGAGAGGTGAGTACCGTCGTTCCGCCGTCCACGTCGCTATTGCACGCGCCGGCGGCACTGTTGTCGGTAAGCCAGCAGGCGCCCGAGCCGTCGAAATCGGATTGGGGGTTGCCGCGAACGCAACCCGAAATCGGCACGCCGCGATCCCACTGACCGTCGGTGACTGACCCGGAAACCGTCCAACCGGCGTTGGCCTCAAAATCAAACTCGGCGACCACATTCAACCCGGAGGTCGAAAGCGCGGAGTAGAAATTCGACGGCCCGGCGTTGGGCGGATCCGTCACCGGGCCCGAAGAAACGGATTGCACCTGGAAGAAATACTCGATCGTCAAGCCGCAGTCGGCCCCCGGCAGAATGGCTTCGTATTCATTGGGGGCAAGCTCATTCATCACGATGGACAAGAAGAGCCCGGAATCGGTCCTGTATGACAATTTGCCCGTTCCCGGCAAGGGATCGCCCGCCAGCCCCACGGCATTTACCAGGATAGGCGTGGGCTGATTCGGAAGAACAGTCTCAGGCCGACCGTTGGGATACTCAAACAGCACGATTGCCAGTTCCGGGCAAGTCATGTTGTGGCCACCGAACCCGGCACATATTTCCGTGTACTGCGGCGTCCCGTTGAGGATATTTCCGTCGTCGTCGTTGAGCGTCAAGAAATCGATCGTCATTTGCGGGGTGATGGACGACCCGCTGTGAAGCAAAATCGAGTTGACCGAAAGACTGGCGAGGATGTCCATGTAGCTGGTTGGATGCGTCGCAATCAACTCTTCGCGCGTATCCCAAACCACGCCGGAAAACAGCTGACCGCAAAAGTGAATTTCGCCGTTGCACGGATACTGGATCGTATTCACCGCGTTACGAAGCGAACTGCTGCAGTTTCCGAAGAAACCGAGGCCCAGCCGCGGATCATCGAGAATCAAGACGGACATAACATCGCCTAGCCCCTCGCCGTACGCGCCCTGACCACTTCCACCGACGGCGACCAGATGGTGACCATACTCGTGATAAATGACCGAAGACCACGCCGTGTTGGGAGACCCTCCGCCCGAAGCACAAAAACGCAGGTTGTCCCCCTGATATTGAGCGTTGCCCGGACAAAAGCCGGTAGCCCCTTCGTTGACCGTCATGCTCATTTCGGTTTGACCGGCGACAACAGGGTAATTCGGATTCTGAACGAGCGTAAAATCGCGAACGATGTTAGCCGAAACGTAGGCGTTGACCTCGCCCCGGTCGAATTCGGCGCTGTTCAACGGGTTATGGACAAAATCGGCGGGCCCTGGCGGAAGCACGGTGTCCGTCAAAATCGAGTTGGCACCGCCTAGGTTGTTGACCACAAAGCGCTGACCACGGATCGGCGATGTGACCGTTACCATGTTCGTTCCGGCGTTGGGAATAACGAAGTCCCCATTGGCATCTGCGAAGACCTGCGTCGCGTTGATGTTGGTGCGGGCGTAGGGAAACGGCGTCAAGGTTTCGGTAGCGCAGATGTCGGCGCCAGGCCCCTGAGACGCCATGCCGCTAACATTGCCGAAAACGTCCGTGTCTAAGAGCTGATTCTCTTGAAGCAGAATCTGACCCGTCGCCGCGTCGGTCACGAAAAGCCATTTCTCGACGACGGCCCCCGTTCGAGTGCCACTATCACCAACAAACCGGTAAGCCACTGCGGGAGGCGCAATCTGATCCGCGACGCCGGCCCAAACCACTAATTCCGGCTGTGTAAACTGTACAAGGGCCGGCACGGCCGCGCGAGCGACCGCCAAGCCCTTGGAGGCATCGCGCTCACCAATTGCGTTGACATCAAAATCGCCAAGCGGGTGAAGATAATTCTTCGCCATCACCAGCGGAAACCCTGCCTCATTGCGCACCAAGAGTCGCATGTCCGACCGGAACACGGGCAAACCGCCGCTATACTGACGAAAATAAACTAGTGTAAACTTGTATGAATCCGTGAAAGGATCATACATAAGCCCCTGTGCGTGCCGGCCGTCCTCCATGTAGCTCTCAGGACGGAGATCTTGCGGCGCAACTCCAAAAACCTGCGATTCTTGCAACCGAAACCGCTCGGCTGATTCGAAGGGATTGGAGCCCGTGGTTATCGGCCGTCCGTAGAACGACCGGATCACATTGCCTTCCGTGTACACTTGTAATCCAGGGTTCTTGGCCAGCAAATCACGTGCTTTGGCTGAAAGCACGTCGTCAGGCGCCCCTAATGCCGCGTAGGAAGACATCAGAATCAGCGACGTGCTGAGTAAAATACGTGTTCGTTTCACTTTTGCTCTCCGTAAACCCTATTTGACTCGAATTCTCTGGATTGGCCCTTGTCCCACTCACCCCAGTACGTCCTTATAGCAGATTGGGGCTGGAATTTAAAGGCCAAAGGGACGGAATCCCACATGCAATACCCCTACTCCCCCTAATATGAGGCGGGCACACCAATAGAGGCCGCGGAGGCCGACCAGCGAACGCGTCGTATGGCGTCGGCGGCACAGTGACCGCAGGCTGCCAGTTTGCTCGATCGCGGAATCCTACGCGTGGCGCGCTTCAAAGATCGGCGCGCAGCGATATGATCCTCGGCTAGCCTTGGGTGCGCGGGCAATCGCAATGCGGGGATACGCGTGTCCCCGAGGCCGCGCGGGCTGAAGCCCGCGGCTCAGGATCTGATGCCCGCGGCGCGCGGTCGGGGGTCCGGGGTCCAAAACCCACGGCTCTTGGATTCAAGAGCCGGTCGCAGAACTTGCGAGGAACGGTACCAAAACGGTTCTTAGCCCGAGGAGCCACAAGGCATGCTCGCTGTCGTACAATTCACTCCGATCCTGGTCGCTGTGATGATCGGCTGGATACTCTCGGTATGCGTTCACGAGTTTTCCCATGCCCTTGTCGCCTACATCGGTGGAGATGCCTCCGTCAAACGGCAGGGCTACCTCCGGTTTGATCCGCTTTCCTACATCCATCCGGTTACGTCGATCCTGCTCCCCGTGATTTTTCTGATGATGGGCGGCATTCCGCTTCCTGGCGGCGCTGTGTACATCGATGACGCGGCCTTGCGGAACAAACACTGGCGGGCGTTGGTCTCAGCGGCCGGCCCCGCGTCAAACTTCGTCCTGTTTCTTATCCTCGCCTACTTCGTCCACCC
This sequence comes from uncultured Phycisphaeraceae bacterium, assembly GCA_964651325.1. Lineage (GTDB taxonomy): Bacteria > Planctomycetota > Phycisphaerae > UBA1845 > UBA1845 > JADFOB01. Next base: position 12,711 of record CAZYXP010000073.1, read on the forward strand.
GGCACGTGGCCTGATCGATCCGGCCCAGTACGAACAACCGATGTGGGCCGTTTTTCTCGGGGCGCTGCTGGTGTTGCAGTTGTTCGGCGTGTTTTTCAACCTGATCCCCATTCCTCCGCTAGATGGCTTCGGCATCATCGAACCCTATCTGCCAGCCGCCACCTCAGAAGCCGCGCGACGGCTGGGCTGGGGCGGTTTGTTCGTCATTTTTATCGTGTTCTCTCAAGTTGATGGCGTGCAAGAGCGGTTCATGGAGCTGGTCAACTCGGTGCTGGAGGCGTTCGGGTTACCATTTGAAAGCACTTGGCGGCAATACAATCTGGCCCTGTTTGGCTCTTCGGACTAAAAAGAATGCTCAAGACCAAAATGCTGACCCTTGCGGCGCTCGCGTTAAGCCTGGTCGCCCTGGAGATTTCAGCCAAGCTACTGGACAAGCACATTTCCGGCTCATCCGGCTCAAGCTGGTTCGAGGCCGGCTGCTCTGGAGAGGAAACTCAAGCCGGCGGCGCGAATTGCGCCAAGGTACTGGCCAGCCGATTCAGCTATTTCCCGCCGAAACCGGAGGATCCCGACGCGCGCGACCGCGTACCGCGCGTCCCGGCCGCGTTTCTCGGGCTGGTGTACTACACGATTCTGGCCGTGTGGTTCATCGGGATCGGCACGCCGTCGTGGGATCGAAAATGGCTGTTCACGCTAACAAGCATCTTCGTCGCCCTTGGGCTAATCGGGTCCGGCTACTTCACCTACATCATGTTCACCGAGCTGGAGGAGTGGTGCCCCTGGTGCCTGGCCACCCACGGCCTGAACCTGCTGATCGCTGTCTTGCTCTTCCTCTTGCGCCCCAAACGTCCTTCGAGCGGCGACGCGGCCGAACGGACGGAAACGCCCCCACCATCGCTTCTAGACGTATCCCACCCCACGGGCAGGCTCCTTCTGATCACCTTGGTGGCCATGGTGTTGGGTGCCTACGGACAACTCCACCGCCTCGGAACCAAGACGTGGCGGCAAAACGCCGAGACGCTGAAGACGCAAAATCAACAGTACGAGGCCGCGGTGCGACGCATCATGGCGGACACCGCTAAGCTGGTTCGCAATTGGGAACTGGCCGACGAGAAGCAGATTCCGATTCGCCCCGACGAATCCATTCGTACCAGCGCCCAACCGGGTCAGTTCACCTGGGATGTCGTCGTGTTCTCGGACTTTCAATGCCCCTCGTGCCGACGAACCGCCAAAAGGCTCGCAGAGGAAATTCAGCCGCTTTTCGACGGTCGCTTGCGCGAAATCTACAAACATTACCCGTTGCACACCGACTGCAACGCAAGCACGAAATCCAACATGCATCCCCACGCCTGCGCCGCGGCGGCCATGGCGGAGGCCGCCCGAATACTGGGTGGAAACGAGGGGTTCTGGAAAGCGCATGACCTTCTATTCGCCAATCAGCACCTGCTCAAACGAGGCAAGATGAGTTCGCGGGCCGTAGCCAAGCAGCTTGGCTACGAGGTGGACGCGTTTCAGAAGGCCATGCAAGACGAAGCAGCGGCTCGTCGCGTCTGGGAGGATGTGAACGCCGGCGCCGCCTGCCCGATTCGCGCAACGCCCAGCGTCTACCTCAAGGGCAAACACGTCGACAGCCTGGCGAACAAGGACATGGATTTCTGGGCGTCGATGGCCAATCGCTTCTGGTACGAGGCCAAAGAACCCAGACCGCCGGCGTCATGGCCTAAAGGCCCAAAGGCACCTTCGAGGCCAAAGGCACCTTCCGAAACCACCGCCAACAAACCACCGAAGCCGTAATCGCCAAGACCCTGCGATTCGCCAATGTAGCACACCCGCCCTCGGGTGTGCGTTACCGCCGACCGTCGTAGCCTTCCAGCCCTGAAGTGTGAGAAGCAAGTACGGATGTGAGGAAAAAACAACCCTCCCAGCCGAGGGCGGCTGGGCTACATGCCCTTCCAAAGATACCAATCGCAGGCGGGGTCGCCTTCGCTTTGGATGATTTCGTCGATGTAGGCCAAGTCGGCTTCATCCAGATACGCGGAAAAACCGCCGATCTTCCCCTTGCGCACCTTGAACGAATCGGCATCCTTGGGGTCACCCGGCCGCATCATCTT
>CAZYXP010000074.1:0-14788 GCA_964651325.1 uncultured Phycisphaeraceae bacterium
ACGCGGCACGAACTCTCCTTGGACGCCGCCAGGACTGTCACGCACCTGTAGCGCGGTGAAACCCGTGGGGATCATTCGCCGTACCGCTCAGGAGACCCCTTGGCCGTAGACATGCGACTGTTTCTCTACTCGAACCGCAGTGCCCGAACCGGATCCAGCCTTGCCGCTCGGATGGCCGGGTAAATCCCGCTGACAATGCCGACTACGAACGCCATCGAAAGCGCGGCGGGCACGATCATCGGTGGCGTGTAGCTGTTAAAGATGTTGTTGGTGAAATCGGAGAGGAAGGTCGCCATCCCCCAGCCGCAGACGACGCCGAGCCCGCCGCCGATGATGCTGATCGTGCTGGCTTCAGTTAGAAATTGCTTGAGAATGTCGGCCCGGCGGGCGCCGACGGCGATGCGCACGCCGATTTCGCGCGTTCGCTCGGTCACGGAAACGAGCATGATGTTCATGATGCCGATGCCGCCGACGATGATGGAGATGCCCGCGATGCTGTTCAGCACAACCGCGAATATCCTTGTTACTTGCAGCACCTGCTGTTTGATCTGCTCCTGCGTGAATACGGTGAAATCGTCGGAAGAGCCGGGGTTGATCCGGTGCGCCGCGCGCAGCGTCGTCTTAACGCGTTGAATGCACGCGGCTAGTTTCTGGGGGTCTTTGGCCTGAACGACCAGCATGTTGAGGTACTTGGCGCCGAATAGCCTCCCCATGGCGGTGCTCAGCGGAACGATGACCTGGTTGTCAACTTCGACAAAACCCAGCGATCCCTTCTCTTCCATCACGCCGATCACGATGAACGTCTTGCCGTTGATCTTGACCCGCTCGTTGACCGGGTCGAGGTAGGTGAACAGCTCCTTGGCGATTTTGTAGCCGAGCACGCACACCTTGGCGTTGCCGCGCACGTCCTCACGCGTGAGGAAGCGGCCCGATTCTACCGTGTAGGAGTTGATCTTGCTGTAGGTCTCGATCGTGCCGAGTATGGCACCCACGGCGTTGTTTTGAAGGTACTTGACCTGGCCCGCGCTTTGATACTGAGGCGAAACGGCCTTCACGATGTCCGGGTTCTCGCTGAGAATCAGATCCGCATCTTCCGGCTCCAAAGAGTTGACGTTGACCCGGCGCCCGTGGCGTTCTCCACTGCCATTGACGACGATCACCTGATCGGCACCAAGGGTCTGGAATTTGCCCATGATGTCTCGCTTGGCGCCCTCCAGGATCGACACGGCCGAGACCACGGCGCCCACGCCGATGATGACGCCGAGCGTCGCCAGGAGCGAGCGAAGCAGGTTTTGTTGCAATCCGCGAAACGCCATCCGTAGGATCTGAAGGTGAAACATGAGGAGTCCGAATCCTTTCCGCCCTACGAGGCAAACCGCTTCACGTCCGCAGTCGGCGGCGACTTGGCGCCCTTCTTGGACGGCGTTGGGGGCCGGGGATCAAAGTCGGACCGCACCACCTGGGCCCGGCGCGCATCATCGACGAGCTCATCTTCGACGATCAGGCCGTCGTGCATGCGAATCGTTCGGTTGGCCTGTACCGCAACATCCATTTCGTGCGTGACCAAAACGATGGTGATCCCCGCATCATGCAGTTCGTGGAAGATGCCCATGATCTGGTTTCCGGTCTTGGAATCGAGGTTTCCCGTGGGTTCATCGGCCAGGATCAGTTGGGGCTTGTTTACGATGGCCCGTGCGATGGCCACGCGCTGGCATTCACCGCCGGACATCTCGGACGGCGTATGCTTGCGACGTTGGCTCAGCCCGACGCGTTCCAGCGCTTCGATGGCCGTCTTCTTGCGGTACGATTGCCGCGTGTACACCACGGGGACGAGCACGTTGTCCAGCGCGCTGGACCGGTTGATCAGATTGAACGTCTGGAACACGAATCCGATGTGTTGATTGCGGACGCGGGCGAGTTGTTTCTCGTTCATGCTGTTGATCGTTTCGCCCTGAAATGAGAGCGTTCCCGAGGTGGGGCGGTCGAGCAGGCCGAGGATGTGCATCATCGTGCTCTTGCCGCTGCCCGAGGCCCCGGTGATGCTGATGAACTCGCCCGATTCGATGGTCAGATCGACGCCGTCTAGCGCATGAACGACCGAGTCACCCATGAGGTATTCTTTGCGAAGTTGTTCGGCGATGATCATGGGCGATGCTTGTGGGATCGGGGGTAGGGCGGTGCCGATCGGTGACCGCCGCGACCCGTGCCTCCTATTGCTTGTTCCTCTTTGCCGGTAGCTTGGTGTAGACCACGTCGCGCTCTTTCAGATCGTCACAGAGTATCTGGGAATAACGTCCATTGCTGATTCCAAACGAGCAGCCGACGAATTGCGGCTCGGCCTCAGATTCCTCGTCGCCGGCGCGCTGAACGTAGACCCCGAGTTCGTTGTTGTGGCCCTCGCGAATGGCCTCGTTGGGGCATAGGAGCACGTTCTCCACATGCTCCGAAGTGAAGCGGATGTCCGCCCGCATCCCCGGAAGAAGCAAGTGTTGGTTGGCGCTGGTAATGATCACGTCCACCATGTAGGTAACCACGTTACTGACTTGTCGCGGCTCCGGGTTGATCAGCTCGATCACCCCGGCAAACGTTTCCTCCCGAAACGACTCCACGGTAATCACCGGCAGATGCTCAAGTTTGGTGGCGGCGGCCTGAAAATCCTCCGGCATCTTTTCGGATTCCACGCGCCCCGGTATGGCCCAGGCGGGCGCAATCGCTCGGACCGCTTGAATGTCCGATTCGTCCACTTCAGCGCCGACCGTCAGGCGGTCCATATCCAGGACCGTGGCGAGGACCGTTCCGCCACCGAAATTGGTCATCCCACCCTGAATCACGTCGCCGATTTCCACCTTGATATCGCCAACGATGCCCCTGATGGGCGCGAGGACCGCCGTTTCCGTGACGCGTTCCTCCGCGTCTTGGAGGATGGTCTGCGCCCGCTCGAGATTGGTCTGGGCCTGAATCTCGGCCTGCCGGGCCAAGGGGACGGCCAGCTTCGCCTTTTCCAACGCGGCCTTGCGTTGATGGAAGGTCGATAAGTCCCGTTGGTAGGCGACCAGCCTCACGAGCAATTCTTCCTCGTTGGTTTGGGCCGGATCGAGGGCTTCGACCTTCTTCTTACGGAATTCCGAGAGGCGAAGCGAATCCTCAGCCTGCCCAACGCTAGCCTGCGCGGTGTCAAGATCCGGTCCCTGAGCCAACCGCAAACGCAACTTGGCCTCTTCGAGCCTGGCCTCGGCGGAGGTGACGTCGAGCTTGGCTTTGTCCACGTTGCGTTGCTCGTCCGATTTTTCCATGCGAATTAGCAAATCACCGGCCCGGACGCGATCGCCCGGCTTCTTGGCGATTTCGATCACTTCGCCGCTGGCTTCGGCTTTGAGCTGTACGCGGCGCGCCGGACGCACCTCGCCGGTGGCGTTGATGGGCAGCGTCAGATCGCCGCGAATGATCGTTTCCGTCTTCCCCTCCAGCGCATCAAGCGACATCCTTAGATTCGACTTGGCGGCAAAGTAAACGGAAACCACCGTCGCGATGACCAATCCAAAAATGACCAGGTTCTTCATGAGGATTCCATTTCAAGGGGCGAAGGCAAAAGGCTTCACGTTGGAGCGAGCCCAAGAAGCTATCAGCCGTCAGCTATCAGCCAGAGGCTCAGAGCCGCTAAGCCACTATTCTTCGCTCCGCCAGCCGGAACGGCTGACCCACGGTCACCGCGTAACCGATTCCGATCCGCATACCGCTACCGATTCCGATTCCGATTCCGAGCCGCATGCTTTAGCTTGCGCGGCGCTGCGTACCAGCACACCGCACGAGCCCGCAAGCCGCGCGGGCCGAAGCCCGCGGCTCGGGGGATTTTGCGATCCGGCGGCGCGCCTCGTACATTCCGGCTGACAGCTGACAGCTCCACATGGTGCATAAGCTCTTGAAACACGCGCCTACGACGCGACCGACACAGGCGTATATTCCAAACCAAAGGCCTCCGCGACCGCCGTGTTGGTGATGTTTCCGTTTTCCACATTCACGCCCGCCGCCAAACCTGCGTCGCGGCGGCAGGCCTCCTGATAACCCAAATCCGCCAACATCAGCGTAAACGGAATGGTCGCGTTGGTCAGGGCATAGGTCGACGTACGGCCGACCGCGCCGGGCATGTTGGCCACGCCGTAGTGGACGATGCCTTCCACGATGTAGGTTGGGTCTTCATGAGTCGTCGGGTGAATCGTCTCGCAACATCCGCCCTGATCCACCCCCACATCCACAATCACCGAGCCGGGCTGCATATCGCCAAGCATTTCCCGAGTGATCAACACCGGGCATCGTGCCCCGGGAATCAACACCGCGCCGATCAGTAAGTCGGTCTTGGGCAGCAGCTCCCGAAGGGTAAGCCGACCGCTGAACGCCGTATGCACGTTGGCCGGCATGACGTCATCCAAGTAACGCAAGCGGTCGAGATTGACGTCCATGATGGTGACGTTCGCCCCGAGTCCGGCCGCCACCTTGGCCGCGTTCGTGCCGACCACGCCTCCGCCGACGATCACGACCTCAGCCGGATGTACACCGGGCACGCCGCCAAGCAGAATGCCCCGGCCCATCATGGGTTTCTCGAGATACTTGGCACCTTCTTGGATGCTCATTTTGCCGGCGACTTCGCTCATGGGCGTCAGCAGCGGCAGCCGACCATCCGCGTCGATGATCGTTTCGTAGGCAATCGCAACGCAGCCGCTGTTGATGATGCCGTCGGTGAGCGCCCGGTCGGCGGCGAAATGAAAGTAGGTAAACACCAACTGCCCCTCGCGGATCATGTCGCGTTCCGGGGCGAGCGGCTCTTTGACCTTCACAATCATGTCCGCCGAGGCGAACACCTCGTTGGGCGTATCGACGATTTTCCCGCCGACCGCGGCATACGCTTCGTTCGTAATCCCCGAGCCCGTTCCGGCTCCGTCTTCCACGAGGACGGTGTGCTTGCGACGCACCAGCTCGTCAACCCCGACGGGCGTCATGCTGACGCGGTATTCGTGGGTCTTGGTTTCTCTTGGAATCCCGACAATCATGTTCGCTGTGACTCCGCAAAGGAGGTCGTTTAACGCTTGCTTCCTGGCGCCCAATGTCTTGGGCCCACAGCCGGGCCGCCAATCTCCCGATTGGCCAGCGTGTAATGCCGAGACTATATCGGTCCCGCAATATCCACGCAAACAAGGCCATTGGCCTAAAGAAATAGGTGGCGCCGTAATTCCGTGGCAACCATTTCAGAGCACAGGGCGCTGGCCCTGTGACAGCCTTCCAGAAGGCTGGCGTTATCCCGCGACATCCTCCTGTACTAGTCCGCAGGCTTGCGCCAGGGGCTCTGTTGTGCGGCATAGGGGTCCGCAGGCTTGCGCCAGCGGCTCTGTTGTGCAGCATTGGGGGTCCGCAGGCTTGCGCCAGCGGCTCTGTTGTGCGAACTTGTCCGGGGGCGCGCGCGGGCCGACCGCTAACGCGTCTGCCTGGCGCAGGGTGTGCGGATTTCTATCCCCGTTTGCGTCAATCCAACCTGAACCGCGCCGACATCCGCCGTGTTGTAGATCACGGCGTTTCCGACAAGCCTGCCGATCCCGTTGGCCGTTTCGGACATCGGTTGCCGGCCCGAGCGAATGCACACCGATGGTGCCACCGCCGCAATGAACGCTTGGGTCGTACGCTCGACGCTGCCATGGTGGGGTAGCCACAAGATGTCGGCGTGAAGCTCCACAGATGCGAGCATCGCTAGCTGGGCTGCCGCTTCAATATCACCAGTGAGCAGAATCGTGCGTCCGGCGTACGTCAGTCGAAGAACCATCGAGGCATCGTTGGGCGACAGATCGGCGGGCGCCCCCTCGCTGGGCCACAGCCACTCAAACGTCACGCCGCCGCGCTCCCACGTACGCCGTTTCTTGTCCAGGACCACCACCCGTCCACCGAGGTCTTGCATGGTGCCCACGAAATGGCGCGTGGCGGTTCGCTCGGTCGCGTGCCCTTCAAATCGCGGCCCGACCTGCACGGGGCCCACTGCCATCTCGCTCAAGATCGACGGAATGCCGTTGTAGTGGTCCAAATTGGCGTGGCTGACGAAAACGCCTTCGACGCGAGCAATCCCTCGATGCCGCAGGTAGGGAACCAGAATCCGCTTGCCGGTGTCTGCGACGAGCGTGCTTCCGCAATCGTAGACGAGCGTCTCGCCGTTGGGCAGCTCAATGACGGTGGCGCTGCCTGCGCCGACGGCTAACGCGGTCACCCAAAGTTGATCGGTCGGGCGCGCCGGGCGAATCGAGGCCACCGTAACCGCGGCAAGCCATAACACCGAGACAATCAGGAGCGTCGAACGCGTCGCCACGCCAGGTCGCCGCGCCTCGCCTTTTTTCAACGGGGGCATCCAACGCCTGACGCGGTCGGGTCGGAACCGGTAGACGAAAAACAGCAACGCAACGTAATAGCTGACCAGCCAAAGCGGCGAAGGCTTGGGAACCTGCCACTCGGCCGCGGGCAACGAGCCAAACCACCCCGCCAGCTCAATCAACCACTGCTCCACCGGCAATAGGAACGGCGCAAACAGGCCGCCCCAACCGGGAAGCACCATCTCCACGCCAATCTTGGCAATCGTCAGCAAGACGACCACATAGACAAGCGGCATGAGCGCCACGGCCACCAGCGGCGACAGCGGATGGATTTTTTGAAAATAGAACGCGACCAGTGGCGCTACGGCCGCCCATGCCGCCAGAGAAACGAGAAGTGGCAAAACGATCCAACGCGCCAGCAGGACGTGCTGGACATACCACCGCAGGCGTAACCAGCCCTGATCGGCACGTGCGATGCTCGCCACAAGTTCGCGGTCGGCCTCAGCGTAGGGATCACGAAGCATCCGGCGCTCGAACACGCGGCGGGCGCAAAGCAGTGCGGCGGCTATGGCCGGCGAGAGCAACATAATTCCGGCAACGGCCATGAATGAGAAGTGGAATCCGGCCCAGAGTGCCGATTTCGGCCCGACGACCACGACGACCACCGCCACCACCGCCGCCGCGAGCCAGTTGATCCCCGCGCAGGGGCGACCGAACCAAAGCGAGCCGCAAAAGAGAAACCCCATCACGGCCGCCCGCAAGATCGGCGGTCGCGGTTCGGCGATGACCAGGTAGCCGACGATGGCCAAAATCATCATCACGCAGCACGCCCGGATTCGAAGTCGCAGCCGCCGCCCGACCCACCACGCAAAGGAGACAGGGATTGCCAGGTGCAGACCGCTGACGGCCAGGAAGTGAACGCAGCCTGCCTTAACGAACACCTCGTTGAGCGTGCGATCCACCTTGGACCGCTGACCGAGCACCATCGCCTCGAGCAGGCTGATTTGCTCTTCCGTGGCGTCGTCCAGATCGTCCGCCATGGCCGCCGCAACCCGCAGGCGAATGCAATCAATCAACGATCTCCCGGGCGCGGCATTGGGCTTGCCCAGCCTCGACACGTTCTCGGCCACCTTGCACGTCGCCCGCAGCGTGATGCCCTTGCGGCGCGATACGGCCGACCAGTCGAACCCGCCCGGATTCCTCGGACCCGAAAGGGTGCCCAGCCGGGCCAACACCTCGACCGCATCTCCGATTTGAAGATCGAGCACGGGTTCGAGCACGCTTACGCGAATACGTGCGGGCGCGTCAAACCAACCGTCCACGCCCTCCCACGACCGAACGTTGAGCGTGAAGGTGGTTTGTGCGTTGCGGAAGCTCCACTTTGAAAAGTAACGCGATTGCGGCGTAACCACCCGCGGCTCAGAGATGATTTCGCCGCGCATCCGGGCAAGACCGGTGCCATTTTCGAGCAGCTCCGCGAGCCGCCGGGCCGTAGCCCGACTGAAACTGCGCTCGTGCAACAACCCCCCAGACGAAATGGCGCCGATCAGAATCCACAGCACGGGCAGATTCAACATCCGCAATGCCGGTAGATGGCGCCGCATCGAACCAAGCGCGAGCAGAACTGCCGAGCCCCCAAACAACCAAACATAGACCGAGCCGTGCGGTTGCCAAGCATCGTCGAGCCAAATGCCCAGAAGCAGTCCAAAGGCCAGGGGCCAGAGCGGAGCTGAGCGCAGCAAATCACCATCCAGGCGGTCAATAGCCGACATGATCCCGCAATATACCGTGCTCGCCGCAGATTTCATGCGGGCGGCGCATGTAGCACATCCGCCCTCGGCTGTGTGCCCAAGCTCGGCGGCCCGCGCAACGCGATCCGGTGGCCGCCTCAGGCCGACCCATGGTCACGGCGTAGGCGACGCCGAGCCGCATGCTTTAGCTTGCGCGGCGCTGCGTGCCGCCGCGCCTACCGACCCCGGAGGCCGCGCGGGCTGAAGCCCGCGGCTCAGCCGGCAACCCCAGATGCCGAATCCGATTCGATAAGAGTACCAAAACATAGACAGAATCGGTATTGGCGGCTAACGCCCATTGCGTGTATCCTTCCGGCCCGCGTGGTCCTTTGGGGCGGTTGGACCCTGAAGGCGCGGCACGCGGGTTGATGTAGTCAATGATTCAGCGAACGGGAAGTGGGCTATGAGAATAGGCGTACCGAAGGAATCCTTCCCCGGCGAACGGCGCGTGGCCGTCATTCCGGACTCCGCGGCGGCGATGATCAAAGCGGGCCACGAAGTTTCGATCGAACCCGGGGCCGGCGCGGCGGCCGGGTTTCCCGATCAACAATACCGGGACAAAGGGGCGACGGTGGCTGCGGATCGAGCGGAGGTGTTCGCCCAGGCCGAGTTGCTGTTTCAGATCCGCGCGGCCGGTGCCAACCCAACCGAAGGCAAGGCCGACCTGGCTCTGTTCAAGAAGGACCAGGCGCTCGCCGCCACGTTGGATCCGCTTGGATCGCCAGAGCAGATTACGGACTTGGCAGCCAAGGGCGTCACCGCATTTTCGCTCGAGCTGATGCCACGCATCACGCGGGCTCAGAGCATGGATGTGCTTTCGTCCATGGCCACGGTGGCAGGATATAAAGCGGTGCTTGTCGCGGCGGAGAGTTCGCCGCGGATGTTTCCGATGTTCATGACTGCGGCGGGGACGGTTACTCCGGCCCACGTGCTAATCATAGGGGCCGGCGTCGCGGGTTTGCAGGCGATTGCCACGGCCAAGCGGCTCGGCGCGGTGGTCAAGGCTTACGATGTGCGTGCGGCGGTCAAGGAGCAGATCGAGAGCCTCGGCGCTAAATTCGTCGAAATGGAGCTTGAAGCCGAGGGGGCGGAAGACAAGGGCGGCTATGCCAAGGAGATGGGCGAGGCATTTCTTTCCAAGCAGCGCGAGCTAATGATGTCGGTGTGCAAGGAATCGCACGTCGTAATTACAACCGCAGCCATACCGGGCAAGAAATCTCCGGTTTTGGTGACCAAGGAGATGGTCGAGGCGATGATGCCCGGCTCGGTGATCGTGGATCTGGCGGCCGAGCGCGGCGGCAACTGCGAGCTGACGCAAGCGGATCAAGTCGTTGTGGAACACGATGTCACGATCCACGGGCCGACGAATTTGCCAAGCACGGTCCCGTTTCACGCCAGCCAAATGTTTTCCAAGAACGTGCTGACGTTCTTGAAGGAAATCAGCGTGGACGGCAAGCTTAAGGTCGATATGGAGAACGAGGTCCACAGCGGGACCTTGGTAACGCGCGGCGGCGATGTGATTCACGAGCGGGTCAAGGCCATGCTCAGCGCAAAAACCGGGGCAGGTTGACGCCCCAACCGCGGGCATTTTCGCCGTGCCGCGGGCGACGTCCCCTGAGCCGCGGGCATCTTCCCTGAGCCGCGGGCTTTAGCCCGCGCGGCCTCACGGACCGGCGGAAGGCTCAATAACGCGACGCCATGCGCGGGTCGCGCCCGCTCGACCGCGTGGCATGGGCAAACTCGTTTGCCCGTGCTCTTGCTGGGAAGGATCACGGGCAAGCTAGCGCTTGCCCATGGCACCCATTGCCACGGCACGCAATCAATCGCGTGTGTCGGAGCACTAGTGGTAGGCAATAATGTTCAAGGACATGCACCATGGAAGTTGTTGAAGCCGCCCAAGCGACGGATCTGATCAGTTTGCTCACGATTTTCGTCCTGGCGATCTTCGTCGGGTTCGAGATCATCACGAAGGTTCCGCCGACGTTGCATACGCCGTTGATGTCTGGCTCGAATGCCATTTCCGGCATCACCATCGTCGGCGCGTTGGCGGCGGCTGGCCGGGGAGAGGGGACGCTGGCTAGTGTGCTGGCGATGATTGCGGTCGCCCTCGCCGCGATGAACGCCGTGGGCGGCTTCTTAGTTTCCCATCGCATGTTGGCCATGTTTCGCAAGAAGTAGGAAGGGCGCAATCCGTGGATTCGGCTACCGCAGTATTCGCAGAAAACGCGGCATATCTTGTCGCGAGTATCTTGTTCATTCGTGGCCTGAAAGGGCTAACCCATCCGCGCACCGCGGTTCGTGGCAACCTCACCGGCTCGGTGGCGATGCTCATCGCGGTCGTGGCGACGTTGGCCTTCGGTCACATCGCATCCTGGGGCTGGATTCTCGCCGGCGTGGTTGTGGGGTCGGCCGTTGGGGCGTACATGGCGCTTCGCGTGCCCATGACCGGTATGCCGCAAATGGTGGCGGTATTCAACGGATTCGGTGGTGGGGCGTCGTTCCTGGTCGCCGGGGCGGAGCTACTCAAAAAGAACGCGCCGGTGGATCTTCAATCTCTCATCGCGGTGGCGGCCTCGGGGCTGATCGGGGCCGTCACGCTCACGGGCAGCATGGTCGCGTTTGCGAAGCTGGCCGAGTTCAAGGTCACCATCAGCGGCAAGAAATACTGGCTGAGTAACTCGCTGCTGATTCCCGGACGCCATGGGATCAACATACTCCTCGCGCTGATCGGGATCGGGTTGTGCATCGCGCTCGTCTTGAATCCAGCCTCGAACACATGGTTTTGGCTCTTGGTGATCGTGGCGAGCGTCTTGGGCGTGTTGATCACGATCCCCATCGGCGGCGCCGACATGCCCGTCGTCATCGCCTTGCTAAACTCCTATTCCGGACTGGCGGCCTGCGCCACGGGATTCGTCATCAACAACAACGTGCTGATCGTGGCCGGATCGCTCGTGGGCGCGTCGGGATTGATTCTGACGAGCATCATGTGCAAGGCCATGAATCGCTCCTTGGCCAACGTCATTTTTGCCCGACTCGGTGCCAGCTCATCTGCCCCCTCGGCGGATGACGTGTATGGAGGTAAGGTCAAATCCACCTCCGCCGAAGAGGTCGCCATGTTGTTCGACGGCGCGCAGCGGGTGGTGATTGTTCCCGGCTACGGCATGGCGGTGTCCCAGGCACAGCACGCCGTGCGCGATCTGGCCAATCTGCTTGAGGCCAACGGCACCAACGTCGAATTCGCGATTCATCCCGTCGCCGGTCGCATGCCAGGCCACATGAACGTCTTGCTCGCAGAGGCGGACGTGCCCTACGACAAGCTCCTCGAGATGGACGCCATCAACCCCACGCTCGACACCGTGGACGTGGCGTTGGTCATCGGCGCCAACGACGTCGTGAATCCCGTGGCCAAGACGGACCCAGGCTCGCCTATTGCCGGCATGCCGATTATTGAGGTGGACAAGTGTCGCACGGTAATTGTTATCAAACGGAGCCTCAGCCCTGGATTCGCGGGCATCCCCAACCCGCTGTTCGCGATGGACCATACCTTGATGCTCTTTGGAGACGGCAAGAAAACGTTCATGGACCTCATCGCTGCCGTGAAGGATGCGTAGGCTCGTGCCAACGCTGACATGATGGCGCACCCCGTGTAGCACAGCCCGTGTAGCTCTGCCCGTGTAGCACAGTGGCCCTCCGCTGTGGCTCGGCGACAACCCAGCCGAGGGCGGCTGGGCTACATATGATGAGCCCCCCGAGCTGCGGGCTTCAGCCCGCGCGGCCACCCGAACCAGCAAACCCACGAAGAGGGCGACCGCGCCAATGCGCCTCGACCTCCGCACAAGCCGTATTATCGGCCCCCAGCCTGATGCTGCCCGACGCGGGTTTTCCATGGTCCCAAAACCGAATATTGGGAGGAATGCTCAGTTGACTTGCCCATTCGCGATCAATAGAGTCCAACAGCGCGGTCGTTTGGTCGCTAGCCTGGGGGGTCAATTCGGGGAAGCAAGCAGGCCGCCCATTGGAGCATGGCCCGCAATGTAATCAGATGGGAGGAATCCGTATGGTTTCACGACGAATCACCAATAAATGGGTCGCGTCTCTAGTTTTGGCAGGCGCGCTGGCCGCGCCGTCGGTCTATCCGCAAACTACCCTAGCGCGCCCGGGGGCTACGATGACGTTTGTCCCGGTTCGGGCCAGCGGTATCGAATGCGCGTCGCCCGGACAAGATCCCTCAACCTGTGACTGGTTTGTGGCAGGCCCCCGTCAGATCATCTTGAACCGCGGCAACCAGGACGTTTCGATTGAGCTGTTTCTTTCCGACTGGGACCCCGATCAAGCAGGCATCCGAGTTGCGGCGTATCAGGGCGCGCTGGATTGTGCGACGTTTTCCGATCCCGTCTCAGGCTTGGCGCTTTCCGCGCTGTCACAGCTATGTTTTGACGCGCCGGGCGGGTTCAATGATTTTTGTTTGGGAATCGATACGAGCAGACCGGACTTCGTCTTGTTCGGTGACAGCATCATTCCAGCTTGCCAAAACAACGCACCATGCCCGGACGGAACGCTGGGTCACTTTGTCTGTGGTGCCGTGGCTTTGGGTGGCGGTGGCGCCGTCGATAGCGGAATCCCGGTGTACGGAGCGACCCTTGCGGTACATGTTCCGCTTGGTTTGGGGACGTTCCACCTTGGCTTAGATCCGGACGACACACAGACCTTGGTCAGAGATCAGGGCGGGAATCCCGTGGGACCGCTTACTCTGTTTCCCGCGGACATTACGATTCGATGTGGAACCAACGCCGACTGCGATGACGGCATCCCCTGCACGCAAGACACTTGCTCCACCCTTTTTGGAATCTGTCAGAATCCGCTCCAGGCGGGTTCGTGCATGATTGGTGGCGTTTGCGCGTCTCAAGGAGATGACAATCCCGCAAACGACTGCGAAACCTGCGACCCGGCTACGGCAACCAATGCGTGGAGCCTTCGGCCCGCAGGTGATGCCTGCGGATCGTCAGGCGCCGGAACGTGCTTGAGCCTCGACGTCTGCGACGGCGCGGGGACGTGCCAACTCGGGGAAGTGACGCTATTCGATTACGCTGAATTCTCGGATTGCCTAGGTGGTCCGACTCCGGCACTCTTGTCGCCATGCTGCCAAACATTTGACGCCGCGCCCGACAACGACGTAGACCTAGCCGATTACGCCGAATTCCAAGTTGCATTCACTGGCCCATGAATGGATTGCCATTCTATCAACGAACGGTCTTCGACCGTACGGGCGAAGCGTCGTTTGGCCCCGGCAGGGGCGCTGGTCTGCAACCACTGGTGGAGCGGAGCGGAACCCTTGGAATGTATTTGAAATGGCCCCCCTCGCCTCGGTGGGGGCGAAGGCGCCTCAAGACCGCCTGGTGTGTCACCCAAACCGCCTCGCCCGTTTCTGAACCGCGTCGGCATCGGCCCAACCCACAAGACCGTCTTTTTGAGGAAGCGTCTTTGACTTGCTCCTCCCCACGCCATTGAGTCCAATGACCGTTGTTCGTTCTGCGTGCCTGCCGGTTGCAATCGAGCACACTTGTCGCAGCGCCGTTCGGATTCAGATTGCAGCCTTCAACATGTTTCCAAGACTTGCCACCACCTCAGTGATGGTGATTTGATCCGTGTTGGTCGCCACGCGGCCATGGCTTGCCGCACACTCGCAGTGTAACCGAGCGTATGCCTCTCATGGCTCGTTCGATCCGAACGCCCCGAGATAGCGACGGTCGCCACCCAACTCGATGAACGCGCGATCGCCACTGGCACCCGCTGCGCGCCAGGTCGCACCGTTGCAGGTAGGGTCGCGCTCGCTCCAGCAGGTGCCGAGACCACCGCGACCGGTCGAGAGGCACCAGGCCGCGCGCGCTCGCACAGACTCGGGCTCGACCCTCGCCGACATGCGAACGCCCTGAAAAATGTGGGGCCGCGCTGCCGGGCTAGCCGGAAAAGAAGGGGAGCACGGCTCGATACTGACACTACGACCGCCCCATCAGAAAAAGCTTCTCGGGGATTGCCCGATCAAGTGGCTGCTGCCCAGCCATGGAGTCAGATGGTGTCGCGCACCGATGCCTGGCACTGCGCAGAGGTGGTTTCAATCCAGTAATTTGTGCAGTTTGACGCCAACGTATTCGGTCGTCGCTGGAATCGGACGTCTGAGATTGACCAAGCACGCTTACCCTTCGACTTACCCGCTATTTACCTGTACGGATCCCATCAGGATGCGCCAACCTGCATCGCCCTTGCACTTTGGCTTATTCATCCGCAGACGTCTCGCGTAAGGGCCCGTTATGGTGAGGCCAGCCGCCCCGAAAGATTTCACAGCCGCCCCGAACTCCCTTCGCGAAATCTCCGTGCGAGTTACTGCATCCCAATGCACCGGCCTGCGTCCCCATGCAAAGACGTGAGAAGGCCCCAAAGGACCCCACCTCGGGCCCCTTGAACCCGTGACATGAAACAGCGGGCGACTCGAACGCCCAACATTCAGCTTGGAAGAACAGCTTCGTTTTCTATACCGAAACCGCGGAAGTCCTTTGCTTGCAGCAGTCTAGCGTGATTGTTGCGATTCGTAAATCGTCGCGTTTTGACGCATCTTGACGCACCGTTTCGCGGTATTCGCACGCGCAAAACAGTAGT
>CAZYXP010000075.1:0-14710 GCA_964651325.1 uncultured Phycisphaeraceae bacterium
CCTTCCTCACGATCGTTTAGAAACTCGAATTCCTTTTGTGAAATCACTTCGGCGACGCCCCCGATGTACCCGATCACCGCCACGCGTTCGCCGGACTCGAAGCTGCGGTTTTCGTGCCTGGCCGCGGCGGGAACGTACCGCTCACCGCGCCCCGCAGTCAGCGAGATTTCACCCTTGCGCTTGGGCTTAATCGCAACGGTCACGCGTCCGATCTTGCCAAGAAAATCCTTGCTTGTCAGCGCGCTGTTACCCGACGTTTTCCTTAACCGTCGAAACAACTGGTGCACGCCCTGGCCAACGACCAATCCGGAACCCATAGCCCACGCCAGAACCGCGACGTCGGAATGATCCGACATGTGCGTTAGCACGGCGCCTACAAAGCCGAAAGCTGCCATGAAGTAGATGACAAATCGAACGGAGAACCACGAGGCCAAATCCATGGCACCCTCGCCGCCGGCATGGTCGAGCCCATCGATTTCGGCTGCGGGCTCCGGGGAAAAATCTGCGTCGATGTCCGTATCCCCAGAAAAATCGGCGTTTACGATCGCATCAGCATCCAGCGACATATCGACGTCCATGGACGCACCGGCATCGAAGTCGAAATCGGCATCAAGATCCACATCGAGATCGAGGTCGACATCGCCAACGTCACTACCATGGCCCCCGAACACGGTCGAAATGACCAGCAAGCCGCCGCCGAAAACGGCGCAAATCCAGTAGAGCGTAACCACGCCGGGCAAAGCGACCGCTGGAATTTGCTCTATCAGGACCATCATGGGAACACCTGTTCTTCGGCCAGCTTCTCCACCAACTGTGACATGCTGCGCGTACGGGGCACGCTGCCCCACCGGATTAAGTCTACACCGTGGGGCGTCCAGTGCCTATTTGAATCTCTACGGATTTTCATAAGGGGCAGCGAAAACGCTTGTAAGAACGTGTAGGGGAAGCTGTCAGCCGTCCGCTGTCAGCTATCAACCGGAAAAACGCGCATCCCCCGCCCACCGTCCGTCTTATGGCTGACGGCTGACAGCTAGAATGCCGCGTGGCCTGTGATCTCGCGCCCGACGATCAACTGATGGATCGATTCGGTGCCCTCGTAGGTGATCACACTTTCCAGGTTGAGCATGTGGCGGATGGGGCTGCATTCGATGCTGATGCCGCCGGCGCCGAGCAGGTCGCGGGCGTCGCGTGCCACGTCCAAGGCCATGCGCACGTTATTCCACTTGGCCATCGAAACCTGGGTGTGGTGCATGTTGCCTAAGTCTTTGATCCGCCCGAGTTGCAATGCGAGCAACTGGGCGGTGGTGATCCGGCGAAGCATGTCCGCGAGCCGAAGTTGCACCGCCTGCTTGTGGGCTAAGGGGGCGCCGAACAACACGCGCTCCTTGGCGAACGCCACCACCTCGCGATAACAGGCCATGGCCGCCCCGATCGCGCCCCACGCGATGCCAAAGCGTGCCTGCGTCAGACACGAAAGCGGCCCGCTGAGCCCGACCGCCCCTGGCAACTGGTTTTCGGCCGGAATACGGCAATTCTCGAAGAAAAGCTCGCTCGTCACCGAGGCGCGCAGGGAAAACTTGTGCGCGATGTCCCTCGCAGAAAAGCCCGACGTGCCCTTTTCGACAAGGAAGCCCCGGACGCCGTCGTCGGTGTTCGCCCAGACGACGGCCACATCCGCGACGGTGCCGCTGGTAATCCACATCTTTGCGCCGCTGAGCACCCAATCGTCGCCGTCGCGTTTGGCGAAGGTTTTCATGGTGCCCGGATCGCTTCCGCCGTCCGGCTCGGTAAGGCCGAAACACCCGATGGCCGCCCCCTTGGCCATGGCCGGCAACCATCGCTGCTTCTGCTCGTCGGTGCCGTAGCGGTGGATGGGGTACATGCACAGGCCGCTTTGCACGGACACGAAACTACGCACGCCGCTGTCGCCGCGTTCGAGTTCCTGCATGATCAACCCGTAGCAAACGCTGTTCAACCCGGCGCAACCGTAGTCTTCAAGCGTTGGGCCGAACAAGCCCAGCTCGGCCATCTCGGGCACAAGTTCCGTGGGAAAACGTTCTTGCTCGAAACAGTCGGTAATGATCGGCAAGATGCGATCGTCGACAAACCGGCCGACGGTGTCGCGCACTTGCCGCTCATCTTCCGAGAGCAGGGAGTCGATCGAATAAAAATCCGGCGCGTGGCTGTCCGGCACGGCTAGTCTCCAATGCTTAAGTTCGGGTCCAGGTCGATGGCCCGCGACCGGGCAACCGACGCCATGTAGCCCAGCCGCCCTCGGCTGGGTACGCTCGAGTACACGTCTCCGAGAAAACACGATTCACGAGCACCTGACGCAAGGTCGCATGCTACCTCAAACACCGCCGTTGAAAAAGGAGCGCCTATCAGAGCATCGGGCGCAAGCCCGGTGACATCCTACCGTGCGTGGTCAGCAGGCTGGCGCCGGCGGCAGGTGGCCCTCTTTCATGGCATCATGCCCTATTGGACATGGGGGGGGGGCGATGGTCTCCCGGCCACGGCGGATGGCCGGCTGGCTGCACACACAGCGGAGGGCCGCTGTGCTACAGCGCGAAATCACCCTATTTCCATGGCTGAATAGCCTTTATGCCCCGCGTGCTACCGTTTACTCTCACACATCAGATCGAGAATTACAGCCACGGAGAGCAAAAGCGGGTGGTCCTCATCGTCTGCAATCTCGACGCCGTACGTGTCTGACCAAGAAAACCACTTTCTGGAAACCGTGGCGATCGTGGCTCGCTGTCGCTTGAAGTCGTACTCGTGCTCCCACATCGCCCCCTCCACGACGATCCGCCGACCCTCGACCGGGTTCACAAAGAAGACGGTACGAAAGAACGTAAACGGCTTCCGCGTCACCGCCGCAACGCGCTTTCCCTCGCGGAAGATCAGGTAGGTGGGCCGCCAGGCGAAGTAACGCTGTCGGACGAAGAGAAGCTCGTGGCCGTCGGTGTCTTGAAATGAGAACTTCTGGCCTAAGGAAAAAGCCTTGCCGTCAACGACAAACGCGGCGTTGCCGGCGTCATCCTGGATCGTGAAATCATGGCCCAGCGAGAACATTTTTTGCTTGAGCAGGTACCGCATCGGATGCCTCCGGGGATGAACCAAGACCCTATAGCCCGGCCGCCCTCGGCTGGGTCTTGCAGTGAAACACTATCACGTCAGCGCTCGATGTCCACGTTCAGGCAAGGCCTCATCGCTCCGATGGCCATATCTTCGAGATAGAAGCGATTGGCCGCATGTAGGTCGCCGTGCAGTTCAACAAAGGAAAAGCCCACATGGTCAAGCACCAGCGATCGCGTATCACGCGCTCGGGGAAAAAGGTGCTCCACGCCCGCGCGCAATTGACAGGATGTCGTGGGCGCCTTGGCCTTGTGGATGTTCTTGCCCAAGGGTAAAAGGCGTTCCTTGCCGAGCGTGAGATGCTGGCCGACTCGCTTCTGGATACTCTTGGCCGTCTTTCCGACATAAATCGGTATCGGTAGCTCTGTTGGCAAGCCCAGCCAGGCATCGTCAATCTCTAGCGTTACGCGGCGCCCGCCCGAACCCTTTAGCGACATCAACCGATTGCAGGCATCGGTAGAAAGCAAGTTCTGCCCGTTGACCCACCAAAAAGCGTAGACTCCGCCTCGATCTGGCAACGTCCGAGACGACATACGCTTGCCGTTCGCCACCACCACCTCACGAAGCGATTCATGCCGGATTCGACACAACTGCTCGAACCATCGCCCAAGCGAACCACCCTGGATTGAAACCGGCAAGTTCAATCTCCTGCGCCCTGTCTTCCTGCAATTGCCGGCGAATCGCCATCCATGATTGTGGGGATTGATCGACCGGGTACCTTGACGCCCCTCAACGGCCTTGTAGCCCGGCCGCCCTCGGCTGGGTCTTGCTGCAGGCGTTTTTCAGAGCACCGGGCGCTAGCCCTGTGACATTTCGCCGCGGAAGGTCCGCAGGCTAGCGCCAGCGGCTCTGAGTTCGCGCCGCGCTCCCATTGGAATGCTCTGCTAATTCATGCAATCACGACGGCAAAATCGACAGCGACAAATCCGGCTTTCGCGCGTGGCTTCCCGACGGGGCAACCGTGGCAGTGTGCGCCGGCGATGCAGCCTTATCCGATTCGCCAGCCGGCTGCGGGAGATACTCGCTCGGCCGGTGCCCAATCGCCCATTGCGTTTCGCACTTGGAGCTTGCGTCCACCATGGGGATGCGCGCGGGGACCTGGCCCTTCCACGGCTGAATCGGGCCTTGCTTGAGCTTGCGCGACCACAACCACAGCCGCGGCGCGGTCATCACAAGGCCGATCTGCCCAATGATCTGAAAAAGCAGCTTCTTGGCGGATAGCGAACTGTTGCGCCAATTCAGGATCACGCGCGCGGTGTTGATCGGGTTGTAGAACGTCGCATAGGCACGAAGCACGTGCATCTGGTGCTTCCACGGGGCCTCGGTCTTGGACGCGACCACGTGGTTGCCGTCCAAAAACGCCTGGGGCACAAGATCGCCCGCCACCTTATGATAGATCAGCCCATCGTCGGCCATTTCCTCAAACGATCGCGTGCCGACCGCGGGCGAAAGATTCGTACACTGATAGGAAACGGCTCCGTTGTTAAACAGAAAACGCGCCTGATTTAGCAGGCCGCGCATGTCGCCCTTGGCCGCGTGGACCGGTTGATCGTCGCTGTGCATCATCATCGCCATGGGCTCGATCCCAATGTCGTTGAGCGTCGCGAATAGCGTTTCGGTCTTCTGCCCGGTTTGCCCCTTGTTGATCAGCTCGGCGGAAAGATCCTCTATCCCGAACCAGATGGCGCTCATGCCGCCGCGTTTGCACAACGGCAAAATGTCGATGTTCTTAACGACGTCGAATTCGGTGGCCTCGGTATAAAACCGGATGGCCTCGCCTAGCGGCGATCCGTCGGAAAGTCGGGCATCGGCCATGGCCGTCATCAAGGCCACGACAGTGTCGCGGCTGTTGAAGAAGTTGTCGTCGGTGCTGAAGAACTCTTCGATGCCGAACGTCTCGTGAATGTGCTTGATTTCCTCGGCCAGCCGCTTGGGGCTCTTGTAGCGCCAGGTGCGCTGATTGACCGCGGGAATGGGGCAATAGCCGCAATTGAATTTGCAGCCGTGCGTCGAAATAACGGATGAAATCAGCGATATTTTGCCGACCTTCTCAGCCGGGCAAGGCCGCGCCGCAAGCGTCGCGCGACGATGCGGCCGCTCGAGCAGGCGGTAGCCCGCATTCGGCATGGGCAATTCATCAAGGTTTTGCAACAAGCGCTGCACGCCCGTGTTGACGGCGCGCGGCTGTTCAGGCGTGGACGCCGGATCCATGTAGACAAGGCCGGCAACCGCGTCGACATCGCCGCAATCCCTGGCGCGGACAAACGCGGCTCGCGCACGGCCGGGCTTGGCATCGGGTTGGTCCAATCCGTGCCGAACGAGCGTTTTGAGCAGATCAAGCAGCACATAGGCCTCGCCCGTAACGACGCAATCAGCGCCAATGCCGGGCCGATCGCCCAATTCGAGGAAGTCGGTCGGCTCGTAAATCGCCTTGGGGCCGCCGGCAAGAATCAGCGGACGCGTTTCACCGAGGCGATGCGCATCGCGAATTAAATCGCAAGCGGGCTCGGCGTGAACCTGCATGGCCGAAACCATCAGCACATCGATCGGCTCACCATGAAGGATGGCCTGGCTTGGCTTGAATCGCGGGTTCCACTGCTGCAGCACGATCCGGAGATGCTCCAGCCCGCAAGCGTGCAGCGCGTCGCCCAACGTGCGCACCGAACAAGGCGCCATGCGCTTGTCCGCATACCAATAAGGGAGCATGCGCGTTCTGAAATCGAACGCGTAGACGATCGCAATGCGAAGCGACCGGAGTCCGGGGCACGCACGCAAATCGGCAAGCGCCTGGGTAAACGCGCCGTCAGGCAAAAAGGTATCCGGCCCATCGCGTCGGGGAAGTTCCATTCGGCCTCCGTTCCATTAGTGGGACATGAGTCAATTCCCGCGCCACAAGGTGGGGTTCATAACATTCTCACAGGCCCGCGTCAAGCTGACGTGGGGAGCGATCAGCTGTTAGTCGTCAGCTATCAGCCATTAGCAGGTGCGCCGATCAGAGCCGCTGGCGCTAGCCTGCGGACACCCGTCGCTGTCATGGCGAGCCCCACCGTTGCCATCCTGACCCTTGCGAGCATGGTCCTTTCGAGCATGGCGTTTGCGAACACAGATGGGGCGGCCGTGCCGGCCGATGTCGGCGATCTTGAAGGAGACGGGGACGTTATCGATCTCGGTGGTTTTCAGCGGGCGTGTACCGGATTGCCGTAGGGCGGTTGTGGTCGGGAATATTAACCACCAAGACTCCAAGGCACCAAGAAGAGGGAAAAAAAGCGGAGGCGGATGAGGGGGAAGCAGTGGGATCGGCAGGGCTGGCGAGGCGATGCGTTGGCTCGTTTGGAGCACCGCGCGGGCTGAAGCCCGCGGCTCGTGGACGCGCAACCTGTAGCACACCCGCCCTCGGGTGTGATCCAGAGGAGCCAACGGCTATCTCGCCCTCCCCAGCCGAGGGCGGCTGGGCTACATACGAGCCCGGTGCGCCGGTGAACAAGACCCCGCAAGTCACGCGCGTCAGGCGGATCACGCGGGCTGGGGGAATACCTCGCGGGACATTTTCGCGGCAGCTTGGGCTTCGGCGGCTACCTGGTCGGCGGCTAGTTCCGCGGCTTTGGCGCTGAAATCGCAACGCTGCTTGGCGAGCTCGGCGTCTTGCCGGAAGAGCCTCGCCTCTCGACGGGCCACGTCGGCCTCGCTGCGTGCGATGCCGGCTTCGTCCTGAACTCGGCTCAATTCCGTCAACGCTGCCTGCGCCTGGGCGAGAGATTCATCAATGGATTGCTTGGCGCCCATCACTTCGCTCATCGCGTCGCTGGCCTGCTTCCATTGATCGCTCACCTCGTTACTGAGCAAGGCGGTCAGCTTGCGAATCCCCGCCTCGATTTCCAACACCGCCTGATTCGCCCGCTCAGGCGTGGGATCGCTCGCGATGGAATCCGGCATGGCGACTGAAGACGCGGCGGCGGCAGGTGCTTCAGCGGCAGGAGCCGCGGCCACAGGCGTTGCGGCCGGCTGCATCGGCGCGGAGGCCGCGACCGCTGTCGCAGAAGCGTCCGTTGCAGCGGGGCCTGCCGATTCAGCGACCTCGGACGCTTGAACCTCTGAAGGATCGGCGCTCGCAGCCTCGACCGTGTCGACGTCCGGCATGCCCATTTCCGGCG
This sequence comes from uncultured Phycisphaeraceae bacterium, assembly GCA_964651325.1. Lineage (GTDB taxonomy): Bacteria > Planctomycetota > Phycisphaerae > UBA1845 > UBA1845 > JADFOB01. The sequence goes on from CAZYXP010000075.1 coordinate 7,287, forward strand.
GAGTCGGTTCCGGCGTGACGTCTTCCGACGCGACACTGTCGGACGTGATGCTTTCCGGAGAAGGCATCGCCGGCGCGTCAGGCGCGGGCTCGACCTGTTCGTCGGTTTGCTCCATCACCTCGGGTTCAGCTTCGGTTTGATCCGTCGCCACAGGCTCGCATTCTATGTTGTCACTCGGCTCGGTTGCATCGGGAGACTCGCCCGTCTCGTCTGCTTGGTCTGCGACGTCCTGCTCGTCGCCGGTGGCCGTCTCGACTTCTGCCACGCTGTCGCCCGGCGCGTCGCCTGCGACATCCGAACCCTCCGCAGGGCATGCGCCGGAATCGCTGATCGCCTCATCTTGATCTTGGCTGTCGATCGGAGCCTCGGGCTCGGTCGGTGCCGACTCCTGCATATCGGGGATCACCTCTGCATGGGGATCCGCTGATTCGGCATCCACGGTCGCGGACTCCGCAGCGGCCGCGTCAACGGCGGCAGAATCGGCGGCTGGCGTCTCAAGGACCGGGGTCTCAGGAACCGGGGTTTCGGCGGCCGCAGTTTCGTCAGAAGAGGACGCTACGGCTCCGTCCGACTTGGGTTCGGCGTTGGCATCGCACGCGGCGGCCACCATGTCCACGTCGTCGCTGGCGTCCTGAAGAATGCCCACGGCATCGGCCAAGTCGGCCTCGGCGGCGGCGAGCGCGGATTCAACCGCCGCGATCGAATCGTCGGCGTCCGTCGGGGCCTCATCCGTAGCGGCCTCGCCGATCGTTGGCTCATCCGTCGCCGGCTCGCCTGTCGGCGCCTCAGCCGCCGCTGGATTGTCCGTCGGTGGATGGTCATCCGTCAGGGCCGCCACGCCGCTTTCCAGGACTTCTTGCGCGATCTTCTGGGCTTCGTCATCGATGGCCGACATCATGATTTCCTTTCGAACTCCGCCTAGTTCTCGATCAAATACATCTATCATTTCCCCCACGATCGGATCCTTCGCATCGCGGGCTATGGTGGCCAACTCCAGGCGGTCGAAATCGCTGTATTTCTCCAGCAACGTTGAAGTGGGTTCCGCCTGGTTGCGCTTCAGGCAAACTCCGATGCGGCGCAGGAGTTCCAGCTCACTGCGAAGCCATCGCCGCGCCATTCGCCCGGCCGCGGTTACCCTTTCGAGCACTCCCTGGCGGGGAATGAAGTACGATCGGGGTTCCGGAGACGGCGGCGGCTGCGATGGCTCCCACTGCCTCGGCCGACGTAATCGCTTGGTTTTCCTGAACACTTCGATCCACCATGAATACAAACCACCAGTCCATACGTCGGACAACCGCCACGCCGGCTAAACGCCGTGGATCGTTAGGGCCCGGACCCCACACATTACGGGACGAAACCGCGCCCACGGGCAAGACCGGCGCAGATTTTGGGCTCGATTGGATCGGATGATCCGCTTCGAGTAGGATGCCCGCCGAGCGGCGGCGACGTCCGATATGAGTGCCAACCCACCGGACCAAAGGGTACCCAGGCATTAACGCTTCCGGCCACCAAGGAAGCACACGAGCGGCGAGCATGCGGTGGGAGTCCACGCGGCGTGATTTCTGACAATCAAGATCGATGATGAAGCGCTGGGCAAGGTTTGTCTCCAGAACGTATTGGGTGTGGGTGATTGGCTGGCCCGTGGTGGCGCTGGCCATCTGGCTGCCAGCGCCGCGGGTGTCGAACCTGCTGGCCGACGACGACACGGGGTTTCTCCCGGCCTCCAGCCCATCGGTCCAAGCGCAGGCGCTGCTACGCCAAGAGTTTCCCGGGCGCGCGCCATTGGCGACCGCCGCGATCGTCGCGTTTCGCGATGGCGGCCTGACCAACTCCGATCGAAGCCACCTCGACGCGCTCGCCGGCCAGCTCGTGGCCCAATCCTCGCGGCTCGAGTGGACCGTACACGCGACCGCCCTGCAGCCGCACCTACGACCGATTCTCGAAACCCGCGACCAAACCGCAGCAATGATCGTTGTCGATCTTCCCGCGTCTCGGCTCACGCAAAGCAGCGTCAACCGCGTTCGCGAGATCAAGCGGATTCTCAGCGAGATCAGCTTTGATGCCGGGTTGCAAGTGGAAACCACGGGCACGGCCATTCTCGGCGAATTGCTCGACGCCAGCGCGAAGCGCGATGTCGATCTCACCACGATCTGGGCGTTCGTGGCGGTCATGGCGATTCTTCTGGTGATCTACAGAAGCCCCATCGCGATGCTGCTGCCCCTAGCGACGATTGGCATGTCGCTGCTGCTTGTGCTGGGCCTGCTCGGCTGGGCGGCGACGATGGGGCTGCCCATCAACGCCCTGGTCGAGATGTTCATCGTGGTCATCCTCGTGGGTTCGGGCGTTGATTATTGCCTTTTTCTGTTTTCACGCCTTCGCGAGAAACGGGGTGAAGGCTTGGGGATGAGTGACGCCGTCGAAGCCTCGCTCGCGCAGACCGGCGGCGCGATTCTTGCTAGCGCAGGCACCAACGCCGCCGCCCTGGCCGTGCTGGTCCTGGCGGGCAATCGCGATTTGTACACATCCGGGCCGACGATCGCAATCGCGATTTGCATCGCTACGTTCGCCGTCTTGACGCTGGTTCCGTCGCTCTTGCGGCTGGTCGGCAAGGCCTTGTTCTGGCCGCGGGTCCGGGGCATCCCGCTAAACGAAGACAGCCGCGCCTGGTCGGCCATTGCTCGGTTTGTGGTGCGCCGTCCCGTATTCGGCTCGGTGGCTACGATCGTGCTTCTGGCGCCGTTTACGCTGATCGGCGCGCGGGCGGAGCCGCTTTTCGACGCGTTGGAAGAATGGCCGGCCGACACCTCCCTGGTTCGAGGCGCGAGGCTCTATCAAGAGAAATTCTTCCATACATCCGGCGTCAGCGAGCTGTCGCTTATGGCCGATGTGGCGGAGCTTTCTATCGACGAGGACGGCCTCGCCAAGATGAAATCCTTCGCCGATCGGCTCCACGATCGTCTCTCGCACGAAATGCCCCTGCTTTATCAAAGAGATCTTCACCACCCGCTGGGCACAGAACGTCAGCGGAGTAGCCATGGGGCAACCACCCAACAGACACCGAGTCTGCTGCAGAATCTGACGGAAAAACTCGCGAGGAACGCCTACGTCGGGCAGTCCGGCCATGTGGTCCGTATCGACCTGGGCTTTGCGATGCCGGCGCGGTCTGACGAGGCGATGGATCAAATCCCGGGGCTCAAAGCCATGGCAGCCCAGTCGCTGCGCGAATCCGGGCTCGGGCTCGATTCCGGCCGGGCCTCGCCGGCGATTCTCGTCAGCGGCGAAACGGCGAGCTATCGCGACATGCGTGACCTGCGGCGTCGCGATTTTCGCATCGTGGCCGGCGGGGCGACGGTTTTGATCTTTCTGATTCTGCTCGCGATCATACGGTCGATTCCGCAATCGCTGGTGCTAGTCGGGGCGACGCTGCTAACCTATTTGGCGACGTACGGCGCGAGTGCGATCGTGTTTCGAATCTGGTACGGGTTGGACGGACTAAACTGGCAGATCGATTTTCTGCTGTTTATCATCATCATGAGCCTGGGGCAGGATTACAATATCCTGGTCGCCACGCGCATCCGAGAGGAGCGCCGGACCCACCCGCCGGAACAGGCAGTCGAACGGGCGGTGCGAAAGACGGGCAAGGTTGTCAGCAGTTGCGGACTGATCATGGCGGCCACGTTCGCATCCTTGCTCTCCGCCTCTCTGATCGTGATGAAGCAGTTCGCTGTGGCGTTTGCGTTGGGCATTTTGCTGGATACCTTCGTGGTCCGACCGGTGCTCGTGCCTTCGCTGATCCTGCTCCTGACGCGAGGGGCGAAAAACAGCCGCGCCGAAGGCGTTGTTGGCAGGCGTTAGAGCGGGCTCATATTCTATGTAGCGGTTGTCGGGTCAACCCCGCGGCCGCGCAGGCTGAAGCCCGCAGCTCAGGTTGGGATCATCGTTGTGGAGCTTGGGAAACAGCCCGCAAGAAAACTGACCGGAGATGCTTACACGACCATGACCCTGCCACCCTACCAAAACGATCAGCGATTTCGACGGCGCGAACGGTTGCGCCTGCGGGTGGATTTTGCGCGGGTGTTTGCCGAGAAATGCACGTCTTCCAACCGGCAACTCGTCGTCTACGTCGCGGCCAACGAACTCGGCTGGTCGCGATTGGGGCGCAGCGTCGGCCGGCGGGTGGGCAATGCCATTCGGCGCAACCGCGTGCGTCGTTGGATTCGCGAAGCGTTCCGGACTCAGAAATCACTTTTTCCGGCGGGGCTGGATATCGTCGTAGTGGCCAAGCCGCAATCGGCCGAGAACGCGGGCGACATGTTCGAGGGGCTGCCGGACTTGATCGCGAGGGCGGCAAGAAAACTCCAGCGACGAGCGAAGAATGTATGAGGGGGCGGACAGCCAATGGCCGCCGCCCCCTATCCCACCGTACCAATGCACCGTAACCCGCTAGGGGCCGTTGCTCCGATGCCGCTTCGCGGGCTTGCTAAAGCCGCTCGGCGACTTGACACCGTCGCTTCGCGGGCCTGTTACGCTCGAAGCATTTTCGTCACGCCTTTGCTGACGTGGTACTTGTTGTTTTCCAGCTTGATGTCAATGCCCGCGTCCTCGAGGTAGTTGAGGTAGCGGAACAGCGTGCGCCGAGACGTCTTCAGCTTTCGCCCGAGATCGGCGACGCTGGCTCCCTGCTGCATCAGCTTGATCATCTTCACCTGTCGGCCAAAGATTGATTTCTCGCTTTCCATGTCTTTGCAGAGCTTCTGGGCCGCTTTCTTGACCGCAAGATTCGAATCAAACTGCTTCGATTTGACCGCGGCCTTAAGCGCCACGTGAATGGCTAGCGTCTCCGTGAAATCCGAACTAGCACCGATTTGATTTGCCATGACCTATTTCTCCAATCTCCCCTACGGCCGTTTCCGTTCGCCTACCGGGATAATCGTTCCCGCCACGCTTTAACCCGACGCACTCGTCATTCTGACGTTGCAGGCACTCTACCAGCATTCCCACCCAATGACAAGGCGTGTCACTGACTTTTTTTCCAGTCGGCGTGCCAACCGTGCGTCGCCTACCCAGGTGACAGGAAACGCCATAAACTATGTAGAGTCGGGAGCTTGCGATCCGCGGCGTGCGATCGGCAAAGAATTCACAGCCCCCCACATGCCCCGTCGCCTCGGCCTCATCGCCCGATGCCGCCGGCTTGTCCGCCCAAAAAGAGATCCGATCACCGACTGACGGACGAATCCGCCGATCGGCAGGCTGATAATCCAGGAAGGATGCGGCGACTGCCGACGCTTTGGCGAGCTGGGGCCGGACATGGTGTGACTCAATCCTGACGCCGGGAAGCGCTTTCCTGCGGCCAAATCAACTCGAACCGACTGTCGCCGATCGGGCGGGCCTTCAGGCCGGTGCGTAGCGGAAGCGGTGACATGGGCCAGATGTGGCCGATGGAGTCGGTCACCGCCACCGGTTTGTCCCATCCGGCGGGCAGGTGAAACGTCAGCAGATCGAGCATCGCTTCGGTTAGCGGCGAGGTTCCTTCGTGGAAGTCGCCAAGCAAGATACCTTCGCACCGATCCCAGAAGCCGGAGAGCGTCAGGTGTGCCAACCAGCGGTCATGACGACTCATGCGGTCGTTGAAGTCTTCGAGCACGACCCAGCAACCTCGCGGGTTGGCAAACCGGTCGAACCTCGGACACAACAGCGCCGGAAACACGGACAGATTCCCGCCGACAAACGCCAGCTCCGCCTCATCGTCTACGTGCCCTTGACGAAGGCTAATGGTAACCGGCCGCGACGACCCGCGCCCCTCAATCATCGAAACCACGTCGCGAAAGAATCCGCGAAACTCGTCTGGGAACTTGGAGCGAGCCCACGCCTTCGGCGATTTGCCGTCCAGCGGACCATCAAACTCCAAGCTTCGCGCGTGGTGACGCAAGCTATAAGGAAAAAACGCCGGCGAAATGTCATAAACGCCCAACCCCATAGGATAGCCCGCCACGATGTTCACCAGCGTCGTGATCTCGCTGAATCCGATCAAGGCCACCGGCCGGGTGCGGCCTTCCAACACATCGAAGTCGATTCGAGGTAGAATTCTGGTCAGCCACGCCCCCCCGCGGACCACCACAATCGCGGCGGTGCGATTGTCGCCCAACGCCGCCTCAAGATCAGCCGCCCGCTCCGCATCGTCTCGACGGCCGCAGGATTGGTCCTGCTCGTCAACATCAAACAGCACCGGGTTCAGCGTCACGCGATAGCCCGGACCGATCCCCTCTTGAACCAGCTCGATCAGCCCGTCAATCGATTGAATGTCCGGATCGGCCAGAAAGGATCGACAGGAACCCGCCGGCGCCGCGAGGTGGATGATCGGCATGTCCATCAGAGCCTAACCCCGCCCCGCCGCGGCGACAAAGGCCTTCGCCCGCTCACGATCCACGGGATGCTCAGGCCGGCCGTCAACTTTGATGGACGATCCAACGATGACCCCACTGCAAACACGCAGCAGCCCTCCGATGGTGTCCACGGTAGCGCCGCTTCCCACAAACACGCGGCGATCGGGAACGGCCTGGCGCACGCGTTGAAGATCCTCGGGGTCCACCGGAGCGCCCGTGGCCGTGCCCGTCACGATCAATGCGTCGGCCAGCCCGCGATAGGCCGTATCTTGCGCGGCAGATTCAAGATTTTGCTCGCCGATGGGCGTCGCGTGTTTGACGTGGACGTCGGCAAACAGGGCCACTTTGGCCCCAAGCCGCTTGCGATAGCGAAGCGTGCGATCCGCTTGCCCTTCGACGATCCCCTGATCCGTGGCATAAACGCCGCAGTGTACGTTGACTCGAATGAACATCGCCGAGACGGAAGCCGCAATCCCCATGGCCGCTTCGGCGTCGTTGCGCAGGGCGTTGACGCCCACCGCGAGCGATGTTTCGACAACCACCTGCTGGGCCACCACGGCCATCGCCGCGACACTCGCCGGCTCGATTCGACCAGCAGAAAAAGGCGCGTCGCCATAATTCTCGATGATGGCGGCATCAAAGCCGCATGCTTCCAAGCATTGGGCATCGGCTAGCGCGCGGCTAAGAATCTCGTCAAGGGGAAGTTGATGCCTCGGCGTTCCGGGCAGTGGCGACAGGTGAATCACGCCGATCAGTGCGGACGAGGGCAAATGGAGCATGGGGGTACCGTCGGGCGATTTCAAACTTTGCGGATTCTTCCTTCTCCGCGTCGTCAGGTCTTGCGGAATACGGCCACGACATCTTCAATGGGAACCACAAACAGGCAGTTTCCAGCGTCGAATTCGACCGGTATCGCGTTCTTTGGGTTGAACAGCACGCGGTCGTACTGACGAACGTGAAAATCGTCGTCGTTTTCGACCTGTGTGGAAACGGAAACGATCCGCCCGGTGATCGTCGGAATCTCTATCGAATCCGGCAGCT
>CAZYXP010000076.1:0-14601 GCA_964651325.1 uncultured Phycisphaeraceae bacterium
ATCACACGCGTCGATCGCCCCGTCGCCGTCCGAATCGAGTTCGCACGCGTCGGCCGTGCCGTTGGCGTTGCAATCCGGTTCGCATTCGTCCGGAAGCTGGTTGTTGTTGCAATCGTTGCTCGTGCCGTCGGCGATCTCCTGAACGTCGAGGATGCCGTTGCCGTTGCAATCGCTTTGTTCGTAGGCGCCCATGTCGACGGTCATGGCGGCGATCCGAGCGGCTCCATCCAGGTCAAACGGTACGGGTTCGGACGTGTTCCCGTCACCGTCAAGATCGGCCGTATCTGGCGGCAGCGCGGCATTCTCACCGGCTTGGACACATGGAGAATCCGGCGAAAGCCGCAGGTTGTCGTCGGCCGTGCCGGGTAGGTTGTCAAGACCGTCGGCATCGAGAAACAAGGGAGACAGATCGATATTGCCCGTACCCGCCCAGCCACCTTTGACGTTGCTGTGGGTGATCGAAATGACGGGTGGATCGCCGTCCGACCAGATGGGCTGGTCGCTGATCGGCCGGAGGATGCCATTTTGCATGGTAAGCAGATTGGCATTGGTTGGAAACGGGTCAAATAGGGCAATGGAAGCCCCGAGCGGTGCCGCATTGTTTACGAAGGTGCAATTGGAGAGTGCGGTGACCTGATCGTGCCCGTTGCTGGAAATAAGATACAGTGCCCCTCCCTCCGTGTTGGCCGAGTTGCCGTTAAAGACCGTATTTGTGACGGTGAGGTTGGCTCCAAACGCATCGATCGCGCCGCCCGTTAGGAAGCTCGCGCTGTTTTCCAGAAAGCGGCAGTTGACGATATCCATCGTGGTGCCCGGACCCACCCTCAGTGCCCCACCGGGGCCTGAACCGGCCTGGTTGGAAAGAAACGTGCATGCCGCGATGCGCCCGACGCTTCCGCTGGTCATGTAGAGGGCTCCGGCCCAATTGCCGCCGTTGTCGGTGAATGTGCAGTCTCGAATATCCACGGTCGATGCCTTCACGTACATCGTTCCATAGTAGGAATGGCTGTTGTCGATCGCGCAGCCGGCCATCGTGAGCGTGCTTCCTTGATCCAGGTAAAAGGTGCCGCCTTTTCGATTGACCATGTTCCATGAAAACAGTGTGTCGATGATGGTCAGGGTCGTACCATTGGTCGAATAAATGCCGCCACCGCCTGGACAATTGAACGGATTGATGTCACAGCCGGTCGCGCCCACGTTAAGGTAAAACGTGCAATTGGTGACCGTCATATTTGTGGCAGAGTTGTAGACGCCGGAACCGTGAAACGCATGGTTCACGGTAAACGTGCAATCGGTGAGCGTGGGGCTGCCGCCGTCCTTGTTGTACATGCCCCCGCCGCGCCGTTCCGTGGTGTCGGGCGCGCCGAAAGCCTCATTTGCCTCGAACGTGCAACCGACCAAGGTGGGGCTGGAGGCGTCCTTGGAATACATCCCGCCGCCCTTGAGGGCATCGTTGTTGGAAAAAGTGCAGTTGGTCAAGGTCGGATGGCTGCCGCCGAGGGCGGGGATGAAGCCCATCTTATTGTACATGCCGCCGCCGAAACCCTGCATCGAAACATTGGCGTCAAACGTGCACCCGGTAAAGGTCGGGCTGCTTGAAGCGTTCAGAATGGCCCCGCCGCCCGTGGTCGTGAGTTCCGCGGCGGTGTTGCCGGTGAAGGTGCAATTGGTGAACGTGCCGTTGCTGCCGTCGCGGTTGCAGATCGCCCCCGCGTAGTTTTGCCCGGAGTTGTTCAGGAACTGGCAGTCCGTCACGATGGGGCTGGAGAGCCCGTTGTACATCGCGCCACCGTTGTCCAAAGCGCGGTTGCCCGAGAAGGTGCATCCCGTCATGACCGGATTGCCGCTCTTGTTCTGCATTCCGGCACCTTGAAACGCTGCCAGGTTGTCGCGGATCACGCACGCCTGCAGCGTCGGGCCGGCTGTCAGGTTGATCATGCCCGCGCCAATGCTGTCGCGGCTGACGCAGGGCGCGCCCGCGCAGTTGGCGTCGGTCGTGCAGTTCATCAGGTTGTTGGGGCCGCCGAAGCACGTGGCCGGCGCGGCGGTTCCGTCGGCGTGGCCATGTTGGATGATCACCCCGTCGAGCACGGCCGTTTCATCGACGAATTGGCCCGTCACCACGTGGAAAGCGTTTTCCTCGTAGTTGGCGAACGCTGGACCATCGTCGCCGGCGAGATCGCCTGTGAGGATAGTTTCAAACAGCGTAACATCCCGGGCGTTGGGGTTGGGCGCGCCGCACCCGGCGTATCCGCCTTCAATCGTCACGCCGCCAGCCATCGCAAACGTCGCCGTCCTCGGGTCCGACAGCCCGGCCGGGTTGGGCGCGTAGCTGCCGTTTGCAACTCGAATCGTCGTACCGGCGGTTGCGGCGCCAAGTCCGTCACTTAGCGATAGATACGCGCTGCACCAGCTTGCCCCGTTGTGGGACCCGCCTGTGGCATTCGAATCGACGTAAACAACATCGGCGACCGCCGATTGGGCCATGGCCACAAACACAAGAGCAAGACCGCACATTGCACGGTTGTTCATCGGGCGTCCTCCCATTCATGTTCCTGTGCACGACACCGGTTGATCTTGCTTCGCGGGCACGGACGCCGACGGGGCACTGATGGGCATAGCGATGTGGGGCACAAGCTATGTTGGCTTGACGTGCCTCCTCCTGGCCCGAGCAAAGAAGAGAAAAACTGCCACCGCCGTGTAGTGTACATCTTCTGACAGATGGTTGCAATCAGGATTTGCGATTCGCTGAAGGCGGCGCGTTCAACTGTCAGCCCCATGGTGCGTGGAGTACACAAAAGCGATGCAAACGAGCCCGTGGCAAGGCGTTATGGGTTTGATCCATCGATATCCATGGACGACCAGACCCGAGCCGAGCTCGCTCCCCTTGCCGCAAGCCGCATCAATACGCTCGCCCGGATCGTTGAGTATGATCCACAGCTTGCCTTGTTCGACTAGCCGCCCTTGCACCTTGGCCGCGAAGTAGGCTGCTTCTTCGGTGCTTTGAGCGGCGATAACCGCGCAGTCGATCTTCCCCACGCGCGGGCGAGCCGCCTCGCGAAAATGTCCGTTGGCGATACGTTTTCCTTCGGCGTGGTTGCCGGTGATCCAAACCCGCAAGTTGGGGGCGTCGCAAGAGAAGTGACATGGTGTCTGCATTTTTTGCACAGGCTTCCTGGAGAGCCAACACACCGTCCGCCCGACGTCACGGTGTGGGTCGTGCTTCGTGTCGATCAATGGATTCGAGGCGTTCGCGCGTAATCGTCGCGGCGTCCGGATTGATGTCGCAACCGATCGCGAGACGGCCAAGGTTGCGAGCCGCGGCCAAGGTCGTCCCGCTTCCGCAGAAAAAATCGCCGACAAGATCGCCTTCGTTCGAGCTGGCGCGCACGATGCGTTCGAGCAACGCTACGGGCTTTTGCGTCGGATAGCCGGTGCGCTGCTTGGACACGGTGGAGAGGAACGGAATGTCCCAGACATCGCTCAACGCCGGGCCGGCCGGGTCAAAATAAAGCCGGCCGTTTTGTGTGTTCTTGTATGGGGCGCCGTTGTTTAGCCCGCGAAGGCCTTGGGTGCGGTACGCGCCGCCGCGTTGGCAATGGAACGTGTGCCGGCCCGCGTGCTTGGCGTAGAAGAGAATCGTGTCGTGCTTTCGCCCGAACCATTGTCCGGGGCGACCGCCGCTGCGGTAGGCCCAGATGATTTCGTTGAGGAAATTATTGCTTCCGAAAACCCCATCGAGCAGGACTCGGACATGATGGCTCGAGCGCCAGTCCAAATGAACATAGAGGCTTCCTGTGTCGGAAAGCACGCGGTGCATTTCAACGAGGCGCGGTCGAAGAAACGCCAGATAGCCTTCCAAGCCGGCATGTTGATCGGAAAAGGTGTAGCGCGCGGACTTCGCAGCTCCGAGCGTTCGGTTGCAGTTGAACGGCGGGTCGGCGTAGATCAAGTCGCAATGTTCATCGGGAAGCGTCGCGAGCAAGGAAAGATTATCGCAACAGGTGATTCGGAAGGGGACGGGCAGCCCCCGTGATGACGCCGCTCGTAACTCCCGCGACCCGTTCGGCGACCTGCCCAGCTCGCTCGTGCCCCCGCCGCTTTTCAAGAGTTCCCTCTCATGGCACGTCGGACGGCGCAGGGGAGCGCAGATCGATCCCCAGCGATTCCATGCGCCGATAGAGACGGCTTCGAGAAATCCTCAAGAGTCGTGCGGCCAGCGTTCTTTGCCCTTTAGCCAGGCGAAGGGCCGCCTCGATCTCGCGGCGCTCGATGGCCTCTAGGACCTGATCGAGAGGTCTATTTCCGATGTCGGTCGATGAGGTCGAAGGTGCTGTTGGTTCGCATACCGCATCGATTGCGTGAGGAGATTCAGCCATGTGTACCGTCCCTCGCCCGGAGTAGTCGAAATCCAGTGTGACCGCTCACACACCATCGTCAAACTAGATTATAGGCTTCCGGCGTAGCTGTTCAAGCACATAAATGGATTTCCTCCGCAGTCACCGTGTCACTCAACCGGACACCGGTTCAAGCCAGACTTGATGTCATAGGAAAGACATCACTTTCTCAACGTTCGATCGGCTTCCGATGATCAGCGGCGTTCGCTCGTGCAGCTTCGTTGGAACCTTTTCCAGAATCCTTTGCTCGCCGTCCGTGGCCAGGCCGCCGGCCTGCTCCGCCAAGAGTGCTAGGGGGTTGGCCTCGTAAAGTAATCGCAGTTTACCGTTCGGGGCGTCGTTCGTGGGGGGATAGAGGAAGACGCCCCCTTTTATCAGGGTTCGGTGAAAATCCGCTACAAGCGACCCAACATACCGATGTCGGGCGTTGGCATCCGTCGTCTTGGTCCAATCCAAGTAATTCCGCACGCCTTGGCTAAATCGGCCCCGGTAGGCTTCGTTGATGCTGTAAATATTGCCGGAGTTTGGCATGACCACGTTCTCCCGGCTCAGCCGGTAGGCTCCGATGGAGGGATCCAGCGTGAACATGTGTACGCCGTTGCCCGTGGAATAGACCATGACCGTGCTGCTGCTGTAAAGGACGTACCCGCCCGCAACTTGCTTGGTTCCTTGCTGAAGGATGTGGGCCAGCGTGTCGCCAGCCGCGACATCTTCGCGGAGCTGAAGAATCGAGAAAATCGTTCCAATGGACACGTGTACGTCTATGTTGCTCGAGCCGTCCAAAGGGTCAAACAGCACGATGTACTTGGCGTGGTTGTCTGGCTCCTGGAGGATTCGGGGTTCGTCGTCCTCCTCGGAGACCATGATTCCGACATTACCACGATAGCCGAGGCAGGCCGCTATCGTTTCATTCGCGATCATGTCGAGCTTCTGGATGCGGTCGCCGGTGGCGTTGGTTTCCCCCGTACCGCCAATCAGATCATTGAGGCCTACGCGGCGGACGTGGTCACTGATGACCTTCGTCGCAAGAGTGATTCCCGAAAGCAGCCAACTGAATTCGCCCGTGGCGGTCGGGTGTTGCCGTTGGCCCTCAAGTATATGTTGCTGCACCGTCACCAACGAGCCGGCGCGAAAGCGGTCATCCATCGTTCCTATTTCTCCCGTTTCATGGTCCGTGCTCGCTCCGTTTTGCAAGCAGGTAAATCGTCGCGCGAAACATCGCCAGTCCGTTAGCCCCGAACGATGCGAATGTACATTCTCGTCACGCCACGGTTGCGGTTGCTTGTCCCACTCAGGCAAGATTCTACAATCTTCGTGGGCCAAGGCCAGATTATTAGCGGAAACTCATAAACGTTATTCAAGGAGAAGCTCAATGCGTATTCGCCACCTTTTGATCCTCAATTCGTTTGTCGCGGGATGGTCCTGTTTGGGGGCGGCCGCCCGAGGCGCTGAGTTCGAGTTCAAGATCGATCCGGTCAATTCGTCGGTGGTCTTCAAGGTTCTAAACCGCGATGTGAGTTATGTTTATGGCCGCTTTGACGATCTGAAAGGCATGATCACCGTGGACCACCGGACGAAACCCAAGCGGTTCGAGGTGAGTTGCACCATCCCAAGCAAGAGCGTCAACACCAATAGCAAGAAGCGAGACAAGCATCTCAAGTCCGCCGATTTCTTCAATATCAAAAAACACAAGGAGATTGGCTTTGAGACTAAGAAATCCAAGAAAACCACTGAAGGCAAGTTCGAGTTGACGGGGGAGTTGACGTTCATGGGCAAGACCCTTCCCCTGACCGTCGAATTGGATTTCACCGGCGCTAAGAGCATGGGCGCGCAGCGGATCATCGGAGCGCATGTCAGCTTCACGCTCAAGCGGAGCGACTTCGGCATGGATCAGCATCTCCCGGGCATTGCAGACGAGGTTCAGGTGTTCGTCAGCCTCCAGGGCGTCTACAAGATGCCACCCGCAGGGTAATGGCGCAGGCCGCCCAACCGCACGGATGTCGCCCCAGCCGAGGGCGGCTGGACTGCTAAGACGCGCTGCTAAGACGCGCTGGGCTACGGCGTTGTCCGGCCTAGAACTGATTCCAGAGCCACTGATTCGTCACTTCGTGGTGGAACATGATTTCGTGGCGTTTCACAAGCGTTCCCAGCTCTTTCGGGCAGCGATCGGCCGACGCCTGTTTCAGTTCTACATACTTCCCATGGGCGGCTTCGCCAAGGATGTCTACCGACAGCCTGGACGCCTTGAAGAGCCGGATCGCGTCGTGGACGTTGTCGGGAAGGAACCGCGTCCGCGAGCGTTTCCCCTCCAATTCCGCAGGGTCGGGTAGCGGCCCTTCGAGCCCGGTTCGCAGCAGCGCGTAAAAGAGCAGGTACGGATTGGCATCCGGGGCGACGGATCGGAATTCGATCCTTGCGGTTCGCTCGTTGCCCAGCGGAATACGCACCATCGAGGCCCGATTCGTTGCCGACGCTTTGATCTGATTCGGGGCTTCGAAATTCGGATCAAGCCGCCGATAGCTATTGACGCTCGGGTTGGAAATCAAGCAGACGTCCACGGCATTATTGAGAATCCGGTCGATGAAGCTCCAGGCGGACGACGACAAGCCCTCCTTGCCCTGCTCGTCGTAGAAAAGATTCTTCCCATTCTTGGCAAGCGACATGTTGCAGTGCATCCCATTGCCGTTGACCCCCGCGATGGGCTTGGGCAGGAAGCAGGCGCTCGATCCAAAGGTACCGGCCACTTGACGACAGCAAAGCTTGTACAGTTGGATCTGGTCGGCCGCGATGACCGCGTCTGCGTACGTGAAGTTCATCTCAAACTGAGAGGGGGCGACCTCGGGGTGATCCTTCTCATTGGCCAGACCCAAAGCCCGCTGGGCTTCGGCCGCCCGATCGATGAATTTTCTTAGTGGATCTTGGGGGAGTGAGTGGTAATACCCTCCCGTGGAAATAAACTCGAACACGCCCGTTTTATGATAGGATCGCTCGGCGTCGGCTCCGGCGAAGAGGAACCCCTCGATTTCCGCCGCGACGTTCATCGTGATGCCTTCGTTGCGGTAGAGCTCATCCGTGAAATCACGCAACCGCGCTCGGAAGTCGGCGTGGTAGGTCTGGCCGTCCTGGCCGTGAACCGACCCGAATGTGATGACCTTTCCGGATCCGAAGATGTCGCAAGGGAGCCAGTAAAACGCCGACCAGTCGATGGCGAGCTTCAGGTCGGATTCGCTGATCTGGGAAAAACCGCGAATCGATGAGCCGTCAAAGGTAAGGTTGCCCTCCGATTTGAGCAGGAACTTCTTGTCGTAGTCCAGCATGTGGAAGCGGCCTTCCAGGTCTGAGAAACAGACCGTAACGGCCTTGATGCGCTTCTCGTCATGCAGATAGCGACGACGTTCTTCGGCGATCGCGGCTGGGTCCACCCGCTCTTGGCGCTTCAGCTTGGCTGCCGAATTCATCTGTTCCAGTTCGTCGTAAGGAATCTCAAGGAAACTGCGAAGTGGCTTTGCGTCCATATCGTCTTATAACCTGCCTTTCGGTGCGTACGACTGTGCCGTCCCTAATCAACCAACGCGCACGGATCATAACGCAGAAACGGAGGCGTTTCAACTAGTTGCCTCAGGAATTAGCATAAATCCATTCAGGTTTACACTAAAATGGGTAGTATTTAGTTGAATTGGTCGCTTGACAGTGTAGGTGGCTCGCGATAGGCTGCGCCAAAGTGTAGGTTTAGGAGATCGGGGCCGGACGCGGGCCTTTTTTTATGCTCGTTTCAGCGGTCCCGGAGCGAAGTACGGAACAAACGGAGAAGCTGTGGCCTCAGCGAACCTGGAAAATACGTGCGTTTTTGGCCTGAGCTGGGGTGACGAGGGCAAGGGGAAGATTGTCGATCTGTTGTGCCCCGCGTTTGATTTTGTGGTGCGATTCAACGGCGGAGCCAACGCCGGCCACACGGTTTGCGTCGGCGGGGAAAAATTCGCGTTGCACCTGCTGCCAAGCGGTGTGCTACACAGGGGTACGCTCAATGTTATCGGTCCCGGCGTGGTGGTTGATCCTTGGGGCCTTCTAGAGGAAATCGATGCGCTCGCCGAGCGCGGTTACGACGTACTCGACTGGCTGCGGATCAGCGATCGTGCGCATCTGGTATTGCCCTATCACAAGGCCGAAGATCAGGCGAGCGAGCAGGCCGCGGACGCCGATCGTAAGATCGGCACGACCGCCCGTGGCATCGGCCCGTGCTACGCCGACAAAATGGTCAGAAAAACGGCCGTTCGTTTTGCGGATGTCTTGCGCGAGCCGGGCTTGCCCCAGCGGTTGGGCGGAATTATCCAAGCTCGAAGAGCTTCGCTGGCCGCGGCTTACGGTGTTGAGCTGGAATTCGATTCGAAGGCCCTGCGCGGGAAACTGTTTGAAGCGGTCGCCCGGCTGAAACCGGCGGTGTGCGACACGACGTCGCTGCTGCATGAGGCCTTGGGCGATGGCAAGCGGATCCTGTTTGAGGCGGCCAACGGCATGCTGCTGGACGTGGATCATGGCACCTACCCGTTTGTTACGTCGAGCAGCACAGGCCCGCACGGGATCGGCTGTGGGGCGGGGGTTCCGCCGCAAACCGTTCGGCGATTGGTGGGCGTGACCAAGGCGTACGCAACGCGCGTTGGTGCGGGTCCGTTTGTCAGCGAGCTTAAGAATGAGACCGGCGATCGAATTCGCAAGCAGGGTCACGAATTCGGCACGACAACGGGAAGGCCGAGGCGTTGCGGTTGGTTTGATGCGGTTTCCAATCGCTACGCGGCGATGCTTGCCGGCGCGACGGATGTGTCGCTGATGCACTTGGATACGTTGAGCGGGTTTGAAAAAGTTGGGATTTGCGTTGCGTACCGCGTGGACGGCGAGACCGTGACGGCGCCTCCGGCTGACACGTCCAGACTGGACCGCGCGGAGCCCGTGTTTGAATACCTCCCCGGTTGGCATGAGAACCTTCAGTCCGTACGCCGGTTTGAGGATCTTCCTGCCGCCGCAAGAGCCTATGTTTCTCGTGTGGAATCACTCTTGGGCGTTGACGTGACCCTGGCGGGGGTCGGTCCGGATCGGGCGCAGGTGTTGATTCGAGGCCCACTGGCCGATGTGATCGACTTGCCCGCGGCGTCCACCGCATAGCAGGATTCTGATGAATCAAGATACCGACGATTGTCTGCAGCGCCTCGGGCTCGATCGGGCGCAGGTACCTCGCCACATCGCGATTATCATGGACGGCAACGGTCGTTGGGCGATGGATCGCGGCATGGATCGCATCTACGGCCATGAGCAGGGTGCCAAGGCCGTCAGGAAAATCGTAACGCACTGTGCGAGGATGGGTGTCGAAACATTGACACTGTATAGTTTCAGCACGGAAAACTGGAAGCGGCCTCGGCCGGAGGTTGACTTCCTGATGGGGTTGTATGTCCGGTATCTGATCGCCGAGCGCGACACCATCATGGGCAACAACATTCGGTTTCGGCACCTTGGGCGCCGCGAGGGGTTGCCCGAGTCTGTGCTCGCGGAGATGGACAAGACCGTGGCGATGAGCCGGAGCAACACCGGGCTTACGCTTTGCTTGGCGCTGAATTACGGCGCACGCAGAGAGTTGGTCGATGCGGTCCGTGGTATTGCCACAGAGGTGGCACGAGGAAAACTGTCCGTGGACGCCATCGATGAATCGGCGATAGCCGATTCGCTCTACACGGTCGGCCTGCCGGATCCGGATTTGCTTATCCGCACGGCCAACGAGCGGCGGATCAGCAATTTCTTGTTGTGGCAGATCAGCTATGCCGAATGGCACGTTTGCCCCACGCTTTGGCCCGACTTTACCGAGGAACATCTCGAGGCGGCCATCAAGGACTTCGTAAGCCGCAAGCGCCGCTACGGAGATGTCGAAGGGCCGGTCGTGGGGGAGTCTTGCTGATGAGCGATTCCGTAGTGGGTCCATCCGGCGGTGGGGAACGGGCGATCGGCTTCGGTCGTTCCCAGAAATGCTACGACTCGCACGGACCATCGCGATCCACGGTGACACCTGCCCGAGCGGCTTCGCATTCGTTGCCGTAGGTTACCCCGTCACAACCACAAACCGGGTCGAAGACAGCCAGGCATCCCTCAGGATTGGGCTCGCACACGCCTTGAACATCGCAGCAGCAAGCGCCGCGTTGGAATCTGCAGTACTCACCCTCCGGACACTGGACGCCGGCAATGCCGCCGCAGACGGTGGCGGTCGCTCGGCACTCGCCTTCGTGGTCCACCGAGACGCCGGCGGTCGCCGCCTCACACTCATTGCTGTACGTCGACCCATCGCATCCGCAAACCGGCTGGAAGATTTCCGCGCAGGCGTCGGGGATGGGTTCGCAAAGACCCTCCGGATCACAGCAACAGACGCCAATCTCGAATTTGCAGAATTGTCCGTCCGGGCAGGCGACACCGTCGATTCCGCCGCACGTAGCCGCGGCCACGCCGCAATCCTCCGCGGCGACCACGTTCATGCCGGCCGCTGCGGCCATGCAGGGGTTGGAGTAGGTAAGACCGTCGCAGCCGCATACCGGTGAAAAATCGGCCGTGCACGCGTCTGGGCGGGGCGTGCAAGTGCCTTGGGCTGCGTTGTTGCCGCAGGAACCTTCTTCAAATTCGCAGAATTGCCCTTCGGGGCAGGAATTGCCGCTGCAGGGCACCGGCAAAGCTGGGATGCAACCCGCAAGAAGGGCGGGGACTGCCAAGGCCGTCAAATGGCCGATTCGCCGTGTTGATTGGGTTCGACTGACCATGAGATTGGATTCCTTGCTGTCGGTGCGGTATCGCGTGCCCCGGGGAGCCTCTCCCGAGGCGATCCTGAGAAGCCCTGTGACGCAGGGAAGTTTAGGCCTGCCCAACTGTCGCGGGAATCCACGGTTTGGCGATCTGGTGCAGTGCCACGGGTTGCGCGGCGGTTCATCCGAGGCAACCCTTCCCCGGAACTTCGGGGACCGCCTGGGGCGCCGCCTAGACCCCAACGACCCCAATTGCGGCGTTTGCGTCCACTTGCGGTCGAGGGCTACTTGGCGACAATAAGAGACATGAAAACTACGGAATTGCCTGAATTGAGGGAGGGACGCAGCATGGGATTGCTTGCCGGGCGTAAGGGATTGGTTTTTGGCATTGCCAACGATCGCAGCATAGCGTGCCATATCGCAAAGTGCCTGACCGCGGAAGGGGCCATATGCGCATACCCCTGCCTTCCGGGCGAGAAGAACGAACGGCGGACCGGCAAGGCGCTCGAAGAGGCCGGGTTTACCGATCCCTGGTTGATTCCGTGCGACGCGACCAACGACGACGATCTCGACGCGACCTTTGCGGCCGTGCGGGAGAAGTTCGACACGATCGATTTCGTCATTCACTCGGTCGCCTATGCGGATCGATCCTATCTGAAACCGGGCAAGTTCACCGAGACGCCGCGCGACGTTTTTGTTCAGGCACTGGACATCTCGGCCTACTCGCTCGTGGCGATGGCCCAACGAGCGCGGGCGATGATGCCCAACGGCGGTTCGATCGTTGCGATGACGTACTACGGCGGCGAAAAAGCCATCCCCGGATACAACGTCATGGGCGTGGCGAAATCCGCGTTGGAATGCTCGATGCGCTACCTTGCGTTGGAATTGGGCGAACAGGGCATCCGCGTGAACACCATCAGCGCCGGTCCGTTGCGTACGCTGTCGGCCATGGCGGTTGGCGGCATCGATGAAATCTTCGATTGGATTCCACAGAAGGCGCCGCTTCGTCGAAACATCGACGCGGGAGAAGTGGGCAAGACGGCCGCGTACCTGGTCAGCGATTTGGCGTCGGGCGTGACGGGCGAAAACATCTATGTGGACGCGGGCTACAACATTGTCGGGTTGTAGGAGGATCGTCGGATTGTAGGGGGGCCGTCGAGGATTCCGCCCTCGCGGGTTTTTCGGTCGATCCATTTCTTTGACAACGCAAGCCCGACGCGCATAGGGTCGGGCGCTAGCGTGTGAACGTGGTGCGTTTGGTCTGCCGTTGCGACGCTACTGACAGATTTCGAATGTTCGCATTCGAGGCGATGTGCCGGGGGTTGGCTGCCTCGGGGCGCCGCGCGGGCTGAAGCCCGCGGCTCGGTCAGACCACACGATTGCGGCACAGATAGCGGTTCAGAGGGACGCATGACTCATGGAGCGCTGCGAAAGCTTGCCGACCGGAAACCTTGCCTACTTCGATTGCTTTAATGGCGCGGCCGGCGACATGATCGTCGGCGCCTTGGTGGATGCGGGGGCCGATGCGGAAGCTTTGACCGCCGCATTGGCCGGCCTCGGGTTGGATGGGTACGACCTGTCCTGCGAGAAGATCACCAAGCAGGGGTTTGCGGCCACGCAATTCCGGGTTGCGCTCGAGGAGCCGTCGAATCAGCCGCACCGCCATCTCAGCGACATCAAACGCATTATAGACAAGAGCAGCCTTTCCACCGGGGTCAAGGAGCGTTCCACGCGGGTGTTTAGCCGATTGGCCGAGGCGGAAGCCAAGGTTCACGGAACCACTGTGGACCGGGTGCATTTTCACGAGGTCGGGGCGGTCGATGCCATTCTCGATATTGTTGGCGCGGTGGTGGCTCTGGAGTTGCTGGGCGTTGAGCGCGTGATGGCCTCGCCGGTCCCCGTTGGCTCGGGCACCGTTCGCTGTGCCCATGGCATCATGCCGGTTCCGGCGCCGGCGACGGCCGAGTTGCTCGCCGGCGTACCCCTGGCCGCCACACCGGAAACAGGCGAATTGACGACTCCGACGGGCGCGGCCTTGCTGACCACGTTGGCGGAATCCTTCGGCGCGGTGCCTTCGATGCGCCTCGACTCGACCGGCTACGGTGCGGGCACGCGCGAGGGAGGCACGCGTCCGAATCTTTTGCGAGTGCTTGTGGGCACATCGATGCGGCCTGTCGGCGGCGATCGCGTGACAGTGCTGGAAACCAATATTGACGATTGCAGTGCGGAGGTGCTCGGGTATTGCATGGAGCGGCTGCTTGCGTCAGGTGCACTGGACGTCTACGCCCTGCCGATACAGATGAAGAAGTCGAGGCCCGGCCACCTGCTGACGGCCCTATGCCGATCGGGTGAAGCTGCGGCGATGGAGCGAATCCTGTTTGAGGAAACGCCGACGCTGGGAATTCGCCGCCGCGAGGTCGATCGGGTGGTGATGGATCGAACGGTGCACGAGATCGCGACCCGGTTTGGCGCGATTCGCATGAAGGTCGGCCGATGGCAGGATGTGGTGACCACCGCTCCCGAATTCGACGACTGCCGCCGGGCGGCCGAGGAGCACGGTGTGTCGCTTCGCGAGGTTATCGATGCGGCCCGGCTGGCGTGGTTGCACAAGGAAGAGGGAGTTTAGCGGTCCGCTGGGCTGCAGGGCCGATGAAATAGGGCCTGTCGAGGCAAGCCAGAGCCATGATAGCGATCCTTCCAAACGCATCGGATTTACTCGCTTCCCCAGTGAGTTTTTTGGCTCAAGCCGCTGAGCCGCAGGCCATGGATGCGTCACAGTTTATCATGCTGGCCGGCGCGGTGTTGGGTTTGACGCTGCTCATGTTGACCACGCGAAAGCGATTCATGGCGCGGGCCCATGCCAAGGAGCCGTCTATTCGCCAGCGCGCGGCCGGGCTGGCCCGCGAGACGAAGCATCGCCGCGACCTGGATGCGGTGATAATCGAGTTGGACAAGCTCGCACGCCAGATTCATGCCCAGATCGATACGCGGTTCGCCAAGCTCGAGGCCGTCATTCGCGACGCGGATCAGCGAATCGCGACGCTGAAGCGCTTGAGCATTGAAACGACCAGCGCCCCAACGCCTCCATCACATGCCCTTGATATCACGTTGGACAGCGAATCGCCGGATGTCGATGGGGCGGACCCATTGAGCGCCAGCGACGATTCGGTGAGCGCCCCGGCGGATCATCAACCTATATTGGACTTGGCGGATCGGGGCCTGTCACCCCACGAAATCGCCGAGCGTGTGAGGCGTCCGATCGGGGAAATTGAGCTGATCCTGTCGCTCAATCGGACGGCCCAGGAATTTGGTACGCCGGCAAGCACACACGATAGCTACCTGGCGTAACCGGTTGTCACCGGCGGTGACCAGGCCCAGTTTCGGGCGCGAATCTGCGCCGCGGGCGCTAGCTCTCGGACAGTTCCGTCACGCAC
>CAZYXP010000077.1:0-14579 GCA_964651325.1 uncultured Phycisphaeraceae bacterium
GCGTAAAATCGCCGCCGCAACAACTGAATGAGTTGTTCCAGTTGCTGTAAATCTGACCATCGCCCATACCGCCGGAGCGGTCGACCGTCATCCACTGCTTGTCGCCTCCGAACGCCGGGGCGCCGCCGTCCCACGTCACCCCGCCATCGGTCGAGCGAAACACGTCGATCGAAAGCACCGATCCGCCGACGAGCGTCAGGCTGTTGTAGAAAAACGTCCCCGTGTGGTCGCTGTCCAACACGGGATCGCTCCGAAAAACGCCCGGTTCGATCACGCCTGGAAACGTCCAACTAGACCCACCGTTGGCGGTGTAACCCCAGCCGGCCTGCCGGAAATTCGACGTCACCGAATCAAACTGCCGCCATCCGATCACGATTCGACTGCCGTCCGTCGGATCCACAGCGATCGACGGCTCGTTGGCCGCGTCGCCCAGGATGTTGTTCCCAGCCGCATCCACGTTGACCTGAATGCTGAAAAACCCGTTCTGCTCGATAATGGTGGCCGGGGACGTCTGCGGCTGCTGTCCGGCCGGCACGTTGGGAACGTAAACGTTGCCCAGTTTTTCGAGCTGGCGATTCTCGGGCTGCGCCGCGGCTGGCGCCGATTGGTTCGTCGGGTCGGCCGTAGGCTTGGGCGTGGAGGCCGAGCCTGCCAAGAGCACCAAGAGCGGTATGGAAATATATCCCGTGGTCATGTCCAGCATCTCCTTTTTGGCATGTCGAAACGGCCCGTGGACTATCGTTCCAGCTCGGGGCCCAGCCCCTCAGCAATCGGCAGCAGGCACCGCGGGCCGGGTTTCGGGCGCTCGGCACAAGTTCGTCGGCCAACTGAGTCGCGGGCTTCAACCAACAGAAACTCCCGCCACGGCCGAAGCCCCCCACAATGGCTGGAATCCGCAGTATAACGCCTAAGAGGTCAAAAGTCGAACATGCGTCGGCATCCGTCGTTAGAGACGTTGGACGGACCGGGACGGACCCGTCACACACGTTCGGTTGGGTACGCCGAATCAGAGCCGCTGGCGCCAGCCTGCGGACCAACCGCGGTGACGTCACCGGGCTTCCGCCCGATGCACGGAACCAGAGCCGCGGGCGCCAGCCCGCGGACCAAGCACGGCAGGAGGTCACCATGCTTGCGCCACGGTGATCTGAAACGCACCCGAAACGCTGTCAATTTGGCATATCGCCCGAGCGCCTCCAGCCGCGCCTGCCAGCCTGGCAGCGAGGGGGAAAAACGCCCCGGCCCCACGCAGCCTCTAACCCGTGCTCCATCAATGAGTTAGAAATCAGTTCCGAGAAAAACGGCTTTGGCGCGCCCCATGCTAGCTGGTTCAGCGGAGCCCCGGTGCGCTAGGTCGTTTTGGCTGAGTTCTAACCGGCGGCATCGATGTATTGAACCTTGTTGCTTTCATGACAAGAGGAGTATGAGATATGGCGGTAAAGCAAGTCGCTTTCGAACAGGATGCTCGTCAGGCGCTCGCCGCCGGGGTCGAGAAGCTGGCCAATGCGGTCAAGTCAACGCTCGGGCCCCGGGGCCGTAATGCGATTCTGGACAAAGGCTGGGGCGGTCCCAACGTCACCAAAGACGGCGTAACGGTGGCCGAGGAAGTCGAGCTGGTCGACAAGTACGAGAACATGGGCGCGGCCCTCGTCAAAGAAGCCGCGAGTAAGACCAGCGACCTCGCCGGCGACGGTACAACGACGGCCACAGTCTTGACCGAGGCGATTTTCAAGGGCGGCCTGCGGAACATCGCCGCCGGGGCCGACGCCTTCGCGATTTGTCGCGGCATTGAAAAGGCCGTGGCGAAGATCGTCGAAGAGCTCAAGAACATCTCCCGGCCGGTCAAGATGGGCGTCCGGGCGGACATCGTCAACGTAGCGCGGATTTCCGCCAACAACGACGAAGAGGTTGGCAAGCTCTTGGCAGATTGCTTTGAGAAAGTCGGCAAGGACGGCGTGATTACCGTCGAAGAGGGCAAGACTTCTGAGACGACCGTCGACATCGTCGAGGGCATGCAGTTCGACCGCGGATTCCTCTCGCCGCATTTCGTCACGGACCAAGACGCCGTCGAATGCACGCTCGACAAGCCTTTTGTCCTGATTTGCGAAGAGAAAATCAGCAGCGTTCCGAAGCTGGTCCCGATCCTCGAGAAGGTCTCCAAGGCCAAAAAGCCCTTGCTGATCATCGCCGAGGACATCGAGGGTGAGGCCCTCGCCACGCTCGTGGTCAACAAGCTTCGCGGCGTCGTTCACACCTGTGCGGTCAAGGCGCCAGGCTACGGCGACCGCCGCAAGGCCATGCTGGAAGACATCGCAGCGCTGACCGGCGCGACGGCGATCATGAAGGACCTTGGGATCGAGCTCGACGCCATCTCGATTAAGGATCTTGGCCAGGCCAAGAAGGTCCACATCGACGCCAACAACACCACAATCGTCCAAGGCGCCGGCTCAACCAGCGCCATCCAGGGACGCATCCAGCAAATCGCCGCCGAGATCGAGGCGACCACCTCGGACTACGATCGCGAGAAGCTCGAAGAGCGACGGGCCAAGCTCGTCGGCGGCGTGGCTCAGGTCAACGTCGGCGCCGCTACCGAGACGGAGCTGAAGGAAAAGAAGGCGCGCATCGAAGATGCCCTCCACGCGACCCGCGCGGCCATCGAAGAAGGCATCGTCCCCGGCGGCGGTGTGGCGCTCATCCGTGCGATCAAAGCGCTCGACAACCTCAAGCTCAAAGGCGACGAAGCGGTGGCGATCGATGTCCTACGCGAAGCCCTCGTGGCGCCGCTTCGGCAGATCGCGACCAACGCCGGGCTGAACCCAGGCGTCGTCGCCCACAAGGTGCAAAGCAAGACCGGCGCATTCGGCCTCAATGCCGACACCAACGAATACACCGACCTGATCAAGGACGGCGTGATTGATCCTACGAAAGTCGTACGAAGCGCGTTGCAAAACGCCAGCTCCGTCGCCCGCGTGCTCCTGAGCACCGAAGTCTGCATTTCGGACAAGCCCAGTGAAGACGGCGACGACGTCGGTGACCCCGGCATGGACGACATGGGTATGTAATCGGGAAAGGCCAACAAGCCGATCCCGAAAACTTTGAACGCAAACAACGATCCCTACGCCTGATGGGCGCAGCGGTCGCAAGAAAACAAAAGGAGTCAACCAGTTATGGCAACGGCAACCGCCAAGAAAAGCAAGATCAAGTTTCGCCCGACCGATGACCGCATCCTCATTCAGCCTTGTGATGCCGAGGAGACCACCTCCGGTGGAATCATTCTCCCTGACGCCGCCCGTGAAAAGCCGCAACGCGGCATCGTCATGGCCGCCGGTCCGGGCAAGCTCCTCGACAGCGGGAAGCGCGGCGAGTTATCGGTTGGGCTCGGCGACGAAGTCTTTTACGGAAAATATTCCGGCACCGAGGTCGAGTTTGACGCCGACACCTACGTGGTTCTTCGCGAGAACGATGTGCTCGCGATCGTGGACCGATAATCAAAGCCTACTCGGCCCACCGCGAAACGGATCGCCTGCGATCCCACTCGCCTGCGCCGCTTTCAGAAAGGAGCCATAGGTTATGGCCAAGCAGATGATGTTTTCACAAGAGGCGCGTCAGCAAATCCTGACGGGTCTTTCCAAGCTTGCCGGAGCGGTCAAGGTCACCATGGGCCCGACCGGCCGGAACGTGCTGCTTCAGAAGTCCTTCGGCGCCCCGCGCGTCACCAAGGACGGCGTCAGCGTCAGCAAGGAAATCGAGCTACCGCAACCCTTCGAGAACATGGGCGCCAAGCTGATCAACCAGGTCGCCTCCAAGACCAGCGACGAAGTGGGCGACGGCACCACCGCCGCCACGGTGCTCGCCGAGGCGATTTTCAAGGCCGGCTTCAAAAGCGTGATCGCGGGAGCCAACTCCGTAGCGGTCAAGCGGGGCATCGACAAGGCGGTCAGCGCGGCCGTCGAGGCGATCAAGTCGATGTCGGTCAAAGTGCGCAACAATGACGACCTCGCTAAGGTCGCCACCATCTCCGCCAACGGGGATGCCACGATCGGCAAGCTGCTCGCCGGCGCGATCGACGCGGTGGGCACCGACGGCGTCGTCGAGGTCGAAGAGGGGAAATCCCTTGAAACCGAGAAGGAAGTCGTCGAAGGAATGCAGTTCGACAAGGGCTACCTGTCGCCCTACTTCATGACTGATCCCGGTTCGTTGGAATGCGTGCTGAGCAATCCGGCGATTCTGATCTACGAAAAGAAGATTTCCAACTTGCGCGATTTCCTGCCCGCGCTTGAGGCCGTCGCCACGAGCGGCAAGCCGCTTCTGGTGATTTCGGAAGATGTTGACGGCGAAGCCCTCGCGGGCCTTGTCGTGAACAAGATGCGCGGCATGCTCAGCTGCTGTGCCGTCAAGGCTCCGGGCTTCGGTGATCGACGCAAGGCCATGCTCGGCGACATCGCGACGCTGACCGGCGCGACGTTGATCAGTGAGGATCTCGGCTTGAAGCTCGACGCCGTGACCCTCGAGCACATGGGCTCGGCCAAGAAGGTGGTCATCACCAAAGACGCCACGACGGTCATTCAGGGCGTTGGCAAGAAGGGTGACATCAAGGCACGCTGCGAGCAGATTCGCAATCAGATGGAGAAAACCACCAGCGACTACGACCGCGAGAAGCTCCAGGAGCGGCTCGCGCGCCTGACCGGTGGCGTGGCCATCATTCGGGTCGGTGGCTGCACCGAGGTCGAAGTCAAGGAACGCAAAGACCTCGTGGACGACGCATTCCACGCCACGAAAGCGGCGGCGGAAGAGGGTATCGTCCCCGGCGGCGGCGTCGCCTATCTGCGTGCGATTCCGGCGGTCGAAGCGGCGCGGTCCAAAGCCCGCGGCGATGAAAAGATCGGCATCGACATCGTGCTAGGCGCCCTGCGCATCCCCACGGCACAGATCTGCGGCAACGCCGGCGAGGAAGGCGAAGTCATCGTCGAGCAGATTCTCGCCAAGAGTGGCAACTTCGGCTACGACGCCCGCAAAGGCGAATTCTGTGACATGCTCAAGTCTTCGATCATCGACCCGGCCAAGGTGTCGCGTGTCGCGCTACAGAGCGCGGCCAGCGTCTCCGGATTGCTGCTGACCACCGAGGTGCTCGTTACCGACCTCAAGGCTGAGGACAAGAAAATCGAGCACGCGGTCCGATAAACCTGAAGCATCGACGTGAAGTACCAGGGGCGGGCCGTCGGGTCCGCCCCTTTTCATCATACCGGATGCCCCACTGTGGGGGCTGACCGACAAGGAACAGGCGTGTCGTCGGCAAAACGAGATTACTACGAGGTGCTCGGCGTCGCCAAGGACGCCGGACCCGACGAGATCAAGAAGGCCTATCGCCGGGCGGCGCACAAACATCATCCGGACCGCAATTCCGGCGATGCCCGGGCAGAGGCCAAATTCAAAGAGGCCGCCGAAAGCTATGAGGTTCTTTCGGACACCGCCAAACGCCGCCGTTACGACCAATACGGCCACGCCGGACTCGATAGCGCCGGGCTGCACGATTTCTCGCACATGGGTGTTGGCGACATCTTCTCGATGTTCACCGACATTTTCGGCGGCGGCGGGCGATCCCGGCGAGGCGGCGCGGACCTGCAAACCGAGGTGGAGATCACCTTGGCCCAGGCGGCCGACGGCGTAGAGCGAACCATTGAGTTCTCTCGCCACGATTTCTGCGACGCGTGCGCCGGAAGCGGCGCGGCACCAGGCAGCACCCGCCAATCCTGCGCCACTTGCGGCGGCTACGGCCAGGTCGAACAGGCCACGGGCATCGGAGCCATCTTCGGACGCGTTGTCACGGCCTGCCCCGCATGCGGCGGTCGCGGTTCGCGCATTACGACGCCATGCAATTCCTGCCACGGAAACGGCACCTCTGTCAAGCAACGCATCGTGAACGTGCAAATCCCTGCAGGGATCCACGACGGTCAGGCCATACGCGTGCGGGGCGAGGGGGAACCGGGCCAATCCGGCGACCGCGGCGATTTGCATTGCTACGTGCGCATCGCATCGCACGAGTTCTTGGAGCGACACGACAACGATCTGATCTGTCGCTTGCCGATCGGGTTCACCCAGGCGTCGTTGGGCGCCAAGATCGAGGTCCCCACGCTGACGGGCAAAGCGGAGATTAGGATTCCCGCTGGCACGCAACACGGCCAGCTCGTACGCCTTTCGGGGCTCGGCATGCCCGATCTGCGAACCGGCCGGCGCGGCGACCAGTTCATGCAAGTGTTCATTGAGATTCCCAAGAAGCTGAACAAGAAACAACAGACGTTGCTACGGGACTTCGCGGAGACCGAAGACCGATCCGTGCTTCCCGAAACCAAGAGCTTTGTGGATCGATGCCTGGATTACTTCAGCAATCGCTGAAGAAAGAAAGAGTCCGGCATGCCGTCAAGACGAATCCCGCACTGATGACGGGAGATAACACACAATGAAGAAGACCAAAACGAAATCAACCAGCCGCCCCAAAACGACGAAGGGACGCGATCCCAACGCCCAGGCGGATGCTCCCGCGAATCCCGCCGCGGATCCGATCATAGACCCGACGCCGGAATCAGAGCTAGGCGGTGTCACCGAGAACGCGGCCACGAGCCAAGATGCGGCCTCCACAACCGGCCCCGCGGAAGAGACGGTCGAGACCCTCAAGCATCGCGTGAGCGTCTTGGAGGAAAGCGTGCTACGCGCCAAGGCCGACTACCAGAACATCCAGCGCCGCGTCACCATCGAGAGAACCGAAGCGATTCAATTCGCCAATGCCGATCTGATGAAGTCGCTGCTGGCGGTGCTTGACGATTTCGAGCGATCCATCCAATCCGCCGACGCCGGCGACGATCCGGCCGCCGTCCTTCAAGGCATTCGCCTGGTCTACGACAACTTTCGCAAAGGCCTCACCGACCATGGGCTAGAGTGCATCGACGCCGCCTACAAGCCATTTGACCCACACTTACACGAAGCCATGATGCAGCAACCCACAGACGACCATGAACCCGGCACCGTCATCAACGAGATCGCCAAAGGCTACAAGCTTCGCGATCGCGTGATCCGACCGGCCAAGGTGGTCGTCTCCAAAGCGGCAGACCAAGACGCGAGCTAGTACCGTGCTTGAACGTACGCGCGGACAATCGACGGCCCCAAGCCGTTTACGGCGCTGTCACCTGAGCCCAGGGCTTCACCCCTTGGGGCCTGACAAGAACCGACGAATGCCCGCCTGCTGAAAACGACCTGATTGGGCGAGATGCCAGCGAAGGAGCCACGCGAATGCCGACGTACGAGTACGAATGCACCAAATGCGGCACGATCACCGAGGTGTTCCAATCCATCACCGAAAAGGCCCGCCGCAAACTCAAGAAAACCGACGAACCCAAGTGCGACTGCAACGCTCCCGTAACCCGATTGATCGGGACCGGCGGCGGCATTATCTTCAAGGGCTCGGGGTTCTACCAGACCGACTACCGCAGCGAGAACTACAAGAAGGCGGCCAAGGCCGACAAACCTAAATCGGACAAGAACGACAAAACCTCAACCGACAAGGGGGCATCCTCCCCCGCCAAAGCCGAATCCAAGACCAGCGGCGAGAAGAAAGCCGGCGGCGGCAAGACTGCCGACGGCGGCCATAGCAAATCAACCGCCAAACCCACGGATTGATCCAGCGATGCCCACCTACGAGTGTCCAACCTGCCAGGAAGCCGTGACGGTCGCCACCGCTAACGATCTGCCTTCCAGGCCGTTTTGTAGCCAACGTTGCAAGATGGTCGATCTCGGCAAGTGGCTCGACGGCACCTACACCACCTCAGAGCCGGCCAGCCCCGAGGATTACGAAGAAGCCGGCCACGATCCCGACAACCCGACGGGCTAGAGTCTCGCTTCAACCCCGACTTTACGGCATCTCCAATGTAGCACAGCGGCCCCCCGCTGTGTCTGGGCAAAGTCGCGCCCGCCGCCGTTTACTCTGCCACACGACCAGCCGAGGGCGGCTGAACTACGCGCGGCCAGCCGAGGGCGGCTGGACTACATTTGCCCCCCTTCCGCATCTTGGTGTCTTCGGGTCTTGGTGGTAAACCTCTCTTCACAGCCGATAATGTCCGAATCCCCACGTCGCCCCGAGATTTTTTCCGTCGAATTGTCTTGGGCGGTGTCATAATTGTACGGAGGAGGGTAACGCGGGGCGCGAAGCCATATTCCTCCACCTGAAGCCGATTCGATAACGGGGCGCGTACTCGCTGGAGTTTAAGCGGTCGATCCGCTACGATTGACTTGTTGATCAATGGTCCCTCGGGTGCCGTGGAAGCCCCCGGGCCAAACTCGAAGCGCCGGAATCAACCACAAGAGAACTGGAGGCCCCAAACCATGACAACTACTGCCAAAACGAACCCCAAACCATCGCACAGCGCCCGTTCGGCGCAGCGTGCTACCGGATTCACCCTGATCGAGCTTCTGGTGGTCATCGCGATCATCGCCCTGTTGATCTCGATCCTGCTGCCATCGTTGGAGGCGGCCAGGTGCCAATCCAAGAAATCGGCCTGCTTGGCGCACATCAAAAACATCGCGACCAGCAGCCGGGTCTACGAAACCGACGACGACAACGGCTGGGGCATTCCGGCTCATCCGCTGCAATTCACGCAAGATACGAACGACCCCACCTACATCGGAGCGTACGAATGGGGTGGCAAGAGCGGGATCGGGCGCCCAGGATTCGTTGAAGGCCCCACGACGGGCGAGTCCGCCTACATTGGTTCCAAGTACGGTACCAGAGCCGGGTTCGGGCCTGCTACCCGGCCCATGAACGATCTGCTCTACCCCGGCGGCTTCCAGGACAATCTCAACCCCCATTTCAAGCGCCAAGGCGCGCTTCAGGATACGCAGCTCAACCTGGCGTTGTATAAATGTCCCGGCGACGACGGCCCGCCACGAGGCGCACACTGCCCGGATTGGTTGAAAAACACCGATCGGTCATCCTACGATCATTTTGGCAACAGCTATGCGGCGAATCTGTTCATGTCGGGTTCCGCCGGGGGCGGGGAAATGGTGACCAATTCACCCTACCTGCGCCCGATTACGCGTGTCCCGACGCCCTCGCGTACGCTGTATTACGAGGAAAACATCGGTCGTTGGGCTTGGTCGGCGCGGCGGGAAATCAACGACTGCGCCTGGATTGGCCTGGGCGTCGATCCGGGACCGACCAAGACGATTGAGGGTTGGCACTGCAAAGATTGGACTTTCAATCGCGCGTTCGTCGATGGACACGCCGAAGCCCAGAGAATCTTCATCGAAGGCACTGAGGACTCAGATGGCTACGCAGAGCACTACCACAACGAGCATCTCTCAAGCTACCCCACCTGGCCTGACGGCAGCGAAGGCAGCTTTGATCGTTACCTGTGTATCATCGTTCGAGGCAATGGTTGGGCGAAGGACACCATGCCCGCTACGCCGATTGCGACCGGCGTGAACTGGCCGGGCGGTGGCCGCCCATCCTACGAAGGATGCGTTGAGACGGAGTAGGCGATTGGGCGGGAACGCGCCGCCACGCCTAACGGCAGGGGATTCCACGCCCCGAGGGCGAACGTGTGGCACATCCGCCCTCGGGTGTGATTCTGGTGCCGGGTGCGATTCCGACCTCCCGGCCCGCTGGCCAAGATGTCCAGGAACGGGCGTGATTCCGGTGAGTCGTGCGTGCCGCCGGCCCTCCCAGCCGAGGGCGGCTGGGCTACATGCTTACCCGCGCGTGGGGGCTTTGCCCTCCCTTACTTGGCCCTCCCTTACTTGCCTATTAACCCGGCTACTTGCTCTGTGATTTGATCCGGCTCGCTGACAAATCGCAGCACGCCGGTCTGATCGATCACGAAGCAGACCGGCACGCGCAGGATGCCATAATCCAATGCGATTTCGCTTTCCAGCCCGCGCTTGTCAAAAGACTGAGGCCAGGGCAGCTTCTTCTGCTCGATCAGAATCTCTGCTTGGCTTGGATTGCGGTCGAGGTTAAGGCTCAAGAGTTGCAGCTTCGCCGGGCCGACCTGCTTGTAAAGCGCGGCCATGGGGTTCAGCGACGAGACGCCCTTGGGCGTCCAAGCGGTCCAGAGTTGGACGACAACCACTTTCCCCTTGTGGTCGGCCGTTTTGATCGCGGGGCCGGCGCTGCCCTTGCAATCGAGCGTGAAGGGTTTGTTGATCGCCAGCGTGCGATTCAACTCGCCAGCCACGCGCTTGGTGGTCATGTCGGCCGGGTAGGCCAACTTCATGCGATCCACCCACTTTTTCGACTCGTCTATCTTTTTCCGCCGAATCGCGTTGCGCACCAAACTCCCCATAATCATGCGAACTCGCGGGGACTCGGGGTAGTCGTCCAAGAACGCCTCGTATCGCTCCTTCGTGCCAGCCAATAGTTTTTCTTTCGCCATGGACTCCTGTCTGGCCCCGTACACGAATGCCTGTATGGCGAAAAAGGCATTCTCGGCGGCCAAACGCCCGTCCGGCGTCTCACAGGCGATGGACTCGGTCGCTTCGCGCAAGCTCGTAATGTAATACGCATCTGTGGCGGCCAACCCGCTGAGCGCGCTCAGCCTGAAGAGCTGTGCTTCGACGCGAAACGTCGAATTGGGAAACCGCTCGACGAGCGCGTCGGCAAAGCCCCATATGCTCACCAGCCTCACATTTCGCGTAATTGAGATGTCCTCGCGCAGATCTTGCAAAGTCTGAATGATTTTTGATTCTTTGAGGCCTTCGGGGACTTTTATTCGATTGGAGCGCACCTGCCCTAACGCGGTGCCCGATCCCGCGGCAAACACTAGAAGCACGCCTGCCCAATGATGCAACCGGATCCACCGCGCCGGCGGCGGAATTCTTGTTTGCGCGTCACTCATGGTTTGCCTTTCCGCTTGGATCTTCGGTCACCTCGCGCGATGGGGCCGGACCGTTTCGGCGCGCGGCCGGCCCCTTGCATCGATTGCCCCTAGTATCGGCGGTGCGCCCCTGTCCGGTCAAGTTGCAGGCGCGCATTGGGCGGTGGGTCATCCGGAGTCGCGTTAAGCTAAGGCCACACGGACCATCCCGCGGCTCAAGGATTCGTCGCGGCAATCCATTCCGAACCGCATGCTTCAGCGTGCGCGGTCGTGCGTTCAACCGCGATACACCACCCCGGCAGGCCGCGCGGGCCGAAGCCAGCAGCTCCGGGGAACGACTCGGAACGCGGGCTCTCGCGGCTGGCCATCGCGGCGGATCTATGCTAAAAAACGCCTCGTACTCGGTACGAACGAAAGAACTGAACTCTTCGAGGAAGACCCCATGCGCATCGTTACCTGCTTGACACTGCTCCTAACCATCGTGGCCCTGCCCGCTTGTCAGACTGTCGGCACCGCCGGCCGTATCGCCCGCGTCGCTGGGCCGGGAAGCCCCGGCGACGATCGCGTGTTTGATTTCCCCTATCTGATGCGCGATCTGGACAACGGCTTGCGGGTCATCATCGTCAAGACCGACTATCCCGATATCGTAACGATTCAAATCCCCGTCCAAACGGGTTCTCGCAACGAGGTGGAGCCGGGCAAATCCGGCTTTGCCCACTTTTTCGAGCACATGATGTTCCGCGGCACGGAGAACTATCCGCCGGAAATCTACGCCGAGATGCTGAAGAACGCCGGCGCCGATCAAAACGCGTACACAACCGACGACTACACGAACTACCACGTCACCTTTACCAAGCCCGATCTGGAAACGGTCATCAAGCTGGAAGCCGATCGCTTCCAACACTTGAGCTACACCGAAGACCAATTCAAGACGGAGGCGCTCGCGGTCAAGGGCGAGTATCTCAAGAACTACTCCAATCCCATGCGGAAGATTTTTGAGCGTATGCGCGATCTCGCGTTTACCGCCCACACCTACAAGCACACGACGATGGGCTTCTTCGACGACATCGACAACATGCCCAATCAGCTCGCCTACTCGAAGACGTTCTTCGATCGTTGGTATCGACCGGAGAAGACGACCGTCTTGCTGTGCGGCGACGTCGACCCGCAGAAAACATTTGCCTTGGTCAAGAAGTACTGGGGCGACTGGGAACGCGGCAGTTGGACGGTCGATATTCCGGAAGAACCCCAGCAGCGCGCCGCCATCTACGAGCACATCAAATGGGACGCGCCGACCCAACCTTGGGTGGTGGTTGGCTTTCACGGACCGCGCTTTGATCCGCGCGACAAGCCCATGCCCAGCATGGACCTGATCCAGCAAGTCTACTTCTCACAGACCTCAGAGCTGTATCAGAAGCTCGTCATCAAGGACCAGCTGGTCGATCAGCTTTTCCCCTTCTTCCCCAATCGCAAGGACCCCTACCTGCTGATGGTCGGAGCCCGCGTGCTGAATCCCGATTCGGCCGCCTCCGTGCGTGATAGCATATTGGAGACGTTTGCCCGCGCCCGCGTCGAGAAGGTCGACCGCAAACGACTGGAGGACGTCAAATCGCGGCTCAAGTATCAGTTCGTCAGCCGGATGGACAATTCCGCGTCGATCGGCTCGATCCTGGCGCGCTACGTGCAATACGATCGGACGCCCGAGACCATCAACGAACTCTACCGCACCTACAATGACATCACGCCCACCGACATGCTGACCTACGCCAATGCGTATTTCAACGATGACTCGATGATCACGGTCACGCTATCGAATGAAGCGGCCCTGCCGGGCTTGCGGGGCGCCGGCTCGGTCGAGCCCTTCCTGGCCAAGCATCGTTCCGGCAAGCCGGTCGATGTCAAGCTCGTCGAGATGCAGACGCGGTCTCCGCTCATTGACGTTTCCCTACTCTTCAACGTCGGCGCCGCCGACGATCCCGCCGGCAAGAAGGGCCTCGCGCAGTTGACGGCCGCCATGATCACCGGCGGTGGCAGCGAATCGCGGAAGATCGAGGAAATCGACGAAGCGTTCTATCCCATGGCCGCCGGATTTGGCGCGCAGGTCGACAAAGAGATGACCCGACTGGCCGGAAGCGTCCACCGGGACAATCTCGACGACTTCTACGGAATCATCAGCGAACAACTCCTGACCCCCGGCTGGCGCGAAGAGGACTTCGCCCGGATCAAGACCAACACCATCAACTCCATCCGCACCAACCTGGTCGGCAACAACGATGAAGAACTCGGTAAGGAGGTGTTGTACGAGTTTGTGTACGGCGCGGATCACCCCTACGGCAGCCTGACGCTCGGGGCCGTCAAGCAGATCCAATCCATCACGCTTGACGACGTGAAGGCCTTCTACGGGCGATTCTTCACGCCGGAAAACCTTACCGTGGGGCTGGCCGGCGGCTATTCGGAGGACTTCGTCACGCGGCTGAAAGGCGATCTGGCAAACCTGCCCCGTGGCTCCCGCGATCAGCTAACCATCGGCCCGCCACCGGCCATCGCCGGTCATCAGGCGATCATCGTACAAAAAGAAACGCCAGCCGTGGCGGTTTCGTTCGGATTCCCGATCGACGTGCGTCGCGGCGACCCGGATTGGGTCGCGCTGTGGCTGGCCCGGTCCTTTTTCGGCGAGCATCGCAGCAACAACAGCCATCTCTACAACCGCATCCGCGAGCTGCGCGGCATGAATTACGGCGACTATGCGTATATCGAATACTTCCCCGGCGGCATGTTCCAGTTTCACCCGGATGCCAATCTCGGCCGCCATCGCCAGATCTTCCAGGTTTGGATTCGTCCCTTGCGTAACAACAACGACGCCCACTTTGCCACTCGGACCGCCGTGTTTGAATTGAACAAACTCATTGATCGCGGCATGACGACGGAGCAATTCGAAGCCACGCGCAACTATCTGAGCAAGTTCGTCGCCCTGCTGGTCAAGACGCAATCCCGCCAGCTTGGCTACAAGCTCGACAGCGCCTATTACGACACGGACGCATTCGCCGATTATGTGCGAACCGGGCTCGATCGGCTGACCGTGGATGAGGTCAACCGCGTCATCCGAAAGCACTTGCAGGCGAAGAACATGAAATTCGTCTTTATTGCCAAAGATGCCGGCGACCTGAAGCAGCGGCTCATCAGCAACCAGACTTCGCCGATCACGTACAACACGCCCAAGCCGGCGCTAAAGCAAGAAGATGAAATGATCCAAGACTTCACGCTCGGCTTCAGCGCGGATTCCGTGAACGTGATCCCGGCCGATCGGCTCTTTGACTAGAACAGGGACCATGGCGTTTCATTGAAACGAGCGAGGTGCCATACCGACCGCGCTCCCGCGCCCCGATTAGGAGACATGACCATTGCAGAAGGAACCGCTTGAATTCCTGCGTAAAATCCAAGAGACGCCCTCCCCCTCCGGGTTCGAACAGCCCGTGCAGCGAATCGTCAAGAAGCGCATGAAGCGTTACGCCGATACGATCCAATCCGATGTCCACGGCAACCTCATCGTCGGGCTCAACCCCAAGGGCAGCCCGCGGATCATGCTGGCCGGCCACGCTGATCAAATCGGCATGATGGTGCGCTACATCGACGATTTGGGCTACATCTATTTCGCCGCCATCGGCGGGGTTTAGCCGCTCGTGCTCCCGGGGACACACGGTGCACCGCACACCCCCGATG
>CAZYXP010000078.1:0-14557 GCA_964651325.1 uncultured Phycisphaeraceae bacterium
CTCGGAAGGGTCCGTTATTGCAAAGACAGGCATCTGACTTGCGTCCAGAGCTCTAACAGTACAGCGCAAAGTCGTCACAAACCCGGAGCGCAGGCATCTTGCCTGCATCATCATCGCGGGTCGTGCAGGCTGGAAGCCTGCGCTCCGAACGACGTTGCGCTGTACTGCTAAGCCGCACCCGGGTTAGAGCACGCTGGGGAAACGGGCCGAGAATCCCGCCCTGAAAGGAAAGCCGTACTTTAGCTCAGTCCCATATCGTCGGTAGGCAAATTGACCCTTGCCAAATTGTTTCCCGGCCGAAGCGTAACGCAACCGCGTGACGACTGCTGCCGATGATTTCACCGTACGTTTGTAGTTAAGAATACTAGAGAGCCATCAGCCATGAGCGAACAGACACCAAATCCGGGCAAAAAGATTGGGTCGGACCTTGTAAAGCAAGATTCCTCGTTTGCTGAAATCGTCGTTCAATTCGTTGACGGGCTCGGCGAACGGCTGACGAAGATGACCGATGCCCTGAACACGACCGATTTTGATGCCTTGCGCATGGCAGCGCATCAGCTCAAAGGCAGCGGGGGTGGATACGGCTATCCCGCATTGACGGAACGCGCGAGCAAGCTAGAGCAGTTCGCGAAGGATCAGGCGCTAGAGGACTGCACCGCTTCCCTTGGGGAGCTCAAGGCGCTTTGCTCTCGCGTCGTGGTGGACGACAGGCAGGACTAGCGAGCAAACGGTAAACGGTAGCGTTGCGGTCGTCGGCGTGACCACGCCGTTAGAAAACATCGACCACTCAGACAACTTCACCGTTTTCGTCCTTGGTCGTCAGCAGCGAGACGGTCTGGCCGCACTCGTAGTCCACCGCATCGGTGGTCAGCCCGATCGGAATCGTTCGGACGGGAATCCCGCCGAAAATCGGCAGCAGCGCAATCAATTCCACGTTCAGCTCGGACTGAGCCGGGCAGGCCGCCTCAATCTTCAGCTCGAAATCCGAGAACGGTTTGGTCTGGCAAATCCTTTGCTTTTGTCCATCTTCATAAACCAAATCGAACGTGAACTTGACGCGGAACTCCGTGGTGTTGACGAGGAATTGGGCGATGGCGGGGCTGAGGTTGACCTCGGCGACGTGGGGGAGCAGGTCGGCAGGCACGAGGGTGTTGCCCCCGAACACCTTGACGGTATTGACGCCGTCAAACACGATCCCCTCGGGCGGCTCGACATCAACGAAACCGTTTTCGTTCGTATCTTCTGTAAGTCGATCGATGTCATTGCACGTGGCAGAGTTCTGACATCCGCATGCCAGCCCCACGAACACAGTGAGCCATGCCATCCCAGCGTAGCGTGCCCCGGCGAGCCAACGGCCCCGATCAATCGTTCCTACTGCACCCATGGTCGATTCTCCGGCAAGTCCTCTGTTTCGTCCACGTACGACACGACAAGCGGTCGATCAAGCATGCCCGAGACGCTGCAAACTTCCGAAAGATCGGCTGGAACGAGGGACCGCGCGGGCTGGAGCCCGCGGCTTGGGGCCATAGTCGAACGAAGCTCGCACCACCTTTGACGCGCACGTCCAATCCCAATGGAGCTAGACCCTCGGTCCGGCGGCGGCGGTTTCCGCCGACGCGTTGGTGAATTGTGCGAAGTTCTCCACAAATCGACCGGCGAGTTCTCGCGCCTTTTTCTCGTAGGCCGCGGAGTCTTTCCATGCCGAGCGAGGCGTGAGCACCTCTGAAGGCACGTCGGGGCAAGAGAGCGGCACATCGAGCCCGAAGACTGGATCAGGCTGATACGACACCGAGTCCATCGCGCCGGCCAAGGCAGCACGGACCATGGAACGCGTGTAGGACAATCGCATCCTCTTTCCGACGCCAACGCCTCCGCCGCTCCATCCGGTGTTGACCAACCAACATTTGGCGCCGTGGCTGGAGAGTCGCTCGCCGAGCATCTTGGCGTAGCGGCTCGGGGGCAGCGGGAGGAACGGCGCGCCGAAGCATGCGCTGAACGTGACCTGCGGCTCGGTAACGCCGGCTTCGGTTCCGGCTACTTTTGCCGTGTAGCCAGACATGAAGTGATACATCGCCTGTTGCGGGTCAAGCCGCGAAATCGGGGGCAGCACGCCGAAGGCATCGCAGGTTAGGAACAGCACGTTTTTCGGGTGGCCGCCAATGCCCGGAATGACGGCGTCTTGGATGTATTCCACCGGGTACGCCACGCGCGTGTTTTCCGTCAATTTGGCGGAATCGTAGTCGATTTCTCGGGTTTGGGGATCGAACACGACGTTTTCCAAGACCGACCCAAAACGGATCGCGTCGTAAATCTGCGGCTCGGTCTCTTTGGAAAGATGGATGCATTTGGCGTAGCAGCCGCCCTCGATGTTGAAGACGCCCCCGTCGCCCCATCCGTGTTCGTCGTCGCCGATCAGGCGGCGATCGGGATCCGCCGAAAGGGTCGTTTTCCCGGTCCCACTCAGGCCGAAAAAGAGTGCCGCATCTCCGGCACTTCCAATGTTGGCCGAGCAGTGCATGCTCAACACGCCCGCCTGCGGGAGCAGGAAGTTCATCAGCGTGAAGATGCTTTTCTTGATTTCTCCGGCATAGGCCGTGCCGCCGATGAGAATCAGCTTCTTGGCAAAGTTCACGACGACAAAGGCGCCGGATCGTGTGCCGTCGGTGGCGGGATCGGCCTCGCAACTAGGCACATTGAGGATCGTGAACTCCGGGCAGTGGCTGCCGGTGGTGCCTGGCGCGGGCCGGATGAACAGCTGCGATGCGAAGAGATTGTGCCAGGCCGTTTCGTTGATGACGCGAATGGAGATTTTTGTCGATTCGTCGGCGCCGGCAAACATGTCGCGGACGTAGAGCTGCCGGCCTTTGCAATGCCCGATCACACGCTGGTGCAGCCGCTCAAAACTTGCTTCGCTTATCGGTTGGTTGACCGGGCCCCAATCGATCTGATCCTTGGTGGAGGACTCCTCGACGAAAAACTTGTCTTTGGGCGACCGGCCAGTGTGCGGGCCGGTCGTGCAGACGATGCCTCCGTTGGCGGCGATGGTGCCGATACCGGCGGAAAGGCTATGCTCGTAGAGCTCGGCGGACGAAAGATTCCAATAGACATCTCCGGGATCGACGATTCCGTGCTGATCGATGCCGACGTTACTAGGCGTGTATCCAAAAGTTGCCACGCGACTCGCTCCTTTTCTTGTGCCTTAGGCCCGCGAATATATTCCTTGCCTGCGACCCCATGTAGTACCCGCAATCATGCCTGACGCACCATTTGGGGCTACCAATCACGGATACTAACGCGCTCGGCGGCGCATACAACCGCCGAAAAGTAGGGCTTGTACATCCGAACGCCTGCTCTTTCCGCCGGTCCTTGCCTTGTACTTGTGCGCCCGTGCCGAATGGCGCTGAGACCCTTCCGTCAGCGAGTTCATCGTCTTCCCCCAAGTCCGATGGGCAATCGGCGCCCGCCCAGCTTACTTGGCGCCCTCCCACAGGGCATCTGGCATGAGTCGCGGCTTGCCGTCTTTTCCCACGCACGCCAGTGTGCTGGACGCCTCGCACGACCGCTGTTCGCCCAGCGTGATGACATAGGAGTGGTCTACTCGGGTCCGGGTGATTCGGTCCACAGTGGCCGTGACGTGTACCAGCTCGTCGTAACCGATCGGCGCGAGGTACTTGCAGGCCGCTTTGTGAACGACGAAAAACACGCCCTCGCGCTCTAAATCGCGGTACCTGAATCCGTTGTTGCGCAAGAGCTCCGTTCTCACGTGCTCGAAGTACTCCCAATACTTGGCGTGGTGCAGCAGGCCCATGGCGTCGGTTTCGGCGTAGCGCACGCGAAACTCACAGGTGTACGACTGCCCGGGCTGTCCGATTAGGCGTGGAACCATGATCGCTTATCCTGCGGCTGCGAGCGTGACCGCAAGCGTGACTTCCCGGCCATCTCGCAGGACTATCACTTCAACCACGTCTCCGGGCTTGTTGCCGCGCGTAGCAGCCATGTAGTCGTATATGTTGGCGATTTTCTTGCCACCGATCCTGATGATGCGATCGCCTGCCTTCATGCCCGCCATGGCGGCCGGTCCTTCTGCGGTCACGGCGTCAACCGGCATACCCGGCTTTCCGTCCTCGGCGTAGGCGGGGGCAAGCCCCATGACCACGCGATAGACGGGCGCGTCGCCCGAAGGCTTCTCTCTTTGGGGCTTTTTGACCGTCAAGAACGC
The DNA here is from genome assembly GCA_964651325.1 of uncultured Phycisphaeraceae bacterium. Lineage (GTDB taxonomy): Bacteria > Planctomycetota > Phycisphaerae > UBA1845 > UBA1845 > JADFOB01. The sequence continues at coordinate 4,220 of CAZYXP010000078.1, forward strand.
CAATTTCTGGCCGCCATCGGCCAGCTCGCGCGCGATTTGGCCGACCAACCGGGTGATTTTCTCGCCGCCGACCGCGTTGATCTTGTCGGCCGTGTCGGACGGTTTGTGATAATCTGAGTGATTGCCACTGTAAAAGTGCAAAGACGGGATTTGGTTTCGCACGAAGGAAGCATGGTCGCTTCGACCGCCGGCATCTTCGCTGGTTGCCAACTTGAGATCGACCGCCGAGGCGGCTCGCTCAAGCATATCCCTAAACTCGACCGCCGTACCAGTGCCGAAGACGGTGAGCGTGTTCGATTCGGGATCCAAGCGACCGATCATGTCCATGTTGAGCATGGCCACGATTTTTTCCAGCGGAACCGGCGGCGCATCGACAAACCGCTTGCTGCCGTGCAGGCCCGTTTCCTCGGCTGTAAAGGCCACAAATATCAGGCTGCGTCGCGGTTTAGGCCCGGCGGCGATCCGGCGGGCAATCTCGATCACGCCGCTCGTACCAGAGGCGTTGTCGTCGGCACCGTGGTGAATTTCCGGCTGGGCGTGGGTCTTGACGAGTTTTCCGTCTTTGAAGGTGCGCATGGTGGGCACCTTGAAGCCGAGATGATCGTAGTGCGCCCCGACGACGACGAACTCTTCGTTGTCGCGTTGGGTTCCGCGCAGGATGCCCACGACGTTGTGGGTTGGCGTTTTGTGGTGCTTGAAGACGACGTTTCCGCTTGCGGCAACGTCTTTCAGGACGGTTGAGACGTGGCTGCCCCCATCGAGGCGATCCTGCAACGTGGCGAGGGAATCGAGCCGGGCTCGTTTGAGTTGGGCGTCGGCGACCCGGCGGGTTATGTGCAAGGCGGGAATTCCGTAGGCGTTCGCGCCGCGGGCGGCGAACGGGACGAGTTCATCGTCCTCGCCGGCAGACGGATTTTTATTGACGATCAAGACCGCCACGGCTCCGCGATCCTTGGCGTTGTAAATCTTGTTTCTCAGCGAGGCCAGCCGCGTGTGGCCGCCTTCGGCCTCGCTCCATGCGTCGGGCTCGCCCCGCAGGACCAGGGCGACGCGATTGGTCAGCTCGACATCAACGAAATCGTCGTATTCGCGGTCCTCGGCGACGATGCCGTACCCGCAGAACACCACGTCGCCTTCGAATTCATTATCCGAGGAAAAGCCGAAGGGAATGAAATCTCGGCCTTGGACGAGCGATTCGCTGCCTTCGCCAAACGCCAGCCTACCCTCGCCGAGTTCTCGCTTCGTGGTCATTTCGAAGGTTTGAAAGTAGCTCTCGCCGTTGATCGGCTCCAGGCCGATTTCCCGAAACTCGGCGGCGACGTATTGGGCGGCCAGTTGGATTCCATCTGAACCGATGCCGCGCCCTTCAAGCTGATCGCTTGCCAGGTAATCGATATGCGACTGAAAACTAGTCTGCAAATCGGAGGCGCAGCCCGCAACGCCGACGGCCACCAAACCGGCAGCCCAGAAAACTCCGCATACGTATTTTGCTCTTTGACACGTTTTCACGATTGTTTGCTCCCTATTCGAACCGGCCTCATATACCTAGCTTTGAATCGTCCTGACACGAGGTCGAGCTTGTCTGGATGGGTGGGCTTTGCCATCTGTAGCTCGCGTGCGCTCAACTTGGCGGTCGCCCAGCCGCCGCTGCGCGGTCGCTCCGACACAGCGGAGGGCCGGCGTTTTGCGACAGCACAGCACTGTGTGACAGCGAAGTCCCCAACAATTCATGGTTACTGCGGCATCATGGTTACCGCGACCATAGTGTAACATGCGGCGGCGATTGTGACATGGGCCTTTGGCCGGATGGGCAACAGTTGCCGGTGTCGTACGGGAATCGTCAGAACCAAGCAGCCGCGCGGGCTGAAGCCCGGGGCTCGGGGAGGGGGTCTCGCGGCGACGTATCCAATTACCGGCGCAGCCCCATGGCCCTGCCTATCGCCATGCACCGGCCTAGCGCCATGATCGGCCTAGCGATTGTGCCAGCGATTCAGTCGCGAGGGGCGATCCATCAGGAAGAGGATGTCCAGATCCTCGATCAGCGCGCGAGCATCGCGCTCGAGCACATCGCCTGCCATTTGGGTATGCTCATGGGGCGATTGCGTCAAGTTTTTTTCGGCCGCATGGGGGAAGTTCAAGAACACCATAGACCGCGGCGCGCGGGTCGACATACAACCGGGAAGCAACATGATGACAAGAAGCAACGCCGCAGCGCCAAACATTCTAGACATAGCCAAACCCTCTTCGCGTGTTAGCCTTCGCCTTGTGGGCATCGCGGCAGCCGGCTGCCACGCCACAGGGCCGCACCCCGCATGAGATTCTATCGGTGGGTCCGATCCGGTCAAGCGGAACCTGTGGCTGAGTCAGCGGGGGAATTTGACGCTTGTGGCCGCCCTACGGACGGTTGACGAGCAATTAAGCGTGGCCGCTCCTGCGGCGGAGCCTTCCTGCAGGGTCACCCGACAGCGCTGAGGTCAGATACTGGTGGCGGCGTCTCACGACCGAGGGCGGCCGTGCTACGGGGCGCTCCGCGAGAAAAACCGGATTACCAAGTCTTTTGGCTTCGCCTGATTTCGATCTCGACGAAGTCGATTTTCTTTCCTCGGTTTATTCCGGGGCAGCTCTTAGCGGCCTCGTTCCAGCTATCCGAATTCCGGAGCAGATTCGTCCAAAACGGCCACGTGCGGCATTGGAGGGGTCGAACCGGGTAAATGCCGCACATGGATTTCCCATTTTCCCGTTTGAGAAAGATGCAATCGCCGTCCGGCTTCTCGGTGAGACTGTGGCGCAGGCCGACTCGCCGCAGGTGCGTCTTGCTCAGCCAACCGTCGTCACGCCCCAAGAACTCGGATATCCGGCGGATTTCCTCTTTGGTGGCCCAGACGAACCCCGGCTCTCCGCTGCAACAGTTGCCACATTGCGTGCATTCAAAGCTGAGCCCAGCGGCGTACCATTTTTCCTTGCCCACTCGTTGTTCACCTCTCGTGCCTATCAAGAGCCAAGCATTCGCTCGCCGTCGTCCCTCGATTCACGGCCTTCGCGACTTTCAAGTAGCGAGGGAAACCGTTTTCGTGTGGACTGAGGCCCGTGGCTCGGTGTCGGGGCGGCGCCTGCTTAAATAAGGCGCGATGCCGGCCGCCTCTTCGGTACACGCTTTGCTAGATGACGCATGGTATCAGAACTGTGCGGCGCCGTCAGGTGGTGGCCATGAGCTGTCAGAGTCATGGTTCGTCGAGTGCTGTGCGGGGCCTTGGCAGCGACGGCGGCCACGTTGTCGAGCCGTTCGGCGAAGTGTTTGGGATGGTCAGGCCGAGACCCGTTCCGCCAACCTTACGGGTCGTTGAGGTGTCCGCCTGGTTGAACGGCATGCACAATCCGATGATCTGCTCGGACGTCACGCCTACGGCGGTGTCGATGATGTCGAATTGCATACTGGGTTCAGTGTCGTGCAGCACAAAGCGCACGACGAGCCGGACACTACCTTCGTCGGTGAACTTGATGGCGTTGCCCAAGAGGTTGATAAGGATTTGGTTGATTCGGGTCGGATTGGATGGTTTTGGGAATCGCACCCACGTATTCGACGTTGAATGCGAGTTTCTTGGCGTCCGTGCGAATGCTCATTAGCGTGTGGGCGTCTGAAACGACTTCAGCAACGCAAAATGGGATGCACTCGGCCACCATTTTTGCAGCCTCGATCTTGGACATGTCAAGAATGTCGTTGATCAGCCCGAGCAAGTGTTGTCCGTTCCTTTGAATCGTTTCGATGGCTTCGACGCGTTGGGGGGGCGCGAGCGATAGATCACCATCTTCGCGCAGCGTTTCGGCGAACCCGATGATGGCCGTAATCCGCCGTCATGGGTGTCCGTATTTCGTGGCTTATGTTGGCGAGGAAGTCTGTCTTGGCCTGGATTGCGAGCGCGGCGCTAGCCTGGGCTTCCATGGAGTGCGCGTTGAGGACCGTACCCGTGGGTTGGCCTAGGGATCCGACAAACATGCTCCGCGTTGCATGGTCGATCCGCTCAGGGTCGCCCAGCGTAGATGCAACGCGATCGGCGGCGACGCAGGGCTCGCCGCCGCTACTCTCTTGCCATCGCTCTACCTTCATCCATCACCCACGTGGCGCAAACCCCATTGCCGTATCCGGCACGCAGCCGATGGCTTGGCTGCCCCTCATTCAGGCCTGTGATCCATCGCCGGCATTGGGGGCCGACAACTAAGACTTCAATAGCTTGTCCATCCGTGAGACGAGCATGCCCAATTCGGGCTTGGTGATCTGCATGTCGGCCCCCACCGCACGACATTTCTTTTCGTTGTCAGGACTGACCAGCGAGCTGAACACGATAACGGGCAGCGTCCGCAGTACGGGGTGGTCTTTGATTCGTTTGGTCAGGTTCAAGCCGTCCATTTTGGGCATTTCTATGTCGGTGATGACGATGTCCACGGGCGGCTTCTCGCCCGCGGCAGTGCTCTTGGTGAGCCAGTTCCAAGCCTCCTCGCCGTCGTTCATACTCACCAGTTGTGCGTAGCCCGCCTTCTTGAGCGCCTTTTCGATCGTCGCGCGCATGAAGGCAGAGTCCTCGGCATGTAGGACTCGTTGGTCCTGGCGCTGGAACTCGGCATCCTCGATCTGGCTCGCACACTTCTCAAAATCCTGAATACCGCCAACTTCCATGATGAAGCGCTCGAAATCGACCATCATGATCAGATTGTCACCCATTCTGGCGATGGCGGTGATCGCGGACTCTTCGTCTCCGCTGGCCGCGGGGACGCTGTCGATGCCGCGGTAGCTGACGCGGTGGATCCGATCCACCTTGTCCACGCGAAACGCCGCCCGAAGGTTGCTGAACTCGGTGATCATGACGATTTCCTCGACGTCACTGGGGGCGTCGGGAAGATTGAAATACTTGCGAAGGTTGTAGAGCGGCACGACGTCCTCTCTCAGCGTGAGCATGCCATCGAGCAGTTCATTGGACCGCGGTACGGGTTTTACCTTGGGTAGCCTGATCACCTCGCGGACTTTGGCGACGTTTACGCCGTATTGCTCGTGGTCCAAATCGAAGACAAGAATCTCGACTTCGTTTGTGCCGGATTCCAACAGTATTTCATGCTGTCCAGCTTTTCGTGCGCCTTTGGGACGTGCTGGTGAGGTAGCGTTGGCAGCAGACATAATGCCTCCGGAGTTGGACCAAGAAAGACAACCTAATGTGGTATCGGACGACGATTCGGGGGGCTTTATAAGTGGACCAAGGGGGGGTGTGGCGCAAGCTTTTGGGGCTGACTCCGATCTCTGGGGTTCGGCGCTCTCGTCTGACCTGATGGCGGGTTATATTGGAGGGCCGCCTTGCCGTGAACCCTGCACAGCGCGGCCACCACGGAGGGCCGCTTTGCCACAGCGGAGGGCCGCTGTGCTACACGGAATCGGCTAAGGGCCGATAATCCCCTGTTGCAGGTGAAACGATTGGCGCCTCCTGTCGTCGGCAGGTTTCGCTACGGGGTGGCGGGTCGATCGCCGCTTCCGATGGCAATCACATGATGCCTGGCTCGAAAGAAAAGCACCCCTTTGGATATGGCGGCGGAGGACATGCAAATCTCGCCGAGGCTGTTGGTCGCCAGCAGTTCGAACTGGCTGCCCGCTTTGATGACGTGTACGTCGCCTTCCTCACTCGTAAAATACACCTTTCCATCACCGGCGACCGGCGACGCGGTGAAGCCGGTGCTTCCCCCTCCTAGGCGCTCGCGATAGCGTTTTTTGCCGGTCTTGGCGTCGTAGACGGTCAGGACGCCGTTATCGCGGCAGTTGTAGAGAAGGCCGCGGTAGACGAGCGGTGTTTGCATGTACGCCCCACCTTTTTCCGTGCTCCAGGAGATGTGTCGACTCTTGCTCTTGCCGTCCGCAAGCGTGATGTCGCCTTTGGCTTTCGTGCTGATGGCGTAGATCGGCGCTTTGGCGCCGTGGGCGTTGGTGATGTAGATCAGTCTTCCGCTGACGACCGGCGTGGGCACGGGGATGTCTCCGCCGCCGCTCATCCGCCAGAGTTCCTTTCCGGTGCGCAGGTCGTACCCGCCGATGTGTTTGAAGCCATTGACGATCAGTTGGTCGCGTTTCCTGGATCGATGAACCGATGGCGTGCTCCAAGTGCCCTCTTCTTGTCTCGGCGTGCGCCAGACCTCCTCTCCTGTGGCCAGATCTAGGGCGGCCACGAAGGCCCGATTTCGCGCGTCGCACTGAACGTATACGCGATCTTCATCGATGATCGGCGAGCTGGCGAACCCCCATTGCAGATCGGTGTAGCCGGGCGGGCCTGCATCGAGCAGGCCGAAATCCTTGCTCCAGACGAGTTTGCCCTGCATGTCGTAGCAATAGAGGCCCTGGGAGCCAAAGAACGCGACGACGTATTGCCCGTCTGTCGCGGGGGTGCAGTTTCCGTGCGTTCCTTTGATGTGTCGCTTGACCTTGGGAAGGGCTTTGGCCGCCACGCGTGACCAGAGAACCTTCCCGGTTGTCTTGTCCAAGCAGTAGACCTCGTATTGATGCTCGAACGCTTCTGGGTAGTCCGGACTGGCGCCGTACAGGCCTATTTTCAGCTTCGGTTCGGGCTTTTCGCTCGTGACGGTGGTGACGAACAAGCGATCTTCCCAGATGACGACCGACGCATGGGCGAGGCCGGGAATCGGCGTTTTCCATTGCACGCCTTCTGATTTTTCGAGGTTCCACGTGGTGGGCAATGCGAAACCATCGGCCACACCGCCCGCGCGGGTACCCCGGAAGGAGGGCCAGTTTGCCGAATCCGGCTTGCGCTTCGGCTTCTTCGCGGCGGCGTCATCGGGCATTCCCGCCAACATGGCCAGGAGCACCAGCGATCCAATCATCGTTGTGGACAAAGAATGAAATGGTTTCATCAGCGCACGCTCCTGGTTGCTTGAATCATGGCTCGCGACAATGCGGCAGTAGGGATTCATGAAGGTGCCCCTTTTTGCAAACGCTGAACTCAGGGAATATTGGCGGTGTCATCGGCCGGGCCGCTTCCTTACGGGCGCGGTTCGGATAGGCCTCTTTGATCCTGAATCGCTACACTGCTGCCGTGAAGCCTAGCAGGATTCGCTTGGTTCGCCCAATCCTGATCCGGCCGGTATGCTCACGGTATCGCGGGTCGTGGAGCCGTTCTCATAGGCGTTCGCGGGAGCGATTGCGGAATTCGCAAAAACCCGGTTGAGGAGTTCGGCTGCGTTCGACGCGGCACGAAAGCCATTCTTGTTGCCCACGAGTAGCCTATGGCCGACAATCCAGAATCCATCAAGCCGACAGGACACACCAAGATTAGGCGCGTGCCGCAAAACGCGGTTTTCGATCGAGCCGAGATCTACGCCATCTTGGACGAGGCGCTCATCGCCCATTTTTCGATTGTTGATGAGGGTCGCCCCTTTGTCCTGCCCATGATCTACGGTCGAAAGGGAGATGAAGTCTTCGTCCACGGGTCGGTGGGGAGCCGGATGATGCGCGCGCTGGCCGAAGGCTGCCGCACCTGCATGACGGTAACATTGGTCGACGGGTTGGTGCTGGCTCGTTCGCTTTTTCACCACTCGATGAACTATCGCTCCGTGGTCGCATTGGGGCAGGCAACGCTTTTGGAGGATTCGCTAGACCGGATGCAGGCGCTTCGCGTTATTTCCGATCATGTTCTTCCCGGTCGCTGGGAGGAGGCGCGAGCCCCGAGCGAATCAGAAATGAAGAAAACCATGGTCGTCTCGTTTCCGCTTGATGAGATGTCCGCCAAGGTGCGTACCGGGCCGCCGGGCGACGAACCCGAGGATTACGCGCTCTCCCACTGGGCCGGTGTTTTGCCGCTGTCGGTCACGCGAGGCAAGCCGATCCCCGATGCGAGGCTTGGCCAAGGCGTTGCCATTCCCGATTCCGTGCTCATGCACCCTCGCTGGCCTCCTGCGTGAGCATACGTGACCCAATCGGCGGACCCTTTTCAGACAGGCTTTCAGAGTACCGGGCGCAAGCCCGGTGACCTTCTTCCGCTGAGGGTCCGCGGCTCTGAAGCGGCGTGCCCATCCCACCGAAATTGTCACGGACCCGATGCGTGACGCGCACGACAGGGCAGGGGTGGCTTGTCCCATCGAAAACGCAGAAGATGATACGCATGAATGAGCATGGCACGGTGTTTGTGGATGCGCTCTTGGCTTCACTTGGCGAGATTGGAGTGGAGTTGGAGGTCGATGCGCTCGCGATGATGGAAGCACATTTCGGCGAGGTGCTGCGCGGCAACAGCCTGATGAATCTGACGCGCATCGTGGAGCCCGCGGCCGCGGCCGTGCAACACTACGCCGACTCGCTGGCGTTGCTGGCCTGGATGGCGCGAGAGGACAACCCCGCGAGGACGATGCTGGACGTGGGGAGCGGCGCAGGATTCCCGGCTTTTCCCATGGCCATAGCCTACCCGGAGCTTGCGGTCACCGTGCTGGAGGCGAGGAAGAAGAAGGCTGCATTTCTTTGCGAAGCGGCGGCGGCGCTGGGGATCGGCAACCTGCGCGTGGTCCACGCTCATTCGGAACATTGGCGAGGGGAGGCGCGGTCCGATTTGGTCACGTTTCGCGCTGTGGGGGCCCTGGAAAAATGCCTGACGCTGGGCGCTCCGCATGTGGGCGAAAACGGCACCATCGTGGCCTACAAGACCGCGCGGATGACTGAGCTGGAGCGGCGCGATGGCGTTTCCGCGGGCAAATCGTTGAGGCTTCGACCATTGGCCTCGTTTCCCTATGAGCTCAAGGTAGGCGATGAGCCGTTCGAGAGGCAACTGCTGTTGTTTTGTCCGGGTGGGCGGCGCTGACGGCGGAACGGCCTTCCCCAAGCGGCCCGTGGATTTGCGACAAGATGCAGCCTATGGCGGTGAAGCAGCTCGACACGGGTGAGGGCAATGACGTGGCTCGACACAGCCGAGGGCGGCTGTGCTACATGGCGGCAGAATCCTCGTGCCGGAATGCCGAGTTCGAGCTACAATCGGGATGACAGGAACGCGACGCCGCTATGGGATTATGCTTCTTGATCGGGACTTTTTCAGATGGCCGACGAATCTTTCACGCAATCGCCCGGAGCGCCACGCCCTCTTCCCGTGCTTCGGGCTCATATTGACGCCGTCGATCGTGACGTGCTCGCGCTTCTGGCAAAACGCAGCGCGCTTGTCTCGGAGGTTGCGCAGTACAAGCGGGTGCATCAAGTTCGCATTCGCGACGCGTCGCGAGAGCGCGACATCTTGACCGACCGGCGTGATCGCGCGACCCCGCTGGGCCTCACCCCGGAAATCATCGAGAGCCTGTTCCGGCTGATCCTGAGGGGCAGTCGCGACCGTCAAGCGGCTCTTAAAGCCGAGGTGCCTGAGGACATTGAGCCGAAGTCCATCGCCATCGTCGGCGGAAAGGGCCAAATGGGGCAGTGCCTTGCACGATTGTTCGGCGATCTGGGGCACGCGGTGATGGTTGCCGATCTGGATACAGAGCTGAAGCCGGAAGAGGCGGCATCCGTGGCCGATGTTGTGGTCATCAGCGTGCCCATCGATCAAACTGTGGAGACAATCCGGCAACTCGGGCCGCGCGTTCGCCCTGAGGGCCTGCTCATGGATGTAACGTCGGTCAAAGAGGGACCGCTTGCGGCCATGTTGGAACACTCCCGCGCGTCCGTGGTCGCCACCCATCCGCTGTTTGATCCGTCCGTTCATTCGCTGCAGGGGCAGCGCATGGTCATGTGTCAAGGCCGTGGGGCCGTGTGGCATGCTTGGCTGACGGCCATGTTGCGGGCCCGCGGACTGGTGATCAAAGAATCCACCGCAGCGGAGCACGACGAGGCCATGGCCGTCGTGCAGGTGCTTGTCCATTTCGCCACCGAGGTGATGGGTCGAACGCTGGCGAGACTGGGCGTGGGCATTGAGGAAACGCTGGCATTCACCTCGCCGATCTATCTGATGGAGCTCATCATGACCGCGCGGCACTTCGGGCAATCGTCCGACCTGTATGGCGCAATCGAGATGACCAACCCGAAAGCGCCGCAGGTGATAGATGCGTTCAGCGACGCGGCCGCCGCGCTTGGTGGGATGATCAAGCGCGGAGATCGGCAGGCGTTTGGCGAGGCCTTCGACGACGTTCGCGCCTTTTTCGGGGCGTTTTCGGATGAAGCGATGGTGCGGTCAAGCGATTTGATCGACCGGCTCGTGGAGGGTTCCTGGCCGTAGGGGACCGGACGCCCTAGTCAGAAGAACCCGATTGCAACCCATAGGGCACCTGATCGGAGGAGGAGGGATTCGAACCCCCGAGACGATTACTCGCCTAACGGTTTTCAAG
>CAZYXP010000079.1:0-14510 GCA_964651325.1 uncultured Phycisphaeraceae bacterium
CCGTACAGCGCAAAGTCGTCGCATACCCGGAGCGCAGGCATCTTGCCTGCATCATGATCGCGGGTCGTGCAGGCTGGAAGCCTGCGCTCCGAACGACCTTGCGCTGTGCTCCTAATCGCGTTTCGGAATGGCGTTGATGGGGCCTTCCGCTCGTTCGAGGCGCTTGACCACTTCAAATTCGATGCGCTGATCACGCATTTCACTGGCCCGCTCGTGGCGTTTTCGGAGCGTTTGCAACCGCTGTTCCAATTCCTGTATTTGCATTTCGCGCCGCCGGTGGCGCAGATCGACCCACTCCGTGCAGGCCCGGGTCATTTCCTTTTCGATCTGCGCCCGCTGCTCCGGCTCGCGTGACTTGGCGTAGTGTCGTGCAAGGCGATTCAACTGGATGTCCAGCCGCCGCTCGTGGATCATCAAGGCGCCGCGCTCGGGATCATGCTCGACCATCTCCATCATTTCGAGGATTTCACCGATGTGGCGGCGCATCCACGGCTTGAACGCCCCATCACCGCGAGAAACGTGTTCCGCCAACTCGGGCAATTGCTCATGAACAAAATCCATCACGCGCTCTCTTTCCGCGGGTGTCATTCGACGCCATAGCGCCGGCGGAGCGCCCATGGGATCGCGGCCTTGGGTGGCCGCGTTTCGGCGGTCGGGGCGTTGCATCCGATCTCGAGCACGTCGTTCGGGCCGCCGGTCTCGCCGTTGCGCCAGATCGTTGTCTCGCTGTCGCACCCGAGTATCTGTCCCAAAGGCGGCACCAGTTGAAAGCCCCATCGCCAAACAGATCAGCACGAACGAACGAAACCGAATCCGCCCCGTTCTTTCAACGGCCCGCGCGGTCCTACAAACTGTGTTTAATGCATTCATCTTAAAAACCTCCTGAGTCAAACCGCAGGTCCTGTCACGACGACCAATCGTCATCGGTAGCAACGCGGTCCATTTCGAAAAGTAAATCATCGAGCAGGAAATCTGCAGCGTCGAACCCGCCCTGCTCGCTGAGTGAATACTCCAAATCGTCAAAGTCATCACCGAGCCGGGTCAGCGAAACCAGCAGCTCATCCTCTTGGTATTCCCCAAAGGGATCGCCCGGCAAGACCGTAACCGATCCACCAAGACCGTCGTGGCCCACCGGCCGGACGCCCACATAAATCCCGAGGCAAGCCGCCGCCGCCAGCCCCCACCCAACCATCAGTCGCCACCGACCCCGCGCGGCCTTGGATCTTTCCTTGGCCGGGCTCGATTCAGATCGCTCGCGCAATGCCGCCAGCGTCTTCGCCTTGAGCCGTTCGGCGAGATCTCGCGGGACGTCATCCTCCAAATTCTGCTCGAGCCAGCCTTCCTGGATTTCGAGGCGCACGCGTTTCTTGATCGCCTCAGAACGGGGCAATGAAAAACCCGCCAGCGCCTCGTCCGATCGTCCGCCCAACCGCTCAGTCAACCATTGCTCGTCGCGCTCGATCTCGCGTCGTTGTTTTTCCCGATCGGTCATGACTCACCGTCCATAATCCGCCGCAACTTGGCCAGGCCCCGGTGGGCCCGGGCGAGCGCGGTGCCCAGTGGCGTTTCCATACTCTCGGCGATCTCGGCGAAGCTGAGCTGGCTGTAGTGCCGAAGCATGATCACCTCCCGCTCTGCGGTGGGCAGTTGATCCAAGGCCCCCTGCAACCGCTCGACATCTTCGGCCACCTCGAGCCCGGCGTCTGGCCTCGGTACTCCCGCGCTCTTGCGACGGTCCTCCTCAATGCCGCTCCCGAGTTCGTCGCCGACGCCCGGAAGTTGCCCGATGTCCGGTCGTCTGGAAAACCGGCGGATGCGATCGCGGGCCAAGTTGGTCGCAATGCGAAAGATCCAAGCCTCAAAGCGACCATCGTGATCATAGCCCTCGATATGGCGGACTACGCGTACGAACACGTCTTGCACGAGCTCCTCAGCGTCGTTTCGGTGGCCGGTCAGCCGGTAGAGGAATCCGTACAGGCGCGCGGAATACGCGTCCACCATCCACTCAAAGGCCTCCGGCTCGCCTCGCTTGGCCCGAGCAAGCACATCCGCCAGTTCGTCTGTACGCGTCATCGTTCGCACACTAATGGATAACGCGGCCGGACGGGAACGATTGCATTTGAAAACGTCCGATAACCAAACTTTTCACAGGGCCTACTTGTCAAGCCACCCCATGCGGCTAAACTACTGGGTTCTTGCCCGTGGGCGGGCTTATGGGTTCGTGTTTTTTCGAGGTGGATTATGTCTCGCATTTGCTATTTTACCGGAAAAAAGACTCGGGCCGGACGCTCGTATGCTCGCCGAGGCAAAGCCAAATACCTGGGTGGCGTCGGCATCAAGACTACGGGAATCACCAAGCGGCAGTTCAAAGCCAACATTCAGCGCGTCCGTGCGGTCGTCGATGGCAAAGTGTGCCGGATCAAGGTTTCCGCCAAGGCCATCCGCATGGGACTGGTCGTCAAGCCCCCAAAGCGTACCTGGACCCCCGACGAAGCCAAATCCGAATAACCGCTATGTGTACCTCAGCCGCCCTCGGCTGAAGCTCAGCCGCCCTCGGCTGGAGGGTTTGCCCATACACAGCGGAGGGCCGCTGTGCTACATGCGCCCGTCAATGCAAGGTAGACGGAGCACCAACCCATCCCCCGATTTGCTGCTCGCCCGCTTCCAGCTGAATTCGGTTATACTCGCGGTTTCCCTACGCGGTGCCTCCCACGCGCGCCGAGCCACGGAACCGAATCGGAGTAGCAGTGCATGATCGTCGTGAACACCGAAACCATCGCAGGATACGCCATCAAAGAAACCAAAGGCTTGGTGCAGGGCAACACGATTCGCGCCAAGCATCTCGGGCGGGACATGGCCGCCGGAATCAAGAATCTCGTCGGCGGCGAATTGGTCGGCTATACGGAGTTGCTGGTCGAAGCGCGGCGCCAGGCGATGGAGCGCATGCTCGCACAGGCCGAGCAACTCAGCGCCAACGCCGTTGTCAACGTGCGTTTTACGACCAGCGCCATTACCCAGGGCGCGGCCGAGCTATACGCGTACGGAACGGCCGTGGTGGTTGAGCAGGCGGTCTGACCATGATGTGGGTGTTGAACTTGATCCAATTCGCCCTGCCGGTAGCGTTGATTCTTGTCGGCGTGTTTGCGGGCAAATGGACGGAACGGCGGCATTTTCGACGCTTGGCTGTTCGAGAATCGGCATTGAAAGACATGCTGGTGACCGACACACGCTCGCTGCCGGCGGGCTGCACCGTGCGTAATAAATCGATGGTCGTGGGCGAGGTTGTGGTGGCGTCGGATTACTTCAAGACGTTTGTGTCTAAGCTACGCAGAATCGTGGGCGGTGAGCTGCGTGCGTTTGAGACATTGATGGAGCGTGCCCGGCGAGAGGCCGCGGTCCGCATGCTCGAACAGGCGAAATCGCTCGGTGCCAACGGCGTGATCAACGTTCGGTTTGCCAGCAGCAACATCGGATCGATGCGCAAGAAAGGGCGGGCTGCCATGGTTGAAATGTACGCCTATGGAACCGCGATTCAGATTGTTCCTTCCATCTCGAGCTAGAACGTGAAACGCCGCAAACCGGATCGTCCGTCCAATCATTCCATTGACGCCGAACCCCACCTGCGGCCAACACCGTTCGCTGAAGATCCCTCGGAGTCGGCGGCCAAGAAGAAACTAGAGGCGGAGCGTCAATCCGGGGATCCGGACGAGGAACGCGCCAAACACTCGGTGTTTGACGAGCCGTCCGTGCTGCCGAATCGGCAAGCCGTGGTCATCAACCGAAACTGGAGCTGCGGAAACTGCGGGTACAACCTCCGAGGGTTAAGCACGGGACACCCATGCCCGGAATGTGGCCGGATAGAGCGATACGAGCCGCCGCGGGAAGGGGAGATCAGCTACGCCAAGTGGGTCGCTCAAAAGGCGGCAGGGCAATCGGCGTTTCACTCGCGGATCAAGATTCTGGGCATCGTGATCGCGGTGGGTATTCCGCTTTCACTGGTCAATTCGTTTGCGGCTGTAGAATTCACCGGCGCGCTGAGTTTCATCGTATTCGGGCCGTTTGTCAGCGAGGCGCTGCGCATCAGCCCGGTTTGGGTGCTGATCGAGCGTTTTCCCCACCGGGTGTCGTCGAGCGAGCAATTGTGGCTGATCGGCATCGTGGTGGCCGTCCTGTTCGCGGTCGCGCAGAACATCATCTTTCTGTGCCTGTTTTTTACCGGTCCGCCCGTGGAACTGATTTTCTTCCGCTGGACCGTCGCCGTGGCGGCCCACGTGATTTGCGGGGCGCTGGCAATGAAGGGCGCCGTGGCAGCCTGGCAAACCGGGCGAGCGGAACAGCGCGCCCCGATCATGAACAAGGCCTATCCAGGGCTCGCGACGGCCATAGCGGTGCACGCGGTCGCCAATGCGTGCGCGTTTTTCACCGGGTATCTGGGGTACGGATTCTAGCGCCCCGTGTAGCCCAGCCGCCGTCGGCTGGAGTATGTTCGGACACAGCGGAGGGCCGCTGTGCTACATGTTCGGGCACTTGGGTCTAGTGTGTCCGAACGGTCGCGCGGGCTGAAGCCCGCGGCTCGGGGGGATTTTCTTCACGTCCGCGGCAGTCAGCATGTGCCGCAAACCCCTGTTTTCCCGATAAGTAACGTACCTGATCGGCGATCAGTGTGCCCTTGGGCTCGTGAAAGGCAAGGCATCCAAGGGGCGGGGTGCGCCCGGAGCCGGTCGGCCATCATACATGGAGGTTTGGGGTATGCACCGCAAGAATGGCATCGTTTTCCCGCAATCCGCGAGGTGCTGCGGAGTTCTCGCCACGTTATGCCTCACCGCAATCACCTTCGGCCAGCCGGAAACCGTGTTTGTCCCCGGGAGCGATGTGCAGGCTGGGGGGCCTACCCACGATTTTTGGATCGGGCGGTTTGAGGTACGCAACGACGAATTCGTCGCGTTTCTCAATAGCGCACTGCAAAACCTCAACAATTCGCGCGGGCAATTCCTGTTTTTCGATTCGACGACCGGCGACGTTTTCGTGGGCGATCAGGCGCTCGGTGTGATCGGAGCGCCAACCGATCCGCCTACCCTGACCACGCCGATCTTCTCGCCGTCGGTGGGCGGAGCCGTCGCATTCGTTGGCGGCGCGTACGTGATCGCAGACCGCGGCGATCACCCGGTGGTGGGCATATCGTGGTACGGGGCGATCAAGTATTGCAACTGGCTGACGCTGGAAGCAGGTTTTCCGCCGGAGCAACTGGTTTACTCCGAGTCGACGGCAAACGACCTGGCGGGATGGCATCCGGTCACCACGACCACGGCCGACTGGGCGGCGCGCGGCCTCAATGACGCCGAACGCGCGTCACTCCTGGCGCTGCGGGGGTTTCGCCTGCCGATGGACGGCGGCGACGGCGCGGGCAATCCGTCGCTTTATAATGAATGGTACAAATCCGCCGCAGCGCGGCTCGACGGGACCGGCACGCCGGTGTTTGACAGCGTCTACGGCTTTGGTCGCGACGTGGTGGGCAGCGCCGACGCCAATTACCGCTGCAGCGGCGACCCGTTTGAAGATGCCGGCGATTGCTTTGCCGGGAGCACGAGCCCTGTAGGGTTTTTCGATGGTGTCAATCTCTTGGCTGACGGGAGCACGCCGACCCACCCAACCGACAACGCGTACGGCCTGTTGGATTTGACGGGCAATGTATGGGAGTGGATGCAAGATCAGTCGTTCCTCTCAGAGGATCGGCGCAATCGCGGGGCGTCGTGGCGGAGCAGTTCGGGATTCCTGGAGGTGACGCTCGGGGCGGAGCGATTCGCCGATGCCGTGGCCGATTCCGGAGGGTTCCGCATCGCTCAGAGCGTGCCCTCCCCTCTGTATGTCTTGCCGGAAACGGACTTCGTCGTCGCCGGACCGTGGGGCGGCGCGTATGACCCGGGTGAGTCGTTCACCTACACGCTGACCAACGCCACGGCCACCGACGTGCCCTACTCCGTCGAAGCGGATGAGGTTTGGGTGGACCTCGGTGGCGCGATCACAGGCACGCTGATCGGTGGGCAGTCCGTCGAGATCACGGCCACCATCGCGCTGCTTTGCACGGATCAGGTCTCCACCGGCGTACAGAATGCGGTCGTCTCGTTTATCAACCTGGATGATGCGTCGCGTGTCGAGCGCACGGTCCGCGTAACCTTCAACGAGCCGCTGACACTCGCGGGGCCCAACCCCTCCGCGACCATCGTTCACGGGCAAGATGCGCCACCGCCGATCTCGCTGACGCTGGAAAGCGTATCACTGGAACCGGTGGAATGGTCGGCTCAGGCGATTGATCTTAGTGCGAATCCCCAGGGGCAACTGGCGGATTGGGTGCTGATCAACGGGCAGGTTTCCGAGATTTCCGACATCCCGCTAGGCGCGGGGAGCACGTCTGACATCCAGATCACCTTTGACGTATCGGCGCTGGGCGCGGGAACGTTCTCGGCGTCGTTTGAGCTAACCGACCTTTGCACGGGAACTGTTTTCGTGCGTAGCATCTCGCTCACCATTGAACCGCTGATTTCCGTGACGCCGCTCGATGGAGTGTCCTTTTCGGGCGTGGTAGGCGGACCGTTTCTCCCAACGGAACACGAGTTCACGTTGACAAGCCAGTTTGAGAGTCCGCTTGATTGGTCGGTTGAGGTGGTAGAAGCCGATCCGCCGCTGCCACCGGGCTTGCCGATGCCCCAGGACTTGCTCAGCGTTCAGCCGTCTGCCGGGTTGCTGGCTGGGGTGAATTTGGAACAGATCATTGCGGTCATGACGGCGCCCGCTGCGGACACCTTGCCGACGGGCGTGTACTTCGTGGTCATGCGGTTTAGCCGCGGTACGCTAGTCCTGTTGGAGCGGTCGGTCCGCATCGAGGTAACGGAGCTACGGCTCGAGCCTATTACCGAAGCGACCTTTTCAGGGCCGTCGGGCGGCCCCTTTCTTCCCGCTGAGTTTTCCTACACGCTAACCAACACCGGGTTGGATCCGATGGAGTGGCAGGCGCGGTTGGCCGTATCGTGTGCTGACGATCCGCCGGTGGAGGTTGATTGGGTGAGCGTGGCGCCGTTGTTGGGCGTCATTCAGAATCCGATGGGAACCGCGGAGATAAGCCTGTCGGTGTCGACAACGGCGCAACTGCGCTCACCGGGCACGTACGCCGCGCAACTTTGCGTATCGACCATTGATCCCAACCTTCCGGGTGGCGTTGAGTTGGCACGCGCAACGCGCAACATAACGCTGATCGTAGGTGCCGTGGCGTTTTCACTGGAGATGGAAGACGTGCCGATCTCACCGGCGCCGATCCCCGGCCCCGATCATCACTTCCGCATTTCCAAGTATGAAGTGACCTGCGCCCAATTCGCTCGATTCCTCAACGACGCTCAGCTTGACGAGGGCGCGTTGGGGCACGGCGCGTACATGGTATTCGAGGGCGTCTCGGGTGATGTCGCATTGATGTCGGGTGAGGCGATGGTAATCACGAAAAACACGAACGAGGCATCCCGCATCGAATACGATCCGGCGCATCCCGTCGGCTCTCGGTACAGCGTCACCCTAGGATTCGAGAACCATCCCGTGACGTTCGTGTCCTGGTACGGAGCAGTGAAGTATTGCAACTGGTTGACCGTCGTACAGGGCATGGACGGGCAACAAGTCTACCAGGAAGGCGCGCTAGCAAGCGATTGGACCCCGGCCGCCGCGACAGCCGCCGACCTGTTGCAGTTGCGCGGGTTTCGCCTTGTGATGGACGACTCAACCGGCACCGAAAGTCTGTACAACGAATGGTACAAGGTCGCGTCGGCGCGGCTCGATGCGGAAGACAATACGCTTTTTGACGCCGAGTACGGGTTCGGGCGCGACGTGCTGGAGGGGCTAGACGCGAATTTTGTGTCCGGCGGCAACCCGTTCCCCGGCTCCACCACCCCGATCGGATTCTTCAACGGAAGCACATACAACGCCGGTGGCAACCAGCCTATCGGAAATGGCGTAGAATTCGTATCTCACGTCAATGACAACGCCTACGGCGTGTTCGATCTTACCGGCAACGTCGCGGAGTGGGTGCACGACCGCGACGCCACCTCGGCCTACGTTCGCGGCGGGCATTTTCAAAATGCGATCGATTCAGTCCGCTTGACGACCGGCGACCGCGGGCCGTTTTCACCCACAACCGCAACCACCTTGATCGGTTTTCGCGTGGCCCAGGCGTTGCCCGATGAGCTAACAGACTTGGCCGTAGGCCCAACCGACGGGCTGGTGAAAATCGCCGGGCTCATCGGCGGTCCGTTGGCCGTGGCTGGCGGGACCGCACAACAGACGCACCTATCCCTCTCCGTGAGCAATCCGGGCGACTACACGATCGACAATGTGACGCTGAGCATCGCACCGGGCGGAGATCGCCTGCAAGTCGTCGGAATCGCACCGACACGGGTACCCTCGGAATCGGTCGTGGATGTCTTACTGGAGTCCGCCGCGACGCTCACCTCGCCGGGGGCATCGCCGAGACCCAATGGAGATTTTGCGCTCGTGCCGCTTAGCGACGTTCAGACCGGCGGACCGGAATACGACTACTGGATCGGACGGAAGGAAGTGACCAACGCTGAATTCGCGGCGTTTTTGAACAGCGCGCGGAGCGCGATCGATCCCGAGGAACCCAACCCTCTGAGCGATTATCTCTACTTCGATCTGGCATCGGGAAGTGCGTTTGTGGGAAGCGCGCAGGTGGCGGCCATCGGCGTCGGACCCCCGCCGGGGCCTGCGGTGCGCGTTTATGATGCGAGCGTGGGGCGGATTGCGTACTCCGGCCAGAGCTACGTCGTGGAGGCGGGATTCGAGAATCATCCGGTCGTTGGGGTGAGCTGGTTCGGGGCGATCAAGTATTGCAACTGGCGAAGTCGAATCGAAGGCATCCCTGAGGCGCTGCTCGCGTACGGCGAGGGTCCAAATTCCAGTCTGGAAAGCTGGCGGCCCGTGACCGCTTCGGTTTCGGAATGGACCACGACGGGCATATCGCCCACTTCGCGGGCCAAGTTGGTGGCCAATACGCTCGGCTATCGCTTGCCCATGGACGACGAAGCCCTGCTGGCGGCCCCATTCAACGAATGGTACAAGGCCGCGGCCGCACGGCTTAGCGATACAGGGAATCCGATGTTCGACAGTGCGTACGGGTTTGGGCGGAATGCGCTGGAGTTTGTCGATGCGAACTTCCTGGATAGTGGGGATACTCAGGAAAATGAAACCACGCCGGTCGGGCATTTCAACGGCGCGTCGTCGCTGTTTGCGGCGCCTATCTTGTGCCCGCCTGTCGTGGTCGATCCGGTTCTCACGAAGAAGAGCGAGAATGGATACAAGCTATCCGATGCGTCGGGCAACGTGGCCGAGTGGATGCAGGATTTCGGAACCGGCCTTAGTGATCGAGTGGTTCGCGGGGGAAGCTGGCGCAGCGGGGTCGGCGATCTGACATTGAGGACCGATGAGCGCGTCGTATTGCCGGCGACCACGACGGCCGACGATGTGGGGTTTCGACTGGTTCGCGGCACCGGGCACACGGTTGCCGTATCGGTGCGTGATGGCATCACCGGCAAGACGGCCAAGCAGGAATTCCTGCTGGATTTGCGCGAGCCGGTGAGCGTGCAGCCGCGTGCTGGTATGGAGGAATCGGTGTTGTATGGCGATCCGTTTGATACGATCGGCGGATCCTATACGCTCGCGAATCGGTCGGTCAGTGCCATGGATTGGGCGGTTACCAGCAGCGTGGATTGGATCGACGTTGACGACCTGGCCGATGCGGAGCCCGCGGGCGCAGAGGCTTCCGGCACGATCGCGGCACTCGGCGTGGTTGCCATTGATGTCGCGACGAATACCAACGCGGACAGCTTGGGCCCCGGCGAACATATCGCGGTCGTGACGATCACGAACCTGACCACCGGCAGCAGCGAAACGCGCACGCTCGAGCTGACCATTGGGCAACCGATCGAAGCGCGAGCGGTGCCGAATCAAGCGGAGCCGCACACGTTTACCGGAGTGATGGGCGGACCGTTTACGACGCTGTACGAAGATCAGAGCGTGCAGACTGAGCGCGTTATTGAGTTGGCGAGCCTCGTCGAGTTCCCGCTGGAGTACACTGTCGCGGAAAACGGCTCGTGGCTGACGGTGGCCCCGGTAGATCCGGCGGTGTTCTTGACCGGCGTGTTGGCGCCTCAAGCGGCCTTGGCGTTCAAGATCGAGGTCGATCCTTCCGCCGAGCAGTTGCCGGCTGGTGAGTACAAGGAATCGATCACGCTCATGTTTGTAGATCCGGCCAACGAGAGTCTGTCCGATTCGATTTCGGTGGCCGTCACGCTGTCGGTACGCGATCCGATGGCTATCGAGCATACCTGTGACGTTTGCGGCACGTGCGGCATCTGGGAGCTCCAGCCGGGCTGCGATCTTGCCAGTCCCGCGCTATGCAGTTCCTCACAGCTCTGTGATCAAACGTATCGATTGTCCAACGAACTGGCGACCGGCGGGGCCCTGCTTGAAGTCGCGATGGCCGTGGACGTGGACTGGGTGGATCTTTCGGAGACGTTTGTCGAGCTGCTCCCGGGCCAAGCCGCGGCGTTTGACATGTCCGCGTCGATCAACGCCAATGCACTTGGCCTCAACAAAGGCGAGCATGTAGCCACCGTCACCTTCGATAATGCCTTGACCGGCGCGTCGCTGCAGTGCCGGCAGATCACTCTCAATGTGGCATTGACGCTTTCGGTGACGCCGTTTTCGACGTATCAACCCACCGGGGCCATAGGCCAAGCAGTCGCCCCGCCATTTCGCCCGTACACGGTTCGCCACGTTGCCGACACGACCGACCCGATTGATTGGGTTGCCTGTAGCGACGCGGCTTGGCTCACGCTGGCGGGAGGCGCGACCTGTGACGCCGCGTCGATTCCTGCTGTTTGCGCCACTGGGACTGCGGTTTGCGGCACCTTGGCGGCGGAACAGGCGACGCAGGTGATCGCCTCGGTGGATCCATTGGCCACGGCCACGCTTCCTGCGGGGGCCCACACGGCCACGGTGTTTCTCATCGACGACACCAGCAACGTGACCACGACCCGACGCGTCGAAGCCACGCTGGTCGATCCGCTCTTGGATATGAACAGCATTTTGACCATCGACGCCGCCAACATTCAACCGGCCGGGCCGCAATACTCATTCAAGATGGCACCGTTTCACGTGACCAACGCCGAGTTTGCGGCCTTCCTCAACGATGCGATGGCCGACCTCGCCGGCAAGAAGGGGCAATATCTGTTCTTCGAGTCGACAACCGGTGACGTTTTCATCAACGATCAACCGCTCGGCGTGATCGGCGTGCAAGACGATCCGCCGGCACTGACCACGCCGATCTTTTCACCGTCGGTGGGCGGAGCCATCGCTTTTATCGGCGGCCAGTACGTGATCGACACTTCCACGACAGACCGCGGCAACCACCCAGTCGTGGGCGTATCCTGGTATGGGGCGGTCAAGTATTGCAACTGGCTGACGCTGGATCAGGGTCTGGCGCCCGACGAACGCTGCTACAAGGAAGGGACGCAAAGCGATCTGGCGGTCTGGCGTCCCGTGACGATCCCATCGACCATTTGGGCGACGCGAGATCTTAACGACAACGAACGCGATTCCCTGGCTCGCGGGTTCCGGGGGTACCGCCTTCCCATGGATGACGGCGCGAACAACATCAACTTCCAGACCGACTCGGCCGACGCCTACAACGAGTGGTACAAGGCGGCGGCCTGGGATTCGACGGCGCTGACCAACCATGATTTCGGCATGGGCGTGGATGAAGCCGAGGGATTGACCGGCGCTCATGCCAATTACCGCTGCAGCGGCGATCCATTTGAGGACAGCGCGGACTGTCTGATCGGCTCCACCACGCCGGTGGGGTTTTTTGACGGCGTGAATCTGCTGGCCGATGGAACGGTCACGGTTGATAGCCCAAGCCCACTTGGCCTGTACGACATGTCGGGCAATGTGTTCGCGTGGATGCAAGGCCGGTTCAACTCAAACGCCGGCAGCATCGCCCTGCGCACGATTCGCGGCGGAAGCTGGAGGTGGCTTCCGCCACTGTTGCGGACGAACTTTCGCACGTGGGCAGACACCGACTCAACCGACACCGATATCGGGTTCCGGGTCGTGCGGGTTGAAGTCGTCACCATCGGCGATTTCGACGCGGATGCGGATGTCGATTGGCTCGACCACCAATCATTCGCGTTTTGCCTGAGCGGTCCGGACCCGAACGCCGGCTCAACAACCCCCGCGGGCTGCGACGTGTTTGACCTTCAAACCGACACCGGAGTCGGCGTGGTGGATCTCGCCGACTTCGCGGTGTTTCAGAATCTATTCACAGGCGCCCAATGATGCCAAAGGGCAACCTGATTGCGAAGGGTAACCTGACCACGAAGGCTATGCGCTCAAGGTTAGGGGCCGAGGTATGGTGCGCGGGGGCCTCACCTGAGCCGAGGGCTTCGGCCCGCGCGGCCGTGCGGTTTTGCGTGACACCCGCTACTCAACAAAAGCAACCACTTTAGCCGATCGCGAACCGGCGTCTTGAGAAGAACACACTGCCTACCGTGAGCACAAGGAGCATCAAGACCACAACGCCCCACTGCGAAACGGCCGGAATCGTCCCTTGCACGTCGCACACGTCGGGAACACCGTTTCCGTCGGCATCCGAGGCATTGCCGATGGCGATGTCGCAGCCATCGGGAATGGCGTTGCCGTCACAGTCGGGCAGCGTGCCCGCGGCCAGATCGACGGCGTCCGCGATTCCGTTTCCGTCACAGTCACCCGCCAGCGTGCCCAGCGCATCGACGATGCCGTAACCCAATACAAACAGCGGATCGGGCGCGGTGCCCGCCACGGACTCCGACGCGCTGTCAAACAAATACGTGCGCATCTGTTGAACCGTCCAGTCGGGATGAGCTTGGATCAGGCAGGCCACAGCGCTGGCAACCACCGGCGTAGAAAGCGACGTCCCACTAACACCCGTGAGCATCATATCGTCGGATGGCGAAACGGTCTGCGTGCTGACGCCCTGCGCGAGCACCTCCGGTTTCGCCCGACCGTCCGCCGATGGGCCGTCGGAACTGAAGCCCGCAATCACCCCCAAATCATCGACCGCGCCGCACGTAATCACTTGCAACGCGTCCGCAGGCGCCAGTAACGTCGAGGTAGCCGGATCGGCGTCGTGCCCGCCGTTGCCCGCAGCGGTACAGCAATAGAGCCCGTTGGCGGTGGCGATGTTGACGGCAATGGTCGTCACCGCTGTCAACCCGTCGAGATCGGCCTGAGTGTACCAGTCGATGTACCCGAGCGATGACGTGGCCATGTCTCCGCCGTTGGCTTCGATGAATTCCAACCCGCCGACGTAGTTGTCCTCCTCGCCCATGTATTCGCCCTCGGTGTCTTCTGTCTTGCACAAAATGAACGAGGCATCGTACGCGCCGCCCACGAGCGAGCCCGGCCAATACGCGCCGAGCACGCCGAGGATGTACGTCCCGTGCGAATGCTGGTTGGGCGGATCACCCATTTCAAAGCTCGTGTTGCCGTCGTTGCTGACAAAATCCCACTCGGCCACGATATTGACCACGTGCCCCAACACGTTGAATGCCTCATGCGTCCTCTTGAATCCCGTATCCAGAATACCGACCACAACGCCCAAGCCGGTGAACCCGGCATCATGCACCGAGGTAAGATTAATCTGCGAAAGCTGCCCGGTGGCGGCGCCCCAAAATGGCGGCGGTCCCGCCGTCGGACCGGCCGCGGGCGGCGCATGGTCCTGGCCCACGAAAACCGGCTCAATGCCTCTGCCGCGACGCACAGGCTGAATCCTGCGAACAAACGGCAAGGCCTCTAGCTCGGCCAGTTGCCCGCGTGTGACCATCGCGCTCACGCCGTTAAGCCACCGGCTGACCACTTTGACCTCGGCCCCGATTCCGCGAATCTGATCGACATAGCCGCGCGAAACGGGCAAATCGTGAACGTCAAACAGGCCTGCTGCGGTTCGGCGCATTTGCCGCCGCGCCGTTGCTTTCACGTTATAGGTCGTGGTCAATCGCGAAATCGCTTGGTCCCGCGCCTGACGCGAGGCAACGCCCTTATCACTCGGATCGAACAGAATCCAGACCTTTATCGATTCGTCGGCGTCCCCGGTGACAAAGAGCCGGTCGACCGTAGGGTGAACGACCCCGGAGCGCGGCGGCGCGGCCTGTCCGATCGAGAAAAAGCCAAGCGAAGAAGCAACGACCAAACCCAATAAAATGGTACGAAAACGTGTCGCCATAAGCGATTCTCCCCATCTGCGCGGCACTGCGGTTCGATAACGCGGTTCGATAACGCGCTAAGGCTAGCTGCCGAAACCGCGATGCACCTAAAAACCTCCGGCTGATCTGCCAGTGATTATAGCAGTTCGGGGCCGCAAACCCAAGCAGCGTATTCGGCGGCCGCGACCCGAGACCTTGGCAACTGAATCTTTGCTT
>CAZYXP010000080.1:0-14440 GCA_964651325.1 uncultured Phycisphaeraceae bacterium
CCGCGCCGCGCTCTGTCGTTCGGCGCTGGGCGGACCTGTAGATTAACCGACCTCGGGCGGCTCACCGTTTTGCATGGCATGCATGATAAGCAAGGAAAGCAGCCACGAAAGCGTCGATTCTGCACCTTGGTTCTCGTTGAGCCCGCGCTCGGCCAAGCCGTCGCAACAACCTCGGGTCTTGAAATCGACGAGCGGGAGGTTGATGTCGTTGTGTCCGACATACCATTCGAAACACGTGCGCATGTCCACCAGCCATTGGCGATCGCCAGTGACTTTGTACGCGGCCTTGCACGCGCCGATGAGGGCGGCCGGCTCTAGCGGTTGCTGGTCGAAACGGGCTTTTTCGCCCTCTCGGGGAAACCAACCGCGATTTCCGATCACACTCAAATGTCCGTCTTCCAGGGTCTGAATATCCAGCAGCCAGCGCAGCACCACCAACCCGCAATCCACCAACTCGCGACGGTCTAGCGTAAACCCCGCCACGATCATCGCTTGGGGAAGCCGCCCGTTGTCGTACGTCACCACGTCTTCAAACCAGGGCCAATCGTCGCTGGCATTCTCACGGAACACGCCATGGAGCCGATCGGCAAGTTGATCCAGCGTGGCTCGTCGCTCGTGGTCGCCCGAAGTGCCCCGCAAGTAATGGTACACGCCGAGAATGGTCAGAGCCCAAGCGCGAGGCGCCGTTAGCGTATCGACGTGAGCCAGTCCGCCCCGGAACAGATCGATCGCCAGCTGGGTCGTGGCGGCACCGGGCGAATGGGCTATAAGGTAGCCTAGCGCCCAAAGGGTTCGGCCCTGGCAGTCGTCGCTGCCTTCATGGTCGAACCACCGGCGGTCGTAGGACATGAAGTTGCGAAACCGACCCCCACCCGCGGGCGATGCGAAATGGAGAAACGACAAGTATGTGTTCAGGCGGGGCAGCATCTGCTCATCTTTGAACATGTCATAAGCCATCGCCGCGACGATGAGCGCCCTGGCATTGTCATCGGTGCAGTAACCGTGGGCCCGGTTGGGCGTGGCGTAGGTAGCGTGTTGCAGCATGCCCGTGTCGTCGGTCATGGTGTACAGGTGATCCAGACGCGGCTCGGGCAGAGAAATCCGCATGAGCACCTGACGCTTTTCGCCCGCCGTCGCCACGGCGCGGCCATGCTCGGTCGCCGCCTCCGTAATCGTAGAGACATACTCCTGGGAAACCTGGGGCCATGTCATTTGGCGGCCGTGCTGGTAGGCCGCTTGGCTGATGGTCTGTCGCGTGTGCGTGTCTGAAAGAAGCTCTCGGAGGTGCCCGGCAAGCTGGTCGCTGTCACCAAAATCGAACAGCCTGCCGCGCCCGTCGGCCAGCAGCTCCTCGGCATGCCAATAGGGTGTCGAGACGATCGGTTTGCCGGCCGCCAAAGCATACGCGAGCGTTCCGGAGGTGATCTGCTCTTTGGCACGGTAGGGCGTGACGTAGAGGTCGGCGGCTTGGAGATAATCTTTCAGGTCGTCGTCGGTGACGTACCGGTTGTGAAAGAGCACGTTTTTTTGAATGCCCAATTGAATTGCCCGCGTTTCCAGGGAGAGCCGGTATTGCTCGCCCGATTCGCGTCGAATCCCGGGATGGGTGACGCCGAGCACGATGTACGCCACGTTGGGGCAATCGGGGACGACCTTGGCCAGGGCATCCAGCATGACCTCGATACTCTTGCCCGGGCTCAGCAGCCCGAATGTTAGGATCACGGGACGCCCTGAAAGGCCGAAACGCTCCTTGAACGGCTCTGTATTGCCGAGGGGGACATCCGGCACGCCGTGATGGATCAGCCGGATTTTTTCATCCGGAATACCATAGATCTGGTTCAGGATCAGTCGGGCTCGCTCGGCCATGACCACCACGCGCCGGCTTTCCTGGCATAGTTGCCCGAGCACGGCGCGCTGCTTGTCAGAAGGATCGGTCAGCAGCGTGTGGAGCGTGGTGACGACGGGCTTGCTGAGTCGGGTGACCAGATCGAGTAGGTATTCTCCCGCCTCGCCGCCGAACAAACCGTATTCGTGCTGGATGCACACGGCGTCTATTCGGCTGGTGTTGATGATCTCGGCCGCGTCGCGGTAGGCGTCGCGCCGATGTTGCTCGATCGTTAGACCCACTTCGTCTGGGTAATCGTACGGGCCGGCGGAATCGTTCATCGCGGCCACGAAAATGTTGCCCTTGGGGCTGATATCGCCGCCCGTCACCGTCCGACAGATAGCTCCGGCCAGGTTGTTGCTAAACGTGGCGATTCCACAACGGCGGGGGACGTACGAAGCAACTAGAGCGATGCGGGGAGTGTGTGGGCAATCTTTCACCAGTTCATTCTTCCCTATTCCCGTCGTTGTCTTTGTGGGCGCGAGTGTCGCTTGCATCGCCAGTCTAGTCCTTTCCTCTTCGGCCCGAAACTCGTCCGTAGCGTTGCCCGCAATTCGCCCCGGGTGGTGTGCGAAATCGGGCGCTGTCGCGGCTCAGAGCCGCTAGCGCTAGCCAGCGGTCCATCCCGGCCGCGCATGTCACCAGGCTTGCGCCAGGTGCTCTGAACCAGGTCCCGGCCATCCTGTTTCGCGGTAATTGCGGGGTTTCGGCGCGACCATCCCGAACTTCCAATCAGGATTCCCTAGTCCTAATTCCATCGGCAGTTTTTAGCGTCCGATAGAAGTTATTGAGGTGGGCGCTCAAGTGGGCCGGCCCTTCGAGTTGGAGAGCGTGTGTGTCCGGAGATGGCAAGAACAACCCACTCGATCCAGCCCGCGCGCAGGGCAAGACCTTCTCGCGTCGCCAAGTCGTCGGCGCGGGCTTGAAGCTGGCGTTTGTCGCGCCGGTGGTCAGCACGTTTCTGGCCGACGAGGCGCGGGCGGCGGGGAGCAACCTCAGTTGCTATCCGCTCGGTCATGTGTGCAATGATATTACGTCTGAAGAGGACTGCTGTCCCGGATTGGCCTGTTCGGCAACCCCGGGCACTTGCCAGTAGCCCTTCCAGCTAGAACCAGGGGAGCGACAAGGATGAGCGTCAACCGCCGCGATTTGAAAACGCTCGTGGCGCTCATTGTGCTACCGTTTTTCGGGGCGATCATTTCAGGTGCGTTGTTGGTCCAACATGGCGGTGGATGGCAGGTTGCGTCGCGGGGGACGAGCTTCCTGACGCGCCTGTGCGACCCGGCAAGGGGCGGATCCGCCCTGTGCGCGGCGGTTACCGGTAGCGACCTCGGCGAGTTCGATGTCTATGTTGGCGGACGCAGGTTGGTTTTTCCCACCTCGTACGTCGGATTGGCCTACTTCCTGACGCTTACGATTTGGTTTGGCCTCATCTTTCGAGCGCGTAACGCCGCCCGATGGCTTCGTGCGGCGACGTGGTGTGCGATCACCGGCGGGCTGGCCGTGTCCCTGATGCTTCTGGCTGTGATGGGGTTGGCGATCGGCGAGTGGTGTCCCCTGTGTGTGGCCGCTCACCTGATTAACGGGGCGCTGTTTGTGATTGCCGCGATATGGCTTCTCCAGACGCATCCCCCGTCTGATCGCGCGTGCGACCTGCCGCTTGACCAATCCCTCCGGCTGCGTTTTGCGCTAAGCAGCGCGTTGCTGATCGCGACGGTCGTGGGTGGCACGTGGATGTATTATGACGCGATGCGCGAAACGCGCCGCCAATGGCGCAAAGCGCGGGGGTACGCAGACGCCGTGGCCGTGCTGCAGTCGGATCCCGCATTGATGCTCCACGCGTATTACGCGCAGGGCGTCGAGGAGTTCGCCCCGGATGACGCGTGTGAGCCGGCGTCTGATGCTGCCGCTGCGACGCGGGTCACCTTGTTTGTGGATTACGATTCTGGCGGATCGGCATGTTTCGAGAAACGGTTCAATGAGCAATTCAAGCCGTTGCTGCCTGGCGCGGTGCAAGTTAGTTACCGCAATTTCCCAGTAGGAGAGTCGTTGCATTTCTCGGGGGGCATGGAGCCTTCTACCGGCGACTTGCGCGCTGCGACGGCGGCAGAGGCGGCGCGCCGCCTTGGCGGTGAGGCCGTCTTTGAGCCCATGCGGCGCCTGCTTTTTGAGGGTCGACATGATCCCGACGCGCGTGACGTGTTGGACTTGGCCGATCGGGTGGGTTTGGACGTCGAGGCATTCAAGCATGAAATGAACGGCGATGCGGTTCGTAGTCAAGTGCTCGCGGATGTCGCGTTTGCGGAGAAGCATGGTATTCGTAACGCGCCCGCTGTGTTCTTGAATGGCCGGCGCGTTCCGGACATCTGTCTTCGAAGTGGGGCGTTTTGGCTGGCTGTGGGTGAGGATATTCGGCTGGCGAGGCGGTCTTTGGGCGGACTGGGCGGCATGGAGGTCGCGGCGGCGGGGGATGCGGGGAAGGATGAGATCGATTGACATCTGAGATTCATCCCCAACGACAAGCAAGTGAGCAAACGCCACCGCGCCGGCGGTTGGATTTGATCCAACACGAACTCGACGGCGAGGCGCTGATCTTCGATCCCCGTTCGCTGGATACGCACCGGCTCAACGCGACCGCGCTGTTTGTCTGGCGTCTTTGCGACGGCACGCACGCGCCATCCCAAATCTCCGACGCGGTGGCGGGGCGGTACGACGTCGATGAGGCGGGGGCGGCGCGCCATGTTCAGCGCCTTTGCGTTGAATTGGACGGTTTGGGGCTTCTGGAAGAGCGGCGGCTTCGAGAGAGCGGAGAATCCACGTGATTGCCTCGGCAGCTCAACACTCCAGACGGTACGCCATTGGCGAAGTCGATGTGTCGTTGACCAGCAGCGTTGCCAGCATCGTCGAAGAGCATGCCGCGCTCTATCGGGGGTACGAGGTTGATCCGGCCAAGCAGGCCTCCGCGGCGGCGATCCGATTGTCTGTCGAGCCGACGCCGTTCTCGCTGGTGCATCGCCGACGCTACATCGTGCGGGTCAATGATCGCGTGCAATTCGAGCCGGCCCGAACGGACGAGGTCATCCCGTATGTGGAGTGGGCGATCAACTTTGAAGTGCCGCATGTGTTGCCGGAGTTCTTGCAGCTTCATGCCTCGTCGCTGGAGTGTGGGGGTGAGGGGATTGTGCTGGCGGGCCAATCGGGAAGCGGAAAATCGACGCTGGCGGCCGGGCTGCTGACGCGCGGCTGGCGGTATCTGTGCGATGAGTTCGCGTTGGTCAACGTCGATACGTTGAAGCTCCATCCCTATCCGCGAGCGATCTGTCTGAAGAGACCTTCGCACGAAATCATTGAAACGTTTGGATTGTCGCTGACTGGAAGCAAGCACTACCACAAGGGGTCGAAGGGGTATGTCGGGTTTTTCAATCCACGAACGCTAGGCGCCCAAGCACTGGGGCGATCATGTCCGGTTCGGTATGTTGTTTTTCCTCAATACCGTCAGGGCGCGCGGCCGGAGCTGAGCGAGATTTCTCGCGCCGAAGCGGTGTTTGCACTTCACGGCGTTTGTTTCAACTTGCTTACGTCCAATTCGGTGGGGCTCAACGTGCTGGTGGGCATGGCACGCGGGGCTAGATGTTTTCGCTTGATCAGCGGTGAGCTTGGCGCAACGTGCGATTTGCTGGAGAAGTTGATTTCCACGCGCGAGGGGCTGGCGAAGTCCGCGTAGTTTCGGATCGACGCTGGTGTGACCATCATGGCCGAACCTGATTTTGATCTTCGAATCGTATCCTGGCTGGCGAGTCGAAGCGGCAAAGACGCGTTGGTGCCGCAGGACGAGGCCGGGTGGCGGGAGTTTTCCCACGCGGCACAGAAAATCGGGCTGGCGGGGTTGATGCTTCAGCGGGCCGGGGACCTTGGGATTGATCTTCCGCCGGCGACGTTTCGACGGCTCAAGTGCCAAGCCGGCGCCGTGGCAGCCCGCAATATCGGTCTTATGGCGGAGCTTGCTCGCCTGACCGCCGCGTTGAAGCATTCGGGCGTGGAGGTCATGCTGCTCAAAGGGGCGGCGCTTCATTTGACGCTTTACGACCGACCGGATATCCGGCCGATGAGCGACCTGGATTTGCTGGTCCGCGCCGATCAGGTGGACCTTGCGATGCATGCGTTGGAGCGGGCGAACTGCCGCCGGGGTTTCGATCTGATCTGCCCAGACTTCTTCCCTGAATTCTACTACGAAGTTGAATACCTCTCGGAGTCGCCGACGCCGGCTCGGATTGACTTGCATGTGCGCCCGCTGCGGCCATTGCGAATGGCGAGCACGCTGCCCGAAGCGGCGTTTTGGTTGGACGCCTTGACGGTCGACGGCGGGGACGCATGTGTGCCTGGCCATACGACGATGCTGTTGCACCTGGCCTCGCATGCCGCGTTTCATGGTTGTGATCGCCTGATCTGGCTCTACGACATCAAGCAGTGGGTCGAGCGTTATGGCGACCGGATGGATTGGTCCCGCGCGGCTCGCGATGCTCGGCGCTGGCGGCTTGCGCCGGCGGTGCATGCCGCGATGAGCCGGGCAACGGAGATTTTCGGGGAGTTTGGGGCTGGTCGGTTTATAGATGAGCTTGCCGCTTGTGGCTCGAGCTGGTCCGATCGTATCGTGCTGGCGCAGACGCCGCGCGATGCCTCCCGTCCGGTTCGCCACGTGCTGGTCAACTGGCTTACCACGCCGGGGATGAAGCGATCGACGGGGTATGTCTTGGCCCATGTATTGCCTGGACGAGCCCATCTTGCGGCGATCTATCCGTATCGCCATTTGGGTTGGACGGCCTGCGCCCATGTTTGCCGCGTGGTCCGAGCCTTGCTCCGCATTCCGATGGGGGCGGTGGGGCATCGATTCGCGTAACACGCATCTGGTGGGAACGCATGGAAGATACACCACCAGGGCACGGAGACACCAAGAAGAATATGGTGGGAGGGATGAGACGCTCGTTTGTTGGGAGGCCCACCTTCTATTGGAGGTGGGGGACTCGATGATTGCGACCCACCGACGCCAGCGGTCGTCTGTCCCGCATTCATGAGGACTTGGGGCACCCGCGATCAGAGGTCGGAAATCAGCCGCTTGCGTTGCGCAATCCGTTGTCGGGCGTTGCGGAGAAATTGCGGTTCGCCCGATAATCATCTTCACTTGGCCCCCGAAGCGTGACGATAGCCCAAACAGCGGCTCATTGGCTTGGATGATCTATTTTCGTCGAGACAAAGGACCATGGCCGGTACACTTAGCAAGCCATCTCTGTTTCAGACTTGCCGGCAGGATCAGACTCGCCGGCGCGCCGCCCAAAGCGTTACGGTGCTGATGACCGTCAAGAACGATCCAGCGGGTTGCGCGGTGACCTTGGGCTCGTTGGTCGGGCAGACTCGAGTCCCAGACGAAATCCTGATCGTAGACGGCGGCTCCACCGACGCGACCCTCGATGTTATTCGGCAATTTCGCACGTCGCTTCCCCGATTGAGGGTGATCGATGCGCCTGGTGCCAACATAGCGCGGGGTCGCAACATTGGCACCGCCGCGGCCGCCCACGAGATCATCGCGACCACCGACGGCGGTTGTCGGGCGGATGCGACGTGGCTTGAAGGGCTGATGCGGCCGTTTCTCACCGATGAAACGACGGAATTCGTCGCGGGCGCCTACCGCGTTACGCCGTTGGCACTGCTGGAAGAGGTGGTGGGCGGGGCCACGATGCGTGGCGTGCTCGACGAAATTCAACCGGAATCGTTCAATCCGTCGGCTCGCTCGATGGCCTATACGCGCGCGTTATGGCGGCGGGCAGGCGGCTGGCCGGAATGGATTCGCTTTTCCGAGGACACGCTCTGGGATCACAAGATTCGTCTGATGGATGTCAACTGGACGTTCGCGCCCGACGCCGTGGTGGGCTGGCGGCCTCGCACGAGCGTCAAGCAGATCGCCCGGCAGTTCTACAACTATGGAACGGGGCGTGGCCACACTCAGATCGAATCGGGCAACGCTCGCTACAACCTTCGCAACATGGGCATCGTCGCAACGGCGCTGGCCGGGGCTGTGTTCGTCACGCCGTGGATGGGGGTTGGCGTGGCGTTTTTGATGCTCTATTTCTATGTTTGGGCCTTCCACGATACGGCGACGCGTCTCGTGGAGCAAACGGGGCGGTCGAGTGCCTACGCCTTGACGATTTCCGTGATGTGGATCGTTTTGTTATCCCGAACGGCCGGGTATCTGGTGGGTACGTGTCAGCGGTGTTGGGATCGAGAGCGTTATTCGATCCGGACTCAGGTTTACCTCACCGTATCGTAGCCGCTTGTGCGAGATGCCGATGGTCGATCGTCCGCCTTCATCCTCCAACAAGCCGAAGCGCTGGTTGTGCATCGCGTACGCCTTCCCGCCGATCAACCGCAGCGGAACCCATCGAACGCTCGGCTTTGTCCGCCACCTTCATCAGGCTGGTTGGTACGCGAGCGTAGTGACGGTTTCGCCGGAAGATGAAGCGATCGACGATGCGGCGACGGCATTGATCCCCGACAAAACGCGCGTGAGTAGAACGACCTGCATCGACCTGATCGCGCGCGTCAAGCAGGCCGAGGCTCGGCTGTGGGCGTGGTTGGGCAAGGTGCCTCGGGGAGGCACGCCGCATATCGCGGTGTCTGAGACATCGCTTGATGGTGCCCATGAGCCGCCGCACTCGATTCGCGATTACATCTCGAGTTTGCTGACCACGCCGGATTCACGGCTGGGATGGATTGGTCCGGCGGTGCGCGCTTGCCGGAAGGAAATCCGGCAACAGCGGCCGGATATCATGTACTCGACGTCGCCGTGCATGAGCGCGCACCTTATCGCGCTGATTGTCAGTCACCTAACGCGCATCCCGTGGGTAGCGGATTTTCGCGATCCGTGGCGGGGCAATCCGTTTCGATCCTTTCGCTATCGATCCATTGATCGGTGGGATCGGTGGCTCGAGCGTTGGGTTATTCGGCGGGCGGATCGAATCGTTTGCAACACGCCGACGCTCCTGCAACGCGTGCGCATACGCCATGAATGCTCGCGAGATAAATCGGCGGCGATTCTAAATGCGTTTGACAAAGAATGCCTGGAGGGTCTGAAACCCGCGCGTTGCGTGGGCGAAGACCTGTTCTTGATGACCCATTGCGGCCAGTTTTATGGGCGCAGGAGTCCGGAGGTCTGGTTTCGTGCGTTGCGTGTGTTGGCCGACGCGGCGCCGGAGGTAGCGCAGCGGATTCGACTCGCGCTGATCGGCGCTGAAGATTACCACGGTCGATCACTTCGAGAGATGGCCGTTGAAGCCGGAGTTGGCGATTGCGTGTGTGTGCTCGGGCGTATGGCGCACCGCGATGCCTTGCGCCATATGTATGGCAGCGATGCGCTGGTGTTGGCCGGTTCGAGTGGATTGGCGTCGGAGCTTCAGATTCCCAACAAGCTGTTTGAATACCTGGCCATGCGGCGACCGATTCTCGCA
The DNA here is from genome assembly GCA_964651325.1 of uncultured Phycisphaeraceae bacterium. Taxonomy (GTDB): domain Bacteria; phylum Planctomycetota; class Phycisphaerae; order UBA1845; family UBA1845; genus JADFOB01. Next base: position 9,385 of record CAZYXP010000080.1, read on the forward strand.
TGCCTGGATAGTGCGAACCCAGCGGTCGCGATTCTTCACGCGGCCGGCGCGATCGCGGAAGTCTGTTCCCCGGATGATGCGGATGCGATCGCGCAGGCCATCGAGCAGCTCGCGCGCATCGATCGCAGGGTGCGGCGGGATCACTGGCACGGTGTGGATTCATTTGAACGGAGCCACCGGGCAGCGGAGTTGATCGCACTGTTTGAAGGGTTGACGGACCTTGCATTGCGCCGCGGCAGAAGGACTGGCCGACCTGCGTCGCTACCGCTGGCGGAGATGTTGCTTTCGCCGCAGCGCGTGTTCGATGACGTTACCGGTTCTGTGTATCGGTGATGTCGGCGGCGCGGCGCGACCGTTTGCTCCACCACAGCCCGAGGCATGTTCGGGTGATCCAATAGGCCGCGAGCACCGTTCCGCGCACCGTTCCGCTGATCTTGCTTTTGCTTTTGCCGTCTCGCTTTCCGTATTCGACCGGCAGCTCCCGAATGCGCAGCCCCAGTTCCACGGCACGGATTTGCATTTCAATCGTCCAGCCGTAAGCGCGATCCTTCATGCCAATTCGTTCGAGCGAAGTTCTTCGAATCGCTCGAAACGGGCCAAGATCGGTGTATCGAAATCCCCAACCGAACCGCAGCAAGGCGGGGAAAAGAGCATTGGCCACCAGTTGCCCCAACGTCATCGATCCAGGCTGACGCAACTCGGGCACCCGCGCGGACACCACGAAATCGGCGGCGCCGCTTGCGATGGGCGCGACGAGTTCGGGAAGCCGTTGCTCGTCGTCGCTCAGGTCGGCATCCAAGAAGGCGACGACGTCGATCGAATCGGCGAGTTGGCCCATTCCGGCAAAGCAGGCCGCACCATACCCTCGCCGGGATTCAAACACCCATTGAGCGCCGGCGTCTTGAACGACGGCTTTCGTGTTGTCGGTCGAGCCGTTATCGCAGACGAGAATTTGCCCGACGTTGAGCGCTTGCAACTGCCGCAGCAGGACGGCGAGGTTGGCGGCTTCGTTGAGCGCGGGAATGATGACGGCCGTCGTGCCAAGATCGACGGTGGCGGGATCGACGTGCGCCGGCGATGGGGTCACAGGCCGTGAACCACAAATGGGTTGGTCGCGCGTTCATGGCCGATCGTCGTTTCCGGGCCGTGCCCCGAGAGGACGCGCGTGCTGTCGGGAAGCGTCATCAAGTTGGCATGGATGTTGCCCATCAATTGATCGCCGTTGCTGTGATGAAAGTCCACGCGGCCGACGCTGCCGAGGAATAGCGCATCGCCTACGAAGACGATCGCGAGCCGGGCGCAGTAGAGCGCCCGGCCGCCCGGCGAATGGCCCGAGACATCCAAGACCGACCAGGTCGCCTCCGCCAGCTCAATCTCGTCGCCGGGCTGCAAGTCGAGCGGCTCGCGGACGTTGGTGGCAAAGCCCGGCCCCATCATGCCGGAGAGATTCTCCTTGGGATCGCTGAGCGCGGGCCATTCCTCGCGTGCCAAGTAGACGGGCAGCGGCCCAAGCGCCTCGCGCACGTCATCTACACCGCCGATGTGGTCGCCATGGGCGTGGGTCAGCACAATCGCCGTCGGGGTCAGGCCGTGCTCACGCACATGGTCGATGATCTGCCCCGCTTGCGGCGGCAAACCCGGATCGATGATCCAGCACGGTCCGTTGTCCGAAAAGTACACGGTGAATCCGTTTTCCATGTAGTTCGGATCGTTGGTCGTGTGGATTTGAAGTGTAGACGTCGTCATGGGTAAATGATTCTTTCAAGTAATGTTGGCTATCGGGTGCATTCAAAGCGAACCCAGAACTTCAGCGCATCCACCGAGGGCTGCTCGGGGTCGTACCCCGGGCCGGACGTAACGAGAAAGTCGCCTTGCACGCTAAAGAGGAAGGCTGTTTCAACTCCAATCGCGACGGAGGCTTGGGCGGTGCCGACTTCGTGGAGGCTGAGCGAACCGTCGTCGCTCACGCCTGCGGCTTTCGCGTTAACCACCGTCATGCGAATTTCTGTGTTGCTCGCTTGCGTGACCGAATTCGTCGAACTCTGCAACACGGGGCGATCGTCGCCCCTGCACGGCATACCGCCGATGCCCTCTAGGGTGTGTACGTTGATCGTTTGGAATTCGGTGGCCAGCAATTCAAAATCCGCGTCGAACAACTCAACGCGCCACGCTTCCGCCAGCTCCACCGCGATCGGATCGATGCCATTGGCGGCGTCGCCGAAGCGGGATTCGGTGGCGAGGCGTCCCCAGCAACCGTTGAGAAACGCCAATGAGTCCGCATCAGCCAACGTGGCCGGTTGGACATCGTAGAGCGGATGATCCTGCGTGGTGGCAAAACGCGCTACATCGGCCAGCACAATGTCGAGCTCGACGGGCATCTCATCAATGACTAGCGACTGAATTTCTTCGTCGGAAAGTTGCTCTTCTATGACGAATTGATCGAACGCCTCGCGCAATGCTTGCTCGGCAGCCCGAATCGGGGCGCAGGGATCCGGGGTGGTGGGCCTGCATGCGGAGGCCGTGGCTGAGACGCAGGCCAGCAGGATGCCGCGAAGCGCCCGGCGCGCCAGTTGCCCCCGGCAGTTATGGACCGGGGCAGGCTGGCGGTGTTCGATCACGCTGTCGGGGTTGCAGTGGTCCATGCTCGTTTCATTCGTACGCCGGCGGCTTGGCGCCGGTCGTCGGTACCCTGCCAGTGCCCTGCGATGGTCGAGGGCGATCGGGCTTTGTCGCGGCATCACAGCCGAGGGCGGCTGTGCTACGTCGTTTCTCGCGTACCGCCTACCGGGTGCGAGGAAGGTAGTCGAGGGCGCGTTCAGGTCAAGTGCGGTCGCGTGCGTAGAAGGGGGTACGATTTCGCCCGATCCCTCGGTATACGACCGGCTCTAATCGCATAGGTGGGGCTGGGTCCGGGACAAGCTCCGAGAACCAGCGCCATAGCGGTTCGGGTTATGCGGGTGTGGTGATCGGTCGTCCGGTATTTTGGGCCGCCGATCGCTTGACGCGGGGAGTTGGGCCCGATAGACACAAGCGCGTGATCGGTGTTCTTGGGTGTGCAAATAGGGGTTGAATGGGGATCGGGTCAACGCATACAATCCGGTGGTTCGGAGGCGAGGAAGTCCCGGGGCGATTGTCGTCGGTGGGAACTCGCCGTTTCCCTGATAGGGGGGTATGAAGAAATGATCGATACACTCGAGTCTCTGAGACAACACCAACTGGTGATCTTGCGGCGATTGCGTCGCGGTCCGCTGACTGAATTTGAATTGGCCGGCGAGGTGGCGGATGTTTCCGGATACACGACCAGCGACGCGGCCGACCGCATGCAAGATTGGCTAGAAGAACTATGCGATGCGGGTTTGATTTGGTTCGGACAGCTTCGCAATGCGGACAGTCAGACGATCCTTGCGGCGGCGCTCACCGGTCGTGGCAAGGAGCTTGTTGGCTGACAGCCGGAAACCAGAGCGACCATCCTCCGTTCTCCTGGGCAGCGCCGTTTCTTCGGATACGGCGCTGCTTTTTTACGCGCACAGGCGCTGACAAATCCAGACAGGACATCGAGTTGAGCTTTGCACCTCCAAGCGATACCATGCGCGCCAATCAGTGACACGTGCGCTCCATCCGCGACGCGGCGGGGCCGACACGTACGGTTGGGCGGTCTTGGTCGTGCATAAAATATGAATATTGTAGAAATCAACGACGTCAGCAAGACGTTCGGGGAACACGTTGCGGTGGACAGTCTTTCGCTGGCTGTCCCGAAGGGCTCGATTTATGGGTTCATCGGGCCCAACGGTTCTGGGAAAACGACGACGTTGCGCATGATCATGCGTATCTACCACCCCGACGCCGCCGGGGGCGCATCCGGGGCGGCGGGGCGGATTCGCGTCTTTGGTGAGGAGAGTTTTCAAGCCACCAATGATCGCATCGGCTATCTTCCCGAAGAGCGCGGGCTATACAAGAAGATGAAGGTGGGCGACGTTTTGCGGTTTTATGCCGAGCTCAAGGGCCGGCAGGAGTTCCGGGAGGGCGTGGATTCGTGGCTCGATCGCCTCGGGCTTTCCGAGTGGAAGGACAAGAAGGTGGAAACGCTATCCAAGGGGATGGCGCAGAAGATTCAGTTTATTGCGGCGGTCATCGCCGATCCTGAGCTCATCATACTAGACGAGCCGTTCAGCGGGTTGGATCCGGTGAATCTCGACCTGCTGCGTGAGGTCGTGCTCGAATTGCGCAAAGCCGGCGCGACCATTATCTTCTCCACGCACGACATGGCCCAGGCGGAGAAGATGTGTGATTTCGTGTTCATGATCTACAAGGGGAAGAAAGTTCTCGACGGGACGATGGATTCCATTCAGGCGAATTACGGGAGCGATACGATCCGGGTTCGCGTCGAACGCGATGCTCTCGCAGGCGATGCCGTCGCGAGAAGTGGCATCGATTATAAAAAGGTCGCCGGGGTGGAGCGTGTCGTTGATTTCGGCCGCTTGAGCGAACTGAAAGTCAGTGCAGATGCCGATTCGCAGGCGATCTTGGCAAACCTGATGGGCCAGGGACGCGTGGATCATTTTGAGCTCACCAAGCCTTCCTTGCATGATATTTTCGTCAGAATCGCAGGGCCTCAGGCTGAGGATTCATTGGAATCCCAGGAGTTGAAGGAGGCCGATCGTGCGTAAGATGTGGGTTGTTGCGGTTCGGGAGTATCTGGCGGCCGTCAAGACCAAAGCGTTTATCATTACGCTGCTGGCCATGCCGGTGATGATGGGGGGGAGCATCGTCGTTCAGGTGCTGCTCAAGGACAAGGTGGATATCACGGATAAGCGGGTGGCCGTCGTGGATTACTCCGGTGTGGTCTGCGACACCGTGGCCGCGGAGGCAGAGAAGCGAAACAGCGAATCCATCTACAAGGAAGATAGCGGCATGCGCAAGCAGGTGAAGCCGCGATTCTTGGTCGAGCGGGAGGAGCCGGCTAACGGCGACTTGGACCAGGTTATTTTGGGATTATCCAATCGGGTGCGCGAGGGCGAGCTGTTCGCGTTTGTCGTGATCGGGCCTGATGTCGTGG
>CAZYXP010000081.1:0-14353 GCA_964651325.1 uncultured Phycisphaeraceae bacterium
CGCACGCGGCAGCCTGACGGTTTCGCGGACCGTGTCACAGGGCTAGCGCCCTGTGTTCTGTTCACAAGCCCAGCTTCGGGCGCGAATCTGAGCCGCGGGCGCCAGCCCTCGGACCATCCCAGCGCAAAGCACGTACGCGTCCGGAAAAAAACGGCTTTTGGCGTGCGCGGGGTTGGTTTTCAATCATACCTACTGCAAACCCGTGGCGAATGAAGTGGTCGCGAGCGGGGTGGAGGGCTATGATCGCACGTTGGAGCGAGGATGCCAATCGAGTGATTGGCGAACCTGGGGGTGGGAATTCCGGCGACGAGGACAGCTTTGCCGGCGTTTTGCAAGAGGCTTTGTTATGGGACTTTCAGTCACATTCGTAAGCGGTTTGCGCCGCTCCGGGAAGAGCGCCGTCATCCGCGCGATGATCGATCGCCTTTGGAAGGAGCAGCCTCACTACATTCGGCTTGTGGTCACGGGGGGGGGCAAACTCCCGCCGAAGCCGCTGGCCAAAGCGCCCAAAACGTGCGGCATCGCCACGGCTCGGTGGCTTGAAGTTCAAGCGGATCATGTGTTTGAGACCTTGCCCGAGGCATTGGCGGCCATTCATAAGAGGGATCGATACGGGTCGGTTGTGATCGAGGCGGATGCGGATTCTATTCTTCGCTGCGCGTATCCTTATGATCATCGCGTTTTTGTGATGCCCGTGCCGCAAACGATCGACGAGGTCTTTCGAGATTCGTCGAGCGCGGCCCGCGAGCTACAACGAGCGCTCGATGATACGGCCGCGTTTGCGTCGGAGATCTTCGGGCTGTTCTCGCACGGGCGGGAGGATGATCCGATGCCCTCCGAAGAGCGTGCGGACTTGACCGAGACGAACATGCGCGGGTTTCTTTACTCGCCGTTGGGTGACGAGCTGGCGACACGGATTCAGCTTCAGCCGGCGTACCACGGCCTGGTCGAAAGCGATGTGATTCTGGTCAACACGGGGGCGGGCGAGCGGGGCGAAGAAACGGACGAATGCCTCAGGCGAATCCGGCGCCTGATCGAACGGCTGCGAGGCCATTCCGACCAACAGCGGGAACTCTTCCACTGCAATCCACGCGAGCCCAAGGAAAAGGACTGCAAGAGCCTGCTCAAAGCGCTTGAGCCGATGTGTTGCGGGGGCAGTTGACCGCGGTGCCGCCACGGGAAGAATGTCGATAAGGAGCGGCGAAGCCATGTGTAGCTGGGCTTCGTGCTGGTGATACACACTTCGTGCGACTCGGCAGGAGGCCCGCCCCATGCTTCACCGTGATCAGGAACAACTCGACGCCATTCGCGACGCATTGGTCAATGCGGATCTGCTTTCTTCCGAAGAGGCTGGTGACCTCGTCTTTCACCTCGGCGATATTCTTCATTCGGCCGCCGAATTCCCCAAGGATGTTGAACGCGTGTATTCTCACCTGAGTCAGTTGCAGGCGGATCCTGGCGAATTTAGCGTGCGTCTTGGCGAGTGCCATTAGGCCTTCAAACATCCGGGGTTTCATCTGTTTGGCGCCGTGCTTCCGCTGCAGGAGGCAATCGACTTCCTCATGCTCGACAACATGCGGGATGACGAGCGGGGTGATGAGGCGCAAGAAAACGAGGGATAGAGCGAACTGGTTGAACCGCTACTACTTACGTCCTACTGAAGTGCCGGTAGTGTGGCATGGGCAAACTTTGTTTGCCCGTGCAGGCCAGGGCGACAACACGGGTAAGCATCCGCTCACCCGTACCACCCAAATCAAGACACCCCCGGGTCACCCGTCGTCCGGCGTGATCGCAATGCCTTCGCCCCAAAGGTTTTTCGGCTTGGGCGTCAGGGGCATGCTAGACACGTGACAGGACGGCACGATCGTCCCCGTCAACCGGAACTTGGCTCGCATCGTATTGTAGGCGCCATGTTCCGCCGGCGTCGTTGCTGCCCAGTTCCATGACCATGCGCACCAGGCCGTCGTCCACAAAGAAGACGTCCTGCCGGTTGTTGCCGCGCTGGGTAGCGTGGTGGGCTACGCTCGGAAGAACGATGCTTGCGACTCGTGGCATGAGCCCCCCCACCTCGCGACTCCCACCCCGTCAACCTTATCGATGGTTGTCCCCTGTTTTCTTCAGACCCTCTGCGCCGTCATGAGCCGTCGCGTGGCCATCGCTTCATTTCGATCTGAAAGAACGTCGTCTTACCGTCCTGCACGAGTTCAGACTTGGCGAGAAGCCCGTCGGCCCCGTCGATCGACAGCCACGTGCGTTTGAGCGTCCCCTCTGCCGTTGGTTCGAACACGAATCGGGTGCCATGGTGTGACACGCACCGCGTAACGATCGGGGCGTCCTTTTCCTCGAATGCCGTCAGCTCCGGTGAAAAATGGCGCGTGCGGAATTCGATACCACCTTCGGTCTCCCGGATCATGTCGAGTTTGAGCATGACGACGTGTCCACCCTCATCCATGAGCCGGAACACCCCCAGCATCAGTCCACCGCGAGGCTCACTCCAGTGCATCTCTACGTTGCCGAACGAGGTGGTGCCTTTCCAGCGTCCAGCGAACGCAGCGAAGTCGTTGATGGTGGGACCTCGCGGGATCGCTTCGTCCGCAGCGCTACTCAGCGCCGCGAGTTTGCCCCTGTTTTCGTCGAGGCTCTTGAGGACCTCAGTCCACACCCGGTCGAAGTACGCGTAGTACTTATCCCAGTCCGCGCCTTGCTTGATCCCCGTCTGTTTGAGCGTCACGTGTACGCGCCCGTCGCCAAGGTCGGCGAACTGAACCAGGACCTTTGTCCTGACGTTGGCGTTGCGCAGCGCGGGGATACTCGGCGGCGCATTCCACGTGAACGCCAGGCGCTCCCGCGGTTTGATTTCGAGCAGCGTGCAGCCCTCCGCGCCGCGCAGCCCGTACTCGGCCGACAGATCAAAGTACAATTCGTACTTGCCGCCCACCCGTAGCTGGATGTCCGCGCCGTTCGAGAAGAATGTCGTAAGCCCCTCCACCGTGGTCCAAGCGTTCCAGACCTCATCCAACGGTGCACGCACGGTCATTTCTTTGGTGATGGCCCGCTCCGCCTCCCCACTGCCAGCCACTGGCGCTGACAGCCAAGCCGCAAGTATCCCGCATAAGCCCGTGCTGATCATCTCTACGTTCCTTTTTGATCGCGTGGAAATGGGTGTGGCCATTGGTTGTGGCATCGTAGGTCGCGCACATGGATGGGATTGTACTGGTTCCGCGTGAATTGGACAATGGCCCATCACGACTACGATGCGAATACCATCGCTCGCGGGCAATTGCCCTGCCCGGCTTGCACCAAGCGGGCTTGCGTGGTAGGATGGTGTGTGATATCCGATCTGTGAACATGTGTCAGCTCTGAGGGGAAATGCAGATGTTGTTTAGCAATCGTTTTGGTTTTGGTGCCGTGGTTATGGCTTCGTGTCTTTGCATGGGCGTGCCCTTGGTTCGCGCACAGTGTGAGGCGGGCAAGGTGGTTCCGTCGGACGCTGTGGCCGGCGCCGAGTTTGCTCGAGGGGTTTCGATCAGCGGGGATGTGGCGGTGTTTGGGGCGTTCAAGGCGCCGTGTGCCGACGGGGCCAATTGCGGCGCGGCCTACGTGTTTCGCTGGGACGGAACGGATTGGGTTGAGGAGCAGAAGCTCACCCCTTCGGATATTCAGCCGGGCACGTTCTTCGGCGGTTCGACGGGCATCAGTGGGAATGTGATTGTCGCCGGCAAGCCAACCGGCAACAGCGGCCTCTACGTGTTTCGATGGAACGGTACGATGTGGTTTCAGGAGGCCAAGCTCGAAGCTGCAGACAATACATTCGGACAACTCGGGATATCCACCTCCATCGACGGGGACGTGGCCGTCGGCGGGGCGCCGCTCGATGATGAGGGGGGCACGTGGGCCGGTGCGGCGTATGTTTTTCGACGTGTGGCAGGCGTTTGGCAGCAGGAGGTCAAGCTGATCGCATCGGACGCCGAGGCGGGAGATCAGTTTGGGATTTCAGTGTCCGTCGACGGGGACCGAATCGTCGTAGGATCCCACCGAGACGACTACGCGTGTCCGGGTGATCCCGATTGTAACTCCGGCGCCGCGTACGTGTTTCGATTTGACGGGTCCGCTTGGATCGAGGAAGCCAAGCTTACGCCGCCCGATGCGGCGGCGGGCGATGGGCTGGGCTTCTCAACTCAGATCAGCGGAGACCGAGTGATCGCCGGTGCCAGCGGCGACGATCCGGCCGGCTCGGCCTACGTGTTCCGTCGTGAAGGAACAGCCTGGGTCCAGGAAGCCAAGCTCACGGCGTCGGACGGCCAGTCTGGCGATACCTTTGGTATCGTTTCGATTCACGGTGACAAGGTTCTGGTCGGGGCCCCCCGCGACGACGACGCCTGCCCTGCCGATCCGTCGTGCAATTCCGGCGCCGGCTATCTCTTTCGACGCGACGGGACGACGTGGACGGAAATCGCCAAGCTTACGGCCTCGGACGCCAGTGCGGGCGACCTGTTGGGCTGGATCGAATCGGTTGCGATCGGCGAGCGGTTTGCCCTGCTGGCTGCCTCACTCAAGGATGACACAGGTGTGGACTCTGGAGCGGGATACGCGTACATCGTCGGCGGAGATTGCAATCAAAACGGCACGCCCGATGGTTGTGAGCAGGATACGGACGGCGATGGTGTGATTGACGATTGTGATCCCTGCCCGCTCGATCCGGTCGACAACGACAGTGATGGGGACGGCGTTTGCGTGCCGGACGATCAGTGCCCGAGCGACCCGAACAAGACGCAGCCGGGGCAGTGCGGCTGCGGCGTCAGCGGCGAGCAAGATGCCGACGGCGACACGGTTGCGGATTGCCACGACCAGTGCCCGGGCGAGGACGACACGATCGATGCGAATCAAAATGGCACGCCGGATTGCCTCGATCCGCCGGCGGTTCCAACGATCGGCTCGTGGGGCCTTGCGATCCTCGCGATGACGCTGCTTGCGGCGGGCAAAGTGTACTTCGGGCGCCGTGAAGACGTTCGGCATGGTCATTCATGACTTGCGGCTCGATCGCGCCGTGGTACATGATCGCTGTCGGGAAGGGGAAGGCGGCTAGAGCCTTTCCTCGACCTCGGCGCGGCGCGTGATTCTGACGGCCAGGTTTTTCTTGTGGCGTCCGAGCAGGCCGGCGAATTGGTTCTTGCCTTTCACTTGGAGGACCATCTCGGCGCCGGTCGGTTTTTGTGTCTGGATGATGTCACCGGGTTGCAGATCCAGGAGCTCGTCCACGGTGATGCTCGTTTCGGCCAGGAAGGCGGACAAGTCGATGAAGGTCGCGGACAGGCCCCTGGCGATTTCCTCGGTCTTGTCCTCGGGCGTGCTCTTATGTTGGTAGGCTAGCCAGCTTTGGGTTACGAGCTTTCCCATCACCGGTTCGATGACCTTGTAGGGCAGGCAGAGGCTCATGGTGCCGGCTCGATTGCCGATCTTGATTTCGAATCCGATGACGACCACGATCTCATTGGGCGCCACGATTTGTACGAGATGCGGATTGCTTTCCACTTCGACGATTTCGAACTTGACCTCGCACAGATCGGACCACGAGTCGGTGAGGGTCGCCAGGGCCCTATCGGTGATGCATCCGACCAGGCGTTGCTCGATCATGGTCAACGGTCGTTGCGGGATAAAGAGTTCGGAATTGGATCCGCCGAGCAGCCGGTCGATAATGGGGTAGATGATCAGCGGGCTGATTTCGAGGCAAAGCTGGCCTTCGAGGGGCTCGGCCGTAAGCAGGTTGAAGTTGGTCGGGTTCGGCAGGGAATAGATGAACTCGCTGTAGGTGAGTTGTTCGGCCGTGGCGACGCGGACCTCGACGATGGTGCGAAGGAAGCCGGACAGGGACGCACCCAGGTTTCTCGCGAAGGCTTCGTGAATGCCTTCGATCGCGCGGATTTGTTCCTTGCTGACTCGCTCAGGGCGTTTGAAGTCGTAGGTATGTACCTCTTTGTCTACGTTTTGGCCACGGGTATCAATCTCTTCGGCGGCGGTAACCCCGCCCTCGTCCATGGCGGCGAGTAACGCATCAACTTCACTTTGGTCAAGGACGTCCGCCACCTTAGGTTCTCCTCATTACGTAGCGGCAAAAACGGCGCGTCGTCGTCCATGACGATGCGGGCGTGCCCCTGTTTATCGGAAATGGGGGAAATGCAACTTGAACGCGCGAAAGCGTGCTGGCTGTGCTGGAAACGCATTGGGAGGCTGTTGAAGCGGAATTCGGATCAGGTTGCAGTCGCCCAGAGTGCATCAAATCGATTGAAATACTGCGGGAACGTCTTGCGGCAGCAGTCGGGGTCTTGGATTTCAATGTCCGCGCCGTTCAGGCCCGCCAGGGCGAAGCTCATGGCCATGCGGTGATCGTGGTAGGTTTCGATGACGGCGGGCTGAATTCTCTTCGGCGGTTCGATGTGGATGGTGTCGTCGGTGGTCGTAGCCGCTGCGCCGAGCTTGGTCAGCTCGGTTTGCAATGCGGCGAGGCGATCGGTTTCCTTCACCCGTAGGCTCGCGATGTTCTTTATCGTGGTTGGATTCTGGGCGAAAAGCGCGACCACGGCGAGCGTTTGCACCATGTCGGGCATGTCGTTGAGGTCTACGTCTACGCCGCGAAGCCCTGTGGCACTTGTGGGGCCGGTCAGGGCGAGGTGGTCCGCCGATCGATCGAGCCGGCAGCCCATCTGTTGCAGGATTTCCACGAATCTCGCGTCGCCCTGAATACTTGCGGTGCCGAGGTTCGAGATGCTCACGGTGCCCCCGGCGATGGCCGCGGCTGCGAGGAAGTAGCTCGCGTTAGAGGCGTCGGGTTCGATGGCGTAGGTCTGGGCCTGGTAGCGCTGTGGGGCGACGATGAATTTGGCGTTGGGGGCTGTTGGCGCTTTGAATTGTTGCAATACGCCTACGCCGAATGAATCCATCATGGTAGTAGTCATAGTCAGGTAGGGTTTGCTGATGACACCGCCGGTTACGTCGATCAGGACATCGCCGGACGCGTAGGGCGCGGCCATGAGCAGCGCGCTGATCATCTGGCTGGACGGGGCGTTGTGAAACGCGACACGCCCGCCGGAAAGGCCCTGCGCATGAATCGAGATCGGGGGGCATCCTGGGTTCATGAGGTAGTCGATGCCCGCGTCGAGGGCGGCCAACACTTCGGCAAGTTGCCCGATGGGGCGTTCGCGCATTCGCTCGATGCCGTCCAGTTCGTAGCACCCTTGCCCCAGCGCGCACAGGGCGGTGAGAAAACGAATGGTCGTGCCGGAATTGCCGCAAGCGAGGCTGGCCTGGGAGTTTGGAATTTGGCCACCGCAGCCGGAGACCTCGGCGGTGTTGGTCTTTTCGTCGATGGTGATCGTGATGCCGAGCGCGCGAAGCGCGTCGATCATCAGCCGCGTGTCGTCCGCCAGCAGCACATTGGACAGTATGGACGTGCCATCGGCAAGCGCCGCCAGAACGAGTGCCCGGTTTGTGATGCTCTTGGAGCCAGGCACTTGGACGGTTGCGTCGAGCGGGCCGGTCGCGGGTTTGCAGTGGTAGGGGTTCATTGGGGGTTCGCTGGTTTCCAGGGTGTCCCCGACACGCATTACGACGGCTCTATCCAAACGCACAGCGACGGGTCGCAACACGGATTTACTCTTAGTGCGTGTGTCTCTTGTGATCCTACATGGTGGCGTCCTGTTTTGCCATCGACATGTTGTACGTCAAGAATTGACATGCTGGCGGCCGCGCGTTATAAGGGCTCGATTCGGATGTTTTCTGTAAGTGGCTTGTTTTAAGTAGGTTATAGTCGAGTGCCCGGCGGTGTTTGGTTGCCTTTCGGGTTTGGCGCTAGGATTTCACAGGCTGTTGGTTTCCTGGGGCGCGGAAGTTAAGGCATGGACATGATTATCGTCATGAAGGCGGGGGCGTGCGACGAGGATGTCCAGCGCGTGGTGGACCGCGTGGCTGAGCTGGGGCTGGTTCCCCACCCGTCCAAGGGCGAATTCCGCACCATTGTGGGCGCGATCGGGGCGAAGGGGGCGGGGTTCAAGGAGCAACTCGAGCAGATTCCCAGCGTCGATGAGGTGATGGCGATCACCCAGCCCTACAAGCTGGCCTCGCGCGAGTTTCACGAGGCCGACACGATTCTTGATATCAAAGGCATTCGCATCGGCGGGCCGCATGTCAACATTATTGCGGGCCCGTGCGCGATTGAGAGCCGCGAGGTGCTGTTTGAAGTGGGCCGGGCCGTCAAGGAAGCCGGCGCTTCGATTCTTCGTGGCGGCGCGTTCAAGCCGCGCAGCTCACCTTACTCGTTTCAAGGCATGGGGAAGCAAGGCCTGGAGTTGCTGAAGGAGGCGGGCGATGAGTTGGGCATGCCGACGATTACGGAGGTCGTCGATCCGCGTGACGTGGAGGTTGTCAACGAATACGCCGACATGTTCCAAATCGGCGCCCGGAACATGCAGAATTTCAATCTCTTGTTGGAGGTCGGCAAGACGGACAAGCCGGTCTTCATCAAGCGCGGTCTGGCGGCTTCGATCACAGAATTGCTGATGTCGGCCGAGTATGTGCTGAGCCAGGGGAATCACCGGGTGATTCTCTGCGAGCGCGGCATTCGGACGTTTTCCGAAGAGGTTCGGTTCACATTGGATATATCTTCGGTGCCGGTGCTTCAGGAGCGGAGCCACCTGCCCGTGTTCATCGACCCCTCACACGCGGCTGGGAAGCGCGATCTGGTGCCGCCGCTGGCGCTGGCGGGCATTGCTGCGGGGGCGTCTGGTGCTATCGTCGAGGTGCATAGCTGTCCGGAGCGGGCTTTGTGCGACGGGCCTCAAGCGGTTCTACCGGCGGAGTTCGGCAAGCTGATGGAGCGGATTCGGCAGGTGGCCGAGATTGTGGGGCATCGGGTTACGTTGTGGGGCCGGGAAGATGATCAGCCTCGCCGGCCGGCGGTCGGTGGTTGGGCGAGCTGAACAAACGGAGTGACATTTCATGAGAAGGCCACTGATTGCAGGTAATTGGAAGATGAACGGCATGCTCGCCGACGCGCGAGCACTTGTCACGGGTATCCGAGCGGGGCTCTCGGACGAGCCAAACGGTCCGGAGGTAGTCGTGTGTCCACCGAGCCATCTGCTGTTTCCCATGGCCAAGGCGGTGGCCGGGTGCGAAATTCAGCTTGGGGCGCAAAACGTACACGAAGAGGAAAAAGGCGCGTTTACGGGCGAAATGTCCGTGGGGATGCTCGCTGAAACCGAATGCCGGTACATCATCGTGGGCCACAGCGAGCGGCGGCAGTATTTCGGAGAAACAGCACCCTTGTTGTCCAAGAAGGTCCGCGCGGTGGTGGGGGGCGGGCTCGGCTGCATCTATTGCGTCGGTGAGACGCTTTCGCAGCGGGAGGCCGGGAAGATGGAATCCGTCGTGGTTGGTCAGCTTCGCGACGTGTTGGACAGAAGCATCCCGGCGGAGCGGCTGGTGGTTGCGTATGAGCCTGTTTGGGCCATCGGAACGGGCAAGACGGCCACGCCGGAGCAGGCGCAGGAGGTCCATGCCCTGATTCGAGGCGAAATTGGGGCGATTTTTGATGGCGAATCTGCCGAGGAGATGCGGATTCTCTACGGCGGCAGCGTTAAACCGGGCAATGCGAACGACCTTCTTTCCCAGTCAGATATTGACGGGGCGTTGGTTGGCGGCGCGTCACTGGTCGCCGGCGATTTTCTGGCTATCATAGACGCGGCCGGCGTGCGCGTGCCCTAGTTGGCATCGGGTTGCCACGGCGTCGGATGGCCGTTGAGGTCGTGGATCGTTTGAGCTTGGTTTGGTTGCCCGGTTGCGGTCTGTGGTCTCTTTATTCGTGGCGTTGATTTCAGAAGGAATGATTGGATGACCCTGTTGGCGGCAAATATGAGCGGCATGCAGACCTTGCTGGCGTGGTTGACGATTCTCGTGTGCGGTTTGCTCATGCTGGTGATCATGCTTCAGCGCGGACGTGGCGGCGGGTTGGCGGGGGCGTTTGGCGGCGGCGGCGGTAGCAGCGCGTTCGGCGCAAAGACCGGCGACGTGTTTACCTGGATAACCGTTGTGGTAGCGCTGGTGTTTCTGTTGCTAACGGTCGCGTCGAATTACGCGTTTGATCAATCGGCCAAGGCGGTGACGGCGGCTGCCGTCACGGCCGGAGACGATGCGGGGGCGGAGCCACAGTCGACCGACGCGCCTGCCACAAAGACGATTACCCTAGAGCCGACTTCTGTCGGGACGTTGCAGCCGACCACGGATGGCGCTGGGAAGGATCAAGGCGACGCTAAGACCGAAACGGCGGCGCCGAAGCCGGTGCCGGTTGAGGGTGGGCCCAAGGGTGAGGACTGGAAGGCCGATCCGGCAGGCGACGGGACCCCAAGCGATAAAGCACCCGAAGGGAAAACGCCTGAACCTGAAACGAACCCCGATGGCGGCTCCGAGGATTCCCCCGGTCAATGATTTCATCTATGACGGGTTACGGTACGGCCGAGCACGTCGAAGATGGCGTCTCGTATGCCCTTGAGATCAAGAGCCTTAATCACCGGTACCTCAAGCTGACGTGTAAGCTTCCAGAACAACTACAGCACGGCGAATCGGTGATCGAGGGGGTCGTTCGTAGTCAGGTGTCCCGAGGCAGCATCGCGGTGGCCGTGTGGATGCGCGGCAACGAAGCGGCGCTATCGGGCGTCATCAATCACTCCATTTTGCAGCATTACGTGGACGGATTGCTCAAAGTGGCGTTGCCCGACGGCGTCCGGCCGACCGTTGATTTGGGCTCGGTAGCCAATCTCCCCGGTGTTTGTGAGCCTCCGGCTGCGGACGACTCGCTCAAGGCATGTCAGGGTGAGGTATTGAGGCAATTGGCAGAGGCTGGCGTGCGTTCGTTGCTTGAGATGCGACTAACGGAAGGTCAGGCGCTGCACAAAGACATCAAGGATATATGCCGGCTGCTTCGAGGTGAGATGGAGGTAATCGAGCGATTCGTGCCACTTGTCGTTGACGAGTATCACGAGCGATTGAGATGCCGCGTGGACCTGCTCATGAAGAAGGGCGGCTTTGAACTCGAGGCCGATGGGCTGATGCGCGAGGTGGCCATCTACGCGGAGCGATGCGACATCAGCGAGGAGTTGACGCGTCTTGGGGCCCATTTGGACCAATTCGCGGAACTGTGCGATCGAAATGAACCGGCCGGCCGGACCTTGGATTTTCTCTCCCAAGAGCTGCTTCGCGAGGCGAACACCATTGCCTCGAAGAGCAACGACGCGCGGATTGCCCGAAGCGTGGTGAACATCAAGGGGCTGATCGACCGCTTGAAAGAGCAAGTGCAGAATGTCGAGTGAGCGGCTTGAGGGAGTAGATTCCGGCAAGCTGATCGTGATTTCCGGCCCATCGGGAGCTGGAAAAACTTCGATCTGCAAGGCCCTTTTGGCGTCGTCGCCTGAAATGGTTTGGAGCGTTTCTGCTACGACGCGGCCACAGCGGCCTGGAGACGTACCGGGCGAAAGCTATGAGTTTTTGACCGAGGATGAATTCGCGCGGCGCGACGCGGCGGGAGACTTCCTCGAAAGCGCGGTGTTCATCGGGCACTGTTACGGTACGCCCCGTGAACCGATCAGGCGGGCGCTTTCGGACGGGCGGGATGTGATTATGGAGATCGATGTGCAAGGCGGGGTTCAGGTGGCCGCCCGGATGCCGGAGTCGATCCGAATTTTTGTGCTTCCGCCGGATCACGAATCGCTGCGTGCCCGACTTACGGGCCGCAACACCGAGGCGCAGGATCAGCTCGATCGCCGCCTAGCCAAGGCCGATGGTGAGATCGCCTTTGCCCGCGACAGCGGCTGCTACCAGCATTTTGTAGTCAATGACATACTCGAAACAACGATCGAAGCCGTGAAATCGATCTTGGTGAAGGAGAAAAGGCAAGCATGATCGAAGCACTAAAAGACGATGAGTTAGTTGTTCGGATAGGGGGGCGGTTCAAGCTCTGTGCGCTGATTCAGCGCCGATGGTTGCAACTGATGCAGGGCGCGCGACCCATGGTGGAAACGGAAGGGCTGACGGATTTGGAAGTCGTGGTCAAGGAAATCGTCGATGGGAAGATAGAGATGGAGCTCGCCGACGAGGAAGAGCTTGCCGAAGATGGAATCGACTGATCCTGTCGCGTCCGATCTTGTCGGGTATGAAATCGGCCTCGGCGTTTGCGGGGGGATTTCGGCTTACAAAGCCTGCGAACTGGTTTCGCGATTGGTTCAGCGCGGCGCCGCGGTGACCGTGGCGATGACCGAATCCGCATGCCGGTTTGTCGGTTCGGTTACGTTTGAAGCCCTTAGCGCTCGAGGCGTGTTGACTAGCCTTTGGCAATCTGAAGGGGTTGAAGACGTTCGGCATGTCTCGCTGGCCGAATCGATTGACGTGTTGATTGTGGCGCCGGCCACCGCCAACATGCTTGGAAAACTCGCCGCCGGCATTGCGGACGACGTGCTTTCCACCCTGATTATCGCCCGGGATTCTCCTTTGCTGATCGCTCCGGCCATGAACCCGCGTATGTGGGCCAATCCCGTCGTACGGCGGAATGTGCAAACCCTCACCGATCTTGGCGTTCACTTCGTGGGGCCGTGCGAAGGATGGCTCGCATGCCGAGACACCGGCACGGGAAGAATGGCTGATCCGGAGGCTATTTTGGATGCCGCGGTGGGCCTTTTGAAGCAACAAGCGCCCAAGAAACGAGCCTGAGCCGCTGGCGCGAGCCTGCGGACACCCCCCCCCGAGCCGCGGGCTTCAGCCCGCGCGGCCGTCGGATCGCGCGATCAACCATGCCGCCGGCGCTTTGAATTGGGGGCGTCCAGTCTGATCGCGCTCAGGTGCATCCCCCTGGCGCACCCAACGGCGCAAGACCCGCGGCGAGCCGTGGGCTGAGGCCCGAGGTTCAGTACACCTGGGTGTTCGTCGCTCCAGCAACCGGGCCTCTTGCGACGGCGCCCCTTACACCCCGGAATTCGACCATGCGAATCCTCATCACCGCCGGCCCGACGCGTGAGTACCTCGATTCTGTCCGCTTTATTTCCAACGCCTCGTCCGGGAAGATGGGTTGTGCGATCGCTCGATGCGCCGCCGCACGTGGGCACGAAGTAGTGCTTGTCATGGGGCCGGTGGCGATTGACATGCCCGCCGCAGTAGACTCCGTTTGCGTGGAAAGCGCCGGGGAGATGCTCGCGGCCTCGGTTGAGGCGTTTGCCTCGTGTTCGGCGGCCATCATGACCGCGGCCGTGTGCGATTACGCGCCACGCCATCGCGAGGCCGCCAAGCGGGCCAAAATCCAATCCGGTTTCGATTTGGCGCTGGTGCCGACCACCGATATTTGCGCCCACCTGGGCCACATCAAAGACCGGCGCGTCGTGGTCGGATTTGCAATGGAAGATCACGACCATCGCAAGCATGCCGAGGCGAAGCTGCGCGAGAAGCATTGCGACGCGATCGTGCTCAACGACGCCTCGGCGGCCGGGGCCGAACGGTGCGTCATTGAGGTCTATCGGCCAGCTGCGGGATGGATCGAACTACCAGAGCAAAGCAAGGACCACGCCGCGACCGTCGTGGTGGATCTGGTCGAGTCCCTGGTGGCAGAGCGGGGCGACGGTTGTATAGATTAGACGGCGTCCCGGCCGCCGTAGGACGGATCCAAGTGCATCGCGACACCCACGCGCTGCGTTGGTAGTGTCTCAAACCTGGCACTTTTTCGCCCTCGATCCGCGCCGGCGCGGCATGTCGCGGAACACGCGCCGAACCTGGCCAATCTCATTCGCTCTTGTGATCGGAGCCGCGATTGCTCCAGGGATCTTCCCCCGCGTACAAAATCGGACGATCGCCTTTGATGCGCACTCTATGTGTCTCGATTTGGGGCGCCTGCGTGTCTACCGTGCGTTACGGACAGCATCGCCCGTTCGGCCATGCCAGTCAGAATTCCGCATGATTCCGCTCATCTGTGATTTGTTTCGATCCTGCTCCCGTTCCCGTTCTTCTGGCGACCATAATATAAGACGGGAAAGAAGGTTAACATAGTCAATGGAATATTCTCTACTTCCTGGCGTCAAGTTGGCGATAAAGGAAGCCGAGGGAATACCGGCAATTCTGGGCGCAAAGACTCAAGATCGGGGTGTTTGAAGGCCGATGCTGCTTCCACGAATTTACCGAGAAGCACACGACGGATTCCATGGCGTTCATGGGGCCGGCCGGTAAGTCAATTAAGAGGCGAATTCTTGCGGAATTGTGGTTGACGAGTCGCTTACAGTTCCTACAATTCGCCCGCTGTGCTCAGACGTGTCCGGTGTTTGGCCGTGGA
>CAZYXP010000082.1:0-14295 GCA_964651325.1 uncultured Phycisphaeraceae bacterium
CGGATCGCGCGACCCGCACGCCGGACGTGATCAAGCGGCTCACCGGGGCGCATGTCGCTGTCGCCGGACCGATTGGAGTGGACGCGCGCGTCATTGCCGATCAGGCCGTGACGATCATGCGGGATGCGGTTACAGGGGCCAACGAAACGGATTACCACCTGACCGGGGTCAACTCCGATCGGGATTTTGCCATCAAGGAATCCGCCGACATTCGCGTGGCCGTCGAGGGCGATTGCGCCGCAAACGGTTCGCCGCTGACGTTCAAGAAGTGCATCGAAATCGGTCACGTGTTCAAGCTCGGGACGAAGTATTCCGCCGCCATGCAGGCGACTTACCTGGACACCAACGGCAAGGCCGCGCCGTTTATCATGGGCTGCTATGGGATCGGGCTGAATCGGATCATGGCGGCGGCCATCGAATCCATGCACGACGACAAAGGGATTTGCTGGCCGGTGGCGATTGCGCCGTTTGAGGTGGTCATCTGTGCGCTCGATGTTCGCGTGGAGGAAGTGACCGCCGCGGCCGGCAAGCTGCATGATGAGCTTGGGCAAGCCGGAATCGACGTGCTGCTCGATGATCGCGATGCCCGTCCGGGGTTCAAGTTCAAGGATGCGGAGCTGATCGGTTTCCCCCTGCGCATCACGATCGGCAAGCGCGGGCTTGCGGAGGGGTTGGTCGAAATCCAGGATCGCCAGTCCGGAGATGTCGTAAAGTTGGCACCGGATGCCGCGGTCGAACACATCAAGCAAGCCATCGCCACCAAGCGAAAAGAAGAGCGAACGGACACGCCGCCCTAACAGCAAACACGAAATCCGATCGAAATCGCCCCGAGCCGCGCGATTCTATTATCCCAGCCGCGGGCTGCAGCCCGCGCGGCGCCCGCGTGCCGCCAGACATTCGCTTCAGGGATTCGCGTAGGGCACGGGGATTGGTCCGCCGTATGCGGGGCGTTCCCTTGTCAAAGCGGGCTGCCCTGGCCGTGGCAGGCGGTTGCTTCAGCTTTCGCGGCCGCGCAAGCTGAAGCATGCGGCTCAGATACGGCGAGCATGCGGCTCAGGGTTGGATGGTGCGTCGGCGGCGGAACACGAACGGCAAACCTGCGATCATCAGCGCCAGCACCGCCGGTTCGGGCACGACCAATCGGCCCACTCCGCTGGTGTCTGGGAACCCGCCTTCCGCGAATCCATCGCCTTGCGTTACGGGCCTAAAGAACGCTTGTTCATCCAGTCCGCCTTGGTTAAAGGCGAACGCCGGATTGCCCAGCGTCGTGATCGCGACACTGTCTAACAATGGATTAGCTCGATCCGCCAGCGTGCTCTTCAACGTAGCGGCGCCACTGAGTGAAATGAACGGGTTGCGCGCCGGGTCCGATCCGAGAACCGGCGTAGTCAAAAGCGCCAGCGCATCGCCCAGCACGTTGCCCCGAATGTGAATCGGTCCGATGTCGCTATCAAACGTCTGATCGCTGGTGACGAGTTGCCCCTCACGCGTAACATCTTGGCGAGAGGAATAAACGAGATCCAAATCGTAGAACCCCAACCGATTCACCGATAGCGCGCCATCCACCAGAAGCGATCCGCTCACCGTTGTCTGCTGTCCGCCGACGTCGTAAAGGAAGTTGTACGCCAACGCCTGAGACGGGTTTTCGCTACGTAAGGCAGTCTGGAATCGAATCTTGAGCGTGGAAAGGTTCTGGCCGCCGGTGAACACCTCGAGCGAAACCGGGCCGCGAAGGGAGAATTCGCCGGTGGGGAAGTCGACCGTAGTGCCGGGAAACTGGGTGAACGCGCTGACGTCCGTACCCAACCCGGGAATCCGCTGCCCTTGGAAGTTGAACCCGGCCACCGTCAGACCGAGGCCAAGGTCCTTGAAGAGCCCCGCATGGGCGCTCGACGCCGTGGCAAACAGGGCCACCAACACTGCACCTAGTATGTTCCGCCGACGACGAACAGCCATGTCAACTATGCCCCTTGAACTCGGTCCCGAGCTTCGGGCTGAAGCCCGCGGCTCAGAAGGATCAATACGCAGTCCACGGAAGTTCTATCGACCGCTGGTAAACCCGCAACCGGAAAAATTCACAGGCGGATGCCGATGATCTCGACTGCCGCGTCCGGGGCTACCTCAAAACTCGCCTGTCCGATCGGCAGATGAATCGGTGGTTCCACACGCCCGCACTACGAGTTATCGGTCCTAGCGAGTCGCCCATGCCTCATCCGCCCCAACTGCCTACTTGGATTCTCCCAGCAGGTGCAGAAACGTTGCGGCGGTGCGGATTCCGCGATGGAAATCCTCGAGCCCGAAGAACTCGTTGGGTGAATGGGCGTTGCAATCCGGCTCGCAGAAACCAAGCATCAACGAGTCGGCTCCAAGCACTTCCTTGAATAATGGCAGGATAGGCAACGATCCGCCTTCTCGCATGTACACCGGCTGCGCACCAAAACCGCGCGCCAACGCCTCAGCGGCCGCCCTAATCCCATCGGAATCAAGGTCACTGATGTAGGCCCCGCAAACGGCGTGCGTCTGAATCTCGAGCTTGATGCCGGGCGGGCAGGCCGCTCGAACTGCGCCGTCGAACGCCTTGGAAATCGTTTCAGGATCCTGATCGGGTACGATCCTCATGGACATTTTGGAGGACACGCGCGAGGGGATGACGGTCATGGCACCTTCGCCCGTGAAGCCGCCTATCATCCCGTTGACATCGAGCGTCGGCCGGGCCCATTTGCGTTGCAGCGTGCTGAATCCGTTTTCGCCGGTTAGCGCATCCACCCCGACGGCTTTAGCATAGGCGGCATCTTTAAATGGCAGATCGGCAATGCGGGCGTTTTCCACGTCGGTCAGTGGGCGTACGTCGTCGTAGTAGCCATCGATGGTGACACGCCGGTTCTCGTCGTGCAGCGAGGCGATGATAGAGGCAAGCGCATTGCCGGGGTTGGTGACCGTGCCGCCGTAGGAGCCGCTATGCAAATCCTGCTTGGGACCGGTGAGCGTCAGCTCTTTGTAGATCATCCCCTTGGTGCCGTAGGTGATGGCGGGCGTTTCGTGGTTGTACTTCGGCGTGTCCGAAAGCACTACATAATCGCAGGCAAGCCGCTCCTTGTGTTTCTCGATCACGGCCTTGAGGTTTACCGAACCGATTTCCTCCTCGCCTTCGATAACAAACTTGACGCGAATCGGTAGCTTCCCCGCCACTTTCTTGAAGCATTTGGCGGCGAGCAAGTGCGTGAGCACCTGCCCCTTGTCGTCCGCGGATCCTCGGGCAAAGACCAGTCCATCGCGAACCGTCGGCTCAAAGGGTGGCGAATGCCACAGGGATTCGTCGCCCACCGGCTGCACGTCGTAATGGCCGTACACCAGCACGGTAGGCCCGTCGCCGGTCGCGGGGCCGCTATCGGCGATCACGCATGGATGGCCTGGCGTATCGATAAGCTCTACTTTAAAACCGCTGTCACGAAAGAATCGCTCGACCCACTCCGCGCCCTTGCGGATGTCCGCCCGGCTATTCGGGTCGGTCGAGATGCTCGGAATCCGCAGCAATTCAAAGAATGCCTCGGCGTGTTCTTCCTTCTGCTCGTCAATCTGGGCCAGAACCTGCTCAATCACTTGGATGTACCTCGAATATCGTCAACTACTTGGGATGAAACTGGACGGATGCTAGCACGGATCGGCTGATACAGCCAA
This sequence comes from uncultured Phycisphaeraceae bacterium, assembly GCA_964651325.1. GTDB lineage: Bacteria > Planctomycetota > Phycisphaerae > UBA1845 > UBA1845 > JADFOB01. The sequence goes on from CAZYXP010000082.1 coordinate 3,679, forward strand.
CAACCTGCTGGGCTCGCAGATCGGCGGGCTTTCATGGGTCGCAGGGCAGGCGATGATCTCCCGGACACGAAACGGATGGTCCGAGGGCTGGCGCCCTCGGCTCTGAATTGGCGGCGAGCACTCGGGCGAGGGGGCCGGTGGCTGGACGCGAATCGCGCATTTCGGGTACGATCCTCGGCAGGTTTCTGGGTATCTCGAATCCATGCGCGCTTTGGGGGACCGAAATGCGGAGGGACGAACGGCCCGTGGCGATTGGCAGGGAGGGTGACCGCGACGATGTGCCGGTTGCATCCACGGCCCGATCCAACGATTCGCAGGGCCGCGATCTGGATGGCGGCGATCCGCCGGCCAACGGCCCGCCGGACAACGATCCGCCGGATTGGTCGATGGTTCCGTTCGCCGTCGCCTGTCCGCGGTGCGGGTGTGACGTGCATGGACGGTCTGAGCCGGTCTGCCCGGACTGTGCGTTATCCTTGGATTGGTCGGTCCTCGCTCCGGTGGAAGAGCTGACTTGCCCCAAGTGTAGATACCATCTTTATGGCCTCACCGCGCAACGCTGTCCCGAATGTGGCGACGAGTTCTCGTGGGACGACGTAGTCGATGGTTTTCGACGGCTCCGGAAGCCGCTGTTCGAATTCCATTGGCGCCAGGCGCCGCTGCGGTGGTTCATCCGAGCGTTATCGCTCGCCTTTCGGCCTTGGAAACTGTGGCGCACCATCGATATTTGTGACCCAACCGCTATCGCCGGGCTGGCCATACTCGCAGCGTTCGCCTTGTTGCTGTCCGTGATTGTGCCGCTCCTGCTCGTGTACCCTACCCATTGGCTGGTGGATTGGTTGACGGGCATGATCAGCACTCCCAAGCCTTGGATGCGGTGGCGATACGCCCCATGGTCCAGTGCTTGGGCGTTGGGGTACGTCTTCAAGAGAGTCTTGATTGGGTTGAGCTTCTCCCTTGTGTGGCTGTTTGGGGCGTTCGGTGGGTTGATGGTCTTGCGGCAGTCAATGGCCAGTTGTCGCGTTCGCAACGGTCATGTGTTTCGCGTTTGTGTCTATTCTCTCGTTCCACTTTTTTGCTGTTCGGCGATCGCATTCACCACCTCGGCGGCCATCGACACGACGTTGAGTATTCTTTTCGTCGGCGCCCGATTCCGGTTCAAGGAAGAGATCGCTCGCACCCTGTTCTTGGCGAACCACAGTTTTGGTTGGCCGATCCTTGTGCTGGTGTTGGTCGCGATTGGTACGCTATCTATGGCGATGGCCTATCGGCGCTACATTCGAATGAGGCATAGTTGGGCAGTGGCGCTGTCCGCGCAAGCGATCGCAACGTTAACGGCCCTCATCGTATATCTGAGGGTTATGCACTTATTCTAGGGCAGCGTTGAAGATGCCGGATGCAATGTTCTGTGTAGCAAAGTGGCGGTGTAGCACAGCGGCCCTCCTCTGTGTTTCGGGCAAGCTCCCAGCCGAGGGCGGCTGGACTCCAGGGCCGCATGCTTTAGCTTGCGCGGCGCTGTGTGTCAGCGTGCCGCACGATCCTGGCGGCCGCGCGGGCTGAAGCCCGCGGCTCGGGGGAAGATGCCGGTCGTTTTGAGGCCGGTCGTCCTACTGCGTGACCTCAACGATGGAATTGATCTCGCCGTATTCATTGCGCTCGATCGTGGGGTTGTGTTGGTCGTGCGACCAGCGACCATCGACTACGATTCGGTAGCGGTAGCGACCCTTGGGCAGGCGCAGCCGCGCTTCGAAATCGCCATCGCTCAACCGACGCATGGGCGTGGTGTGCGGCATCCAATCGTTGAAGTCGCCGGCCAACTGGATTTCCACGGCATCCTCGCTGGCGGTTCTGAAGATGACCACCTCGGCCTCCTGGTGGACGCCGTAAATCCGCTCAATCTTCTGTGCGATCTGTTCGTGGGCTACGTCGCGATTGGTCATTTGATCGTGGCTTGCCAGCGCCGTCTGCTCTGGATTCGTTTCGGGTCGCGACTCGAGCTTGGAAGGGGGTACCGTCGAGGCTTGTGGCGCTCGGGCCACAACATCCGTACCGTTTACCGAAGCCGATAGTTCCTCCCGTCGTGGCGCGGTAATGGTCGGCACGGCCGGGCTCTGGGCTGGCGGCACAGTGCGAGCGACGGGCGAGCCACTTGGCGACTCGCCGCCGGGATGCACCGACCGCCGGGGTACTTCGTTGGGAATAGGACTGGCCGCTGCCGTCGCCGGGCCGGCTGTGGGCGCTGCCGGGCTCGCTGTGGGGACGGGCAGTGGGGCATAATCATCGGGGTTGAAGCTCGCCGGGCCGCCCGTCACCGCCGGGGCCACGGAGCTTGTCGCGTCCGCCGTTTTCTGGCGTGAGTCCGAAGGAGGTCGAGTAAGTGTGTTTCTGGACGCGGTCTTGGCTTTATCCGATTCCGCCCGTTTTTGGGCGGTGTCTTTGGCCTGCGCGGCACCGTTTGCTACGAGGGTGGTCGTTGTGGCAAGCAAACGCTCGGCGTCGGCGGCGAGTCGCTCTACGTGTTGCAGAATATCCGTCGTGGGCAGGTCGACGGGGTCTGCCAGCAAGACTTCGCGAGCGAGCCGTTGAAAATCCCGGGCACCCGCGCTGGTGGGGGCAAATTCGGTGATCGGCTGGCCGTAGCTGGCGCCTTCCTTGAGCTTGGTGTTGAAGTTGACGATCGTCTCGAACACCACCCCCTCGAACCGCTTTCGCAATTCCGCGAGAATTTCGCGTCCCAGCTTGGTACGTACGTCATATTGGTTCGGGAGCACCCGAATCGAAGGCCGCCGCCCGAATTTCTCGGCCAGATGCTCAATGGTCGCAAGCTGCTGTGTCAGTCCGTGCAGCGAAAAGTAACCCGTATCGACGGGGATGATGACGTCATCCGCTGCCCGCAAACCGTTCATCATGAGCAGCCCCAGATGCGGGGGGCAGTCGATCACGCAATAATCGTACCGCTCGGCGTTGGCGGACAGAAGATCGAGAAGCATCCGGTCGCCGGATTCACTGGCCGCCAATTGAGGCTCGAAACCCGCCAGATTGGATCGCGACGGCGCGATATCCAAATTGGGCGTGATTTGCCAAGTGATTTTGGACAATTCGATCGGATCGCTCTCGGCCTGCGATATCAGGCATTCGTAAATAGAGAGGTCGATCTGCTCATCGGGGACCGCCATGCCCAGCGCGCAATGGCCTTGCGGGTCCATGTCCACCAGCAACGTTCGCCGCCCCTCGCGGGCAATGGAAGCCGAAAGATTGATGGCCACGGTGGTCTTACCACAACCGCCCTTCTGATTCGCTATGGTAATTGTACGCACGGATGATGTCCTTGCTTGAAATATTGGGGGAGGCGGAATTCGATTGGTCCGCGTGGGTCGGTCGCCTCCTGCTCCCGGCCTGCGGCGTTGCGGCAGTGTGCGGTTGTCATGGATGCGTTTCCACGCGATCCGTGCGAACCCGTCCACGGGTTGATTGCACGCTCCCGCACAACCGCACCCATAGGTTATCGGATGCAGGTCATTAGATACTTGAGACGATGCAAACAAAAAATGCCCCTGCCAATGCTGACAAAACGCAATACCTGAACCGGCAGCATTGATAGGCGGTGGCGCCGTGCAGGCTGTGAAAATGACCCAGACTTCCTAGATTTACAGGCGGCGGCCGCGGTCGATCACGCGACGCTTCCGCCAGGATGGGACGCCTACTCAGAGCCGCCAGCGCAAGCCTGCGGACCTGACCAGAGCAGCATTTCGCCGAACGCGCCCAGGGTCAGGCGGTGATCGTGGGGGCCACAAAATGATGCGCGCAGCCCCAAACCGGCATGGGCTCAGCAGTGGGGCGGCTTATCGTCTTGGGGATCTCGGGGAGCCGTTGGCCGGAGGCACGGTCTTGCGGCATGCATCCCAGCAGAGCTCGAGTGTACGGATGTTGCGGATTCTTGAATAACTGGGAGACGCCGGCATGCTCGACGATCTTACCGGCGTACATGACGTAGACGTAATCCGCCATTTGTGCGACCACGCCGAGATCGTGCGTGATCAGCAGGATGCTCATGGCGGCTTCGATACGCAGGTCGTGGAGCAGCTTGAGGATCTGAAGCTGAATCGTCACGTCGAGGGCGGTGGTCGGTTCGTCGGCGATCAAGAGCGAAGGCTGGCAGGCCAGAGCCATCGCGATCATCACGCGTTGTTGCATTCCGCCCGAGAGCTGATGCGGATAGGCACGCGCGCGGCGGGTGGCCGAGTCGAGCCCCACACGTTCGAGCATGGCGAGGGCGTGGGCCATGGCTTTTTTGCCGCGCATGCCCTGGTGCAGCGTGAACGCTTCGGCCACTTGTGACCCGACGGCGACCACCGGATTAAGCGAGGACTGCGGATCTTGAAAAATCATGGAGATGTGCCGGCCGCGAATGGCGGTCATTTCGCGTTCGGTGATCTTAGTCAGGTCGATGGGGGCGTGTTGGCTCGGATCGTGGAAGAGGACTTCGCCGGCGTCGATGAACCCAGGTGGCGACGGGATCAGCCGCAGTATTGAAAGAGCTGTAGCGCTCTTGCCGCAACCACTCTCGCCTACCAACGCTACGACTTGCCCCGGCAAAATGGAAAGCGAAATGCCATCCACCGCCAGAACGTTGGTGTCATCCGTTTTGAAACGTACATGAAGATCGCGGACATCAAGAACGGGGGGACGCTCGGGGGGCCGTCGGCTTGATTCTTGATGCCGTTTCATGAACATCTGCTACCGTTCGGTGCGCCCGCCGCCGGCGCGTGCGACATAGCCTTGGCACGCGACATGGAGCGTGCCACGCTTGCGGATGATTTCGCGGCGCCAGGCGAGTATGATGCGCCGAGCTCCTCGTGCGAGAAATTCCAATTGAATGAACCGCCGCTGGCATCCCAGTCAAAGTTGTAGTCGGTCATGCTTGACACGACGCCGTCATGAGCAATGTCCGTTGCGGTCAACGGGTTGGGGAGGTTGAAGGATCTAGACCTGGGCACGGTAGTGCCGGCGTCAGGACCGATCTTGTCCGTGGCGAATGTACTAAGAGACCATCCGTTCATACTCAAATCCGCCCTGGCAATGGGGAGGTCGAGTCCGAGGGATGAACCAATCATACAAATAGCAAAGAGTGATTTGCCAAGGCGCATCATATAACCCCTCCATGCCAGCACAGGATCGGCGAGCGGGAGCGCGTAGGCTGTTTTCCCAGGCCGAACAACTTCGAACCCAACCTCTATGCAAGGCACTGGGCTTCTACAAGATCGGCCTCCTGATGTCAAAATCTTGCGGCGTCGTGCGCGACTGTGGGTCCATGACACTTGCGGCGGCTTCGATGCCAGTCTTTCCGCCAGCCTGCAAGGCTGAACCATAGTAGCCGTGGGTCCGCCTCAAGCGGACCCACGGTTACGGGAGCCCCACACCCATAGCCCCAGGGGTCGGCTAGGCGCCACATTGTGCTTGCCCCTCGCGGAGGAGACGACCCCCAGGGTCGGGCGGTTTGATGGCGGCGTCATCCGGGGGGCGGCGCTTCGCTTGCTCCCGGCTACTGCAGATCAGGCCTTCAGCCTGCAATCACTGCCGCCGATTCTGTCACGGACCCCGCGACTGTTGGGTCAAATGCCCCAAGGGGCCGATCGCCCAGCAGGGTGTATGACCGTTTTCGGGCCGTGCGGCGTCCAATGGAGACTGGTGCACAGTGCTGGTCATTTCAGCTTCAGACGCCCGTTATAGGTCGGATTTGATTTTTAGGACGTTGCAAGGTAGCATTCCTTTCGGAAAGTTGGCATTGTGCTCTGGCGACCGATTCAATCGATTGTCCAATTAGGGTTGATTCTAAGGAGGTGGATTGTGGGGATTGATACGCGCAGCAGTTTCTCAAGTCGCGGATTCATAATGGTGGCGGTCGTGTTGGCCATGTTGAGTGGCCCCACGTCATGGTGGGGCGGCTCACAGAGCGGAGCGGCTCTTGGAGATCCGATTATCGGCGGAGGGACTCCACCACCCACTGGAAGCATTGAGCTACATGTGCAGCTCTCCCCGTTGATTACGCACGGTGCCATGGAGCGATGCATTGAGTTTACATTCCACGAAGATTGCTTTGTTGAGCCGGTTGTTTGCTCTGCGCTGGTTGCGTTCGGAAGTCCGCCGGCCTCCGGTTTGGGGATGGCCACCATTGAGGTGGGGGCTTCGTGCCAAGTAGATATTGAGCAGGTTTTTGCTGTAACGGCAGTGGATCCGCTGCATACGCTTCGTTCGGTTGGCGAACTGACGCTCGCGGGGGACACGTTGACCGTTTCGTTTGAAGGCGATCCGGAAAACGGAGGCCATTGGCTTGTCGGCGGCAACCTGGATGCGTGGGATTCCGCCACGAGCCCGACCAATGCCGATACGATCAACATTCTTGATTTTGGTGTGTTTGTGGGTCAATATTTGAGAACCTATCCCGCCGGTTCCGCGGATTGTAGCGCTTCTGGACCGAACGCCGACATCAATGGGGACTCCGTCGTAGATGAGTTGGACTTCGCCTTCATCATTGGAAACTTCCTTGCTCAATCTGACAGCCCTGTCTGCTTTCCGATGTTGACCGATCCGCCTCGTCTGACGGAAATATCCATTGCCGACCTGATTGGATCGGGGCTAGGGAGCCTAGCCGTTGCTGACCTAAACCGTGACGGTTGGGTCGATATCGATGACATGCTTCTGTTCAGGCGAAAGCGATTGAAGTAGAGCGCATTGGCGGTTTCCCAGAGGATCTTACTCATTCGGGGCCGCTGGCCGGTGCGGTGCATCGGATTTGTTGTTCCGGTTCTGCGGCTTTTTCCAATTGGGCCGTTTGGCTTGGCCTGAGCCTTCTACGAATCTGACTCTTGGGTCGAGGCCTCGGGCGGGCCGCCACGTCCCATAATGGCGGCATTCCCGCAACCAAGAAGGAGTCTTGTGGGGTATGGGTGCGCACCGCTCGCTGCACGCATCAACGCGTTTCGCGCGGCCACAAGAGATATTTCAACGTGCCGTTCGGGCATTTGGTTGTTCTTGATGAGCCCGGCCTTTCGTTGTTCGCTTGGTCCCTAAATATGGTCCTTTAATGTTGTAATGCCTCGAAAGATTTGTTATTGTGACTTTGTCTCATAATGCAGTGCGAGGCTTGAGTGATTCTGGTTGCCTTTGCGTCCGGATCAGCATGTGAGAGGGTGTAAAGAGGAGCGCTTCGGGGAAGGAAGTATGATCACAAGAAACCATGCGGTTCGGCGAAGATTCCGCGCGGCAGGCCGTTTGCTGCCGGCGATTGTTTTCTTGATTTGCGCGCGGGCTGAAGCCGCGAGCCTGTGCATTGAGACGGCAGACCCGTGCATTGTGGCGGGGAGTGCGGTGCCCGCTCAAGTCGTGTTGGATCCAGGTGATCTGACCATTGTCGGCGGGCAGTTCTCACTCACCTTCGACGTCACCTCTTTTGACTTGCTCAGTGTTCTTCCCGGAAGTGCCTGCGATGCGGCATCTCCGTTCCAGCAAGTGCTGTTGCTCAATATTGACAAGGGTACAGGAGAAGTTTTCTTTGCCGCGTCGATTCTAGCCGGCGAGCCTGGTGCCACGACACCTCAAGTGTTGGCCTGTTTGGTGCTCCAAGCGAAGCCCAATCAAGCTGGCGGTGACTTATGCTTGATTACCGATACCGGATCCAGCTTTCTGGTCGATGATGCCGGAGACGCCGTTCCTTTGGATAATTCCATCGCCTGCCCATCGACTGGCGGGCTGTTCGAATCATGCACGAATGTTGCATTTGGCACAACGTGTAGCTGTGCGAGTGGCGTGCCAGATTGTTCGCCCGTCTCCGATGAGTGCCTTGAAGGCGTCTGTGTGGAAACCGGTGGTGCGCGGTGCGTGCCGGTCGCTAGCAACGACGGCATCAGTTGTGACGATGGGTTCCCCTGTACCAGCGGGGATGTTTGTGCCAGCGGCGTTTGCCTGGGAACGGGCTGCGACCAGCCAAGCGTTTGTTTCACGAGCGAATCCGGCTGCAACGTACCCGGCGGGACGGTTGTGCGTGCCGTACTCGGCGCCGGCGGCGTTATCATCGCCGGCGCGCAACTCAACATCGAATACGATCCGACCGAAATGGAACTCCTGGACATTGCGCCCGGTGCGACGTGCGATCCGAATTCGCCTTTTGAAACGGAAATCACTAAGGAGCTGGACATAGTCTCCGGCGAGGTTTTCTATGCGGTGGGTGTAGATTTTCTGCACGGCGCCGTTGGTACGCAAGGACCTGCAACGTTGGCCTGCCTCACGTTTGCTCCGAGCGGGAGTACCGCCCATGAGATCTGCCTCGCCGATGGCATCAACCCTCAAACGACGATTCTCACCAATGAATTCGGTCAATTGGTTACCGTGTTCAATGCCGTCGATTGCCCCTCCGACCAGCCGGGCAAGCTAACTTGTGCGGATGTGACGTTTGACCCTGACTGTGTCTGCGAGCCGGACACCGAAGATTGTTCCGCGTTCAATTCGCAATGCCAAGTGGGAGTTTGCAACGAAATAACAAATCGTTGCGTGATCCAGCCGATCAACAACGGCGACGCGTGCGACGATGGGAGCGATTGCACCAGCGCGGACCGATGCATCCAGGGGACGTGTAGGGGATTCTTCTGCGACGATCCAAGCCTTTGCATCGACGGGCCGGGCTGTGTGGGGCCGGGCTTGGTTAGGCCGGTGGAGATTCGGCTTGGCGAGGGCGACCCGGTGATTGTCGGCGGACAGTTTGCGCTCAGCTACGACCCTAGCGCGCTGCAATTCGTGGACGCGGCGGCGGGCGCTACCTGTGATGCAACGTCTCCGTTTACCCAGGCGCTATTCCTGTCCGTGGATGAAAACGCGGGCGAGGTTTTCTTTGCTGTCGGTATCGATCCCAACGGGCAGGGCACGCGCGGTCCCGTGATCATGGCATGTCTGGAGTTCGTGGCGCTCGTGCGCAATCCAGGAGATCTTTGTGTTCTCGAGGGGGCGAATCCGTTCCGTACGCTTCTCGTGGACGAGAACGGGAATTCGATTACCGCATTCAATGACTTCGATTGTCCCGCGGATGCGGGGCCGTCGGCGGTCACCTGCGACGAGATTTGCACCATCCCTACCGTCAGCCAGTGGGGGTTGATCAGCCTGGCGATGCTGCTTATGACGGCCGCTAAGATTCAGAGTCTCACCGATCGATCGGCCGTCCGTTACGACACGTAGTTTCTTCGGATTCGGCGCTGCGACATAGTGCATGTGATCGGTTGGTCCGCGTGGTCCGCAGGCTCGCGCCAGCGGCTCTGATCCGGGTGCCCCACCTCCCCAAGGACGCTGCCCACCCCCTTGGATTATTGGAGCACTTCTTCGTAAACGCGCTGGTAGCCCGCAGCCATGACGGAAACGCTGAATCGGTCTCGTGCGTTGGTCCGGCATGCTTCCGGCGAGATCTCATCAAGCCGACTCACGGCATCAACGGCCGCGTCCATAGAGTCCACCACGAACCCCGTTTGCCCCTCGCGGATGATTTCCGGTAGCGCCCCGAACCGCGTGGCGATGATGGGTGTGCCTGAGGCCTGCGCTTCCACGGCCACAAGCCCAAACGGTTCGCACCAGGAAATCAGGAACAGCACGGCCGCGGCTTTTCGGTAATAAGGCGCCAAATCCTTCTGTGAGAGCAAGCCCAGGTATTCGACAGAGGTGGCGTCGAGATGCGGTTTGATCTTTGTGTCGAAGTAATCCTGATGCTCCGGTTGGATCATGCCCGCGATCAGTAGCTTGCGGCCGCATTTCTTGGCAACTTCAATGGCGAGGTCTGCCCCCTTTTCCGGTGCCAGCCGCCCGGCGAAGAGCAGATCGTCCGTTTTTTCTTGCTCAAACGGAAAATCTTCCACGCGAATCCCATTGTGTACGGTAGCCACGTAGTTTAGCTCCGGCAGAAACCCTCGCTCCGCATCCGAGAGGGAAACATAGGGCTGCTCCTTGTAAGCCAAGAACGCGGCGTGCATAGCACGCACCCAGGCCGCGCCGTGCAACGTGGACACCAATGGGCAGGGGATCAGCCGACTGAAGCACAGGGCGTGTACGTGCAGATGCGAATGGACGACATCGAACGCACCGTCTGCCGCTTGCTCCATGCACTGGGCGATGTGGACTTGCTCTAACGCGCGCGCATCGGGCGGCCCTTCCAGCAGACCGGACGCTGGGTCGAACGATCGTGGTCGATGCTTCTCCGCTTCCGGCCAGGTTTCCAACGCGTGCGGGCATGTTTCGACGACCCGAGCGCTGGAGCGGCTGCCGCCGGCGGCAAACAGCGTGACGTCGTGGCCGAGATCAACAAGCCCCTCGGTCAGATTGTACGCGACCTGTTCCCAAGGGCCGTATCCCGAGGGCGGCAAGGGCCAACTTATCGGCGCGAGCATGGCGATACGCATGGGCTGTGCTTCTCTTCGAGAACGAGGTACTCGAAAACAGAACCGCGCCCGTCAGGAAGCGGCCGTGCCGTTGGCCCGCATCCCGGCGGCGGGAGCAAGCGTCACGCTATTTTGTTAGGCTCCGTAACACGGCGACTGGGCGTGGTTGCGCAACCACTCCATCATCTGCTTGATGCTGCCGCTGGCG
>CAZYXP010000083.1:0-14273 GCA_964651325.1 uncultured Phycisphaeraceae bacterium
GCAGGCACTCTACCCCATATCACTTCGTCCCGAAGGGGCAGCAACATGTCAGCCCCGCGCAGTGCGACACGGCGACAGCCGCATAGCGACGCGCTGTGTGTCTCATGCCGCGTATTGCGAGGTGTATCGTCTGTTTTCTTTTTTTGAGTTCCAATCCGATCTGATCGCACAGCCCCGGGGGGGCGGCGAGCCGTTCGGGCGGGATGACGCCCGGGGCGTTTACCTGTTTCTGTGCCAACATCCGGGCGACGATCGCGTTGGGGAAGGCGGTGGTTCGCGCCATGGAGTGCGTGTTGGATTCCCTATCGGTTTCGTCGTAGAGGTCAAACGTGAACCGCGTTTTCCGCGCGTCCTTGGTTCCCTCGACCACCACGCGGAGCACCGTGAACTCCTCATCGTCTTCGGCCAAGTGCCATTTGGGGAACATCAGGGCTTGCGTCACGTCGAGCGGGCGTACCTTCACGCCGCCCATGTCGATCTCGTCTTTTCCGAAGAAACCCGTTTCGCGAAAGACACGCATCAGCTCGATATGGCCCGGAAAACGAAGCGTTTTCTCGCGCATGTCGGGGATGGGGATCGTGGTGAGCAGCGATCGCAAGCCGTCCGTGTTAAACGCCTCCAACGTGCCGACTCGATCAAAATCGATCAGTTCCGGCTCACTCAGCGCGGCCGCGGTCACGATCTTCCCCCCCAAGATGAAGCGCGCGGGACGGGTGTATTCCTCGATCACATCGCTCGGGGCGAACGGGGCCTTGTATTCAAACGGCCAACGCCGCACCTTGGGCAGGCCGCCGACATAAATCAGCGCCGAGTCCGTCTCGTCCAATTGAGCATAGGCATAGCCGACGAATAGATTGGATAACCCCGGAGAAACGCCGCAATCGACAACCGCGGTTACGCCCCGATGCCGTGCTTGCTCATCCAAAGCCATGGCATCTTCGGGCATGAAGGAGATGTCGCTGTACGGCTTGCCCGCCTCGATGACGGTGGTCAGCGCTGCAAACCCGAAGCGGCTCGGTAGGGCGCCGAGGACCACATCGAACGGCTCGATGAGTTTGCGGAGTACGGTGCTATCGGACAGGTCGGCTCGCACGGTAGCGACGCGCGGGTCACCGGCGACTTTGCCGAGATTCGCCTCGCTCACGTCTGCGACCGAAACTTCGAACGCGTCGTCGGCGGCCATATCTCGGGCCATGGTCGCTCCGACCATGCCACATCCCAGGACGATTGCTTTGTGCTTCATTACGTCGATCCTTCTTCCCGGTGTTGCCCACGCGCCGCGGCCGTTCTGCCCGGCCGCCCGGCACGATGGCTGAGGAATCCATAGACGATCAGCGCTGCCAGGATCACGCCGCCGCCCGCGGCCGTCGCCGGGGGAAGTCTCTCGCCTAGTACGAGAAATGTCCATACGGGCACCAGCACGGGCTCGAGTAGCGTGATCAGGCTGGCCTGTGAGGCGGGAACGCGCGCCAGGCCGAGGGAAAACAAGTAGTAGGGGAGGCCGAGCTGAACCACGCCCATGACGATGAGCAGCAGCGCGGCGCGCGGCGTCACCATCAAGCCGCCAACCAGGAACACCAACGGTAGAATCAGCGCGGCCGAGCCGAGGTTGTTGAGCACCGTTATGGCCGCGGCGTCCGCGATTCGCAGCTTGCGAATCATGATCGTGAGCAGGCCGTAGAACAGCCCGGCGAGCAGCGCGTTGACCAATCCGAACAGGCCGGCCGACGCGTTGCCCGCGAAAATGATCCCGATGCCGATCACCGCGACCGCAAGCATCCACACGTCACCGGCTTTCGCTCTTTCTCCGAGGATCAATGGGGAAAAGGCGAAAATCCAGAATGTGGAGGTGTATTGCAGGATGATGGCGTTGGAGGCTTCGGTGTGGGTGTTGGCGACTACGAAGCACACGGTCATCGCCGCGAAGCAGAGCACGCAAACCACGGCGGCCGGTTGAATGCGGAGGAATCGCCCCGGGGTCGAGGCCCCTCCTGGCGGGTCTTGCATGAGCGAATCCAGTCGGCGCCGGGCGATGGGAAGCAGAAAAAGCCCGGCCACCAGCGAGCGGTAAAACGCGATCACCACGCCATGGGGCCCGTTGCCATGGTCGTAGATGGTCTTGATGAGCACGCCGTTGAGGCTCCACAGCACAGCGGCGCCGATCAGCATGAGTACGCCGATTCGGTAATCGCGAACATCTTGGCGGGTGTCGATCTTGGACATTGTGGACCACTTTACATCCGTTTCCGCGCGAAGGAGCGTCGGAAGTCTAAGGTCCAAGATCGAAAGTCGAAAGTCGAAGATGGAACGGCTGAGGCTGAGGGGGCACGGGCTAGGCGCTTTGCGAGGGCGTTTGCAGAATGGCGGCCCACCAGAGCGCTAGCCGAGGCGGCCGGTAGCCGTTCGATCCCGATATGACGGCTTGCATCGAACCACGCCCGTTGCGGTCGTAGACGCCATTTTTCGAGCGAGTCCGCGCGCGTGTTTTGTTAGGTAAACCAGCCGCGTTTCTTCTTAGACGCTGCGGTCGATCGCTTCTTTTTCGGAGCGTTGATTTGCGCAAGCAGCTCGGAAACCGACTTATTGGGGTTCAGTCGGCGCAGCAGCTTGAGCTTCATGGCCACTTCGGGGTCTAGATCGTCCGGGATCGGCTCGCGTTCCGCCTTTGTAGGCTGCGTTTCGTCTGAGAGTTCTGAGTCTCCCATGAGGTCAGCCGCATAGGACGAGACCGCTTTCTTGCCTCCAGCCTTGGCGGTCTTACCCTTGGATTGGCCCTTCTTCTTTGCAGCTCTAACGGCCCTGTCTGCTTTGGAAGCCTTTGGATCGGCGACTTCGGACTTGGCTGCGTCTAGCGCTGCGTGCAAAGCCGCTTCCTTGCTCCCATCGTTTTCATCAACCTCGTCGGCACTCTTGCCCTTGGCCGGCTCATCGGGCACTTGAATCGCTGTGACGGAGTCTTTGGCGTCTTCGGTCTTGGCGGCCGCGTCTTTCGCCGCCTCAGCCTCAGCGGCACGAACTTGAAACTGTTCCCAGAACGTCTCAATAGCGCGATGCGAATCAACCTGTGTCATGGCGGGCGATTCAGCATCCGTATGGCCGGATGATTGTTTTTTCTTATCCGCCTGTTTCGCTGATACCTGCTTGGCACTGGCCTGTTCTCGGGCTTGATCGAGCTGACCGCGTGCCTCTTTTATGTCCTTTTCGTACATCTGCTGAATCTGCTGCAGATCAGCATTCAGCGAACCGACTTGCGCCGACAGTGATTCTTCGCGCTCGGCGCCTTCGGTCTGAGTCGCCTTAAGTGCTTCCATTTCCTGTTTGGCGCTAGCCAGCTCATCTTGCAGTGTGCCCAGTTTTTCCTGAGCGTCAGCAAGCTCGGACTCATGCCTCTCCTGGAGTCGCTTCTGATCGACCTGACCACCTTTTGCGATGGTTTGCAACTCTTTCCGGTTGGCTTGCAGCTCCGTGCTGAGCGAATCCGCCTTCTCTTTCAGCAATGCCTCTCGCTTGGAAGCCTTGGACTGATCGGCCGCAAACATGGCGAGTTGCTTCCTGGCGGCTTCCAGCTCGCTTTGCAGCCCGCCCATTTTGCCCTGAACACCGGCGAGTTCAGACTGATGGGCCTTCTGAATTCGCTGTTGGTCGGCTTGCCCACCCTTTGCGGCGGACTGCAGATTCGCCTTGGCTTCCTTCAACTCTGCGTTGAGCGAATCCGCCTTTTCTTTCAGCAACGCCTCTCGCTTGGAAGCCTTGGACTGATCGGCCGTAAATGTGGCGAGTTGCTTCTTGGCGGCGTCCAATTCGCTTTGCAGCCCGCCCAGTTTTTCCTGAGCGCCGGCCAGCTCGGATTGATGGGTCTGCTGGGCTTTCTGCTGATGTTGATTCGCCGTCGCCTCTGCCGATTGCTTCATCGCGAGCGTCTTGTCGAGTTCTTGCCGCAGGCGCTCTTCCTTGGACGTGGCGGTTTCCAGTTGGGCGGAGACCTCTTCCAGTTGCCGGCTGAGCTTGGAGACTTCGTTTTGATGTCGCTCGGCCAGCTCCGCTCGGCGTCCGGCTTCGCTTTGAACGGCGGATTCTGTTCCCTTTCTGGCTTCCTTCAGCCCGCGGCGTAACTCGTTCTGGGACGCCTCGAGACCGGCGCATTGATCCTCCAGTCGCTTGACCGCTTTTTGAGCCTCCGCCAACTCTTGCGTACGCGCCGAGGCCAACTCCTCCGCTTTGCGGCGCAGACGATGCGCCTCGACCTTGTCCGCCGCGGCCGTGTTGCCTAGTTCAGCGGCCTGGCTTTCTCGGGCCGCAAGCTCGCCGGTTCTCCGCTCTAGCTCATCCGCTTGGTTCTTGATCTCGAAGGCGCGTTGCTTGAACTGGGCCTCTCGCTCCTTGGCCTGGCGGGCCCCCTGGTCCAGCTCGGATTCATGTTGACTGAGCGTAGCTTGTAGGGACTCGATTTCTACGGCCCGCTTCTCTACGGCCCGCTCTTTGGCTTCGAGTGCCAATGCTTTTTGCGTACCTTCGCGCAATTGGTCGACGATTTGCTGTTTTCGCTCCTCGAGCGATTTGGAAGTTTCGGACGTGTTCTTCTCGATCTTGGAACGTTCGGCTTCAAATTCAGCGGCCAATCGATCCAGATCCTGGTGCCGCTTGTCGAGCCTGGCGAGGCGAACGTTTAGCTCGGATTCTCGCGCATCGAGCTCCTTAGCGCGTCGATCGCTTTCTGTGGTGTGCTCTTGATGACGGGCACTGATCGCGGCTTCGTGCTGCTTGAGCTGCGCTTGAAGGCGATCGAGCTTCGCCTGCTGTTCCTGTCGCTGCTTGTCCCAGGCGGCTTTTCCGGATCGCACCTCGTTTTTGGCTACTTCGAGGGCATGAGATTCTTGCTTGAACTTCTCGCGCTCGCTCTTGAATTGAGCCTGCTGCCCTGAGAATTCCTCGAGCTTGCGGCGGTGGTCCTTCTCGAACGCTTCCCGCCGCTCATCGCCTTGCTTGACCTCGGCCGCAAACGCTTCGCGCTGGCGCTCCACCTGCTCCGATTGTTTCGCAAGCTCTGCCAGGTCGTTGCGATGCTTGGCGGTTTGGTCGCAAAGGGCTTGCGCACGGTGATCCAGTTCCTCTTGCTGTTGCTCGATTTCCTTTCGCGCTCGGGCCGCCTCCTCGGTGGCGGCGGCATGTCGCTGCTGAAGATCAGCGGCCTGCGTCTTGAGCTCAGCCTCCTTCTCGGTCGCGCCGCACAGGCGCGCTTCGAGCTGACTGGCCACGTCATCTTGCTGCTCACGCTGCGTGCTGAGCTGCTCGGCCTGTTGAACGAGTTTCGCCTCGCGCCGCTTGGCTTCCTGCCCCGCTTGCTCCTGCGCCTTGAACCCTTCGGCGAGCTGCTGCGCTTGCTTGTCTAATTGAGCTTGGGCCTGACCACGCTGCGCTTCCCATGTTTGTTGGTCCTGATCCAGTTGGGTCGATCGCGCCTGGAGGTTTCGCTCCGATTCCTCGCCCCGCTTGATCCGCGATTTGACCTCCGATTCGCGCTGCGTGAGATTGGCTTCCGTCTCGTCCAGCTTGCGACCACGCTCGTTCAGCGCGTCCGTGTTCTTGGCGAGGGCTTGCTCATTTCGCGACAGCTCATCCGCGGCACGTTCTGCCTGCTTGCGACCGACCGCAAGCTCATGGGTGTCTTGCTTCAACGCACGTCGGGCTTCGGCAAGCGCCGACTTGAGATCCGCCAGCCTCTGATCGCGCTTGTCACCGGCGACCTTCAGCTTGTCGAGCTTGAGCGTCCGAGCCGCAACCTCCGCCTCGCGGCGCTCCGCGTCGGATACTTGCTTGGCCAAGGAAGACTCGCGAGCGTTGAGGGCGAGCTGCTGCTGGTCGATCTGCTCTTGTTCTTGCCTCAGCCTCTGCTCGGTGGTGTCGATTTCTCGAACGCGGGATTCGAGCTCCGCTGCGGCCTGCGCGTTGGTTTTTTCTACATCGAGCGCGATCTGTTCGCTCTTGGCCACGGCGGCCAATCGCTGGTCCAAGTCCGCGCTGTGCGATTCGACTTCGCTCAGCCTCTCGTTGAGTGTGATTTCTTTCGCCTGGACCTCATCGAGGCTCGTCTTCAGTTCCTCTTCCGCCTGACGCGTGCGTCGCTCAAATTCCGCACGCGACGCATCGAGTTCCTTCTGGGTCGATGCGATCGATTCTTCGCCCTTGAGCAAGGAGTCGGATCGCTGAGCCAGTTCCGCGGCGAGTTGATCATTTTGCGCCTGACGATTCTTGAGATCGTCGAACTGCTGCGCTACTTCGGCCTTTTGGTCTTCAATCTCTCGGCGCAGCTCGGCCAGGGCGTCTTTCTCCCTGGCGGCTTCACGCTTGACCGAATCGCGAACGTCGTGCGACCACGCCTCGACCTGGCGGGCGTAGTCATTGAGCACCCGCTCTAGCTGGCTCGTCGCGGATTCAACACTTAGCATCGCTTCCGATGAATGGCGTTTCTCTACGATCGTTTCCACCATGGCCAATCTATTCCTCATTTCGCATCCGGCGAATCGCGTCTAGGGATTCCTGATCTTGCGGAGTCCTCGCCCCTGGCGTCTGTGCGCCCACGGGTCTTCGCGCGCCCATCCAAGAAGCAGAGCCTTCGCATCAAGAGTCTACATTTCAAATGTCCAAGTGTGCGGTGCCGCCCATCCCCGGCCTTCGTCATGGCCGACCTCCGTAACCAATGGCCAAAAACCTCACCGGTCTGATGGATCGCTAGGGTCCTATAAAACCCGGCGGAGGCGGCCCTAGAATCCGAAAGCGATCGTGAATCGTAAAGATGGGCGCCTGCCGAGATGCGTATCGTAGGATTGGTGTGCGAGCGCGTTGTGGCGCGCCATCACGATTATGACCCATGCGGCCCACTTTCGCAGCCAGGGCTGATCGGGTCCAAGGCAAGTTAGGGCTCTAGCAGACTGTAGATGGAATAGAAGAGATGGTATCGCCCAGTTTCAATCCTGATTCGGACTCACCGCTTCCGCCCTTCCCGGAACCCACGGAAGTGCTGTCGAGTTTGGGTCAGATGTTATCCGCCTTCAAGACGGCCCAGGAAGAGTTGCGGACCGAAGTTTTCGAGGTTCAGCATCGCAACGAACAACTGGACAACCGTCAAGAAGAAATGAAACACTTACAGGAACACGTTGCCGAGCAGCGTGCTACTTGCGAAGAGCAGCTTTGTTTGCTGGCGGAGCGCACCACGGCCATCGAGCAGGCGCGTGAAGAATTGGATACGCATTCGCAAGCGTTCACCCTGGCGAAAGAAGCGATGGATTCGGATCGCGAGGCGCTGGCAAGTCAGGAAGATGAGTTGCAACAAATCCGTGACGAGCAGCTCACCTTGCAACGTGCGCTCGATCAGCGTCAAGCCATAATGGAAGCAACGGAACGCGATCTTTCGGCCCAAACGGAGCAAATGAATCAAGCGGAGCAGCGGTTTGCGGCTGACCGTGACGCGTTTGAATCCCAGGCGACTTCGGCTCGAAAGAAGCTAGAGGAAATCGAGCACACCAAAGAGACGTTGGCCGAAATACAAGGGCAACTCTCCCAAGAGCAACAGGAAGTCGCAGCGCAGCGAGCCGAGTTGCTCGGGCGAATCGGCCGAGAAATTTCCAGCAATGCGCCCATTGAGCCTTTGGAGACTTCAAGTACGGCGCCTGCCAAACCTTCGGCGGCGCCTGCCAAGCGTACCGAGTTGGACGCGGCGACCAAACAATTTCGTAAGCTTCGACGCGATGCCAAGCGCAAAGTCATCGGTGCCTAACATTCGGGGCCGTGGTTTCTCAAAGTTGAGGACAGACGCAGATGGGGTTGAAACTCTTCTCTCGTAAGAACGCCGGGGCATCTCATTCGCCAATCAGCGCGAAGGTCGCCCCGGCTCCGACCGGCACACCAGGAACCAATGGGCGAGCGCCAGATTCGCGGCCCGACGGGTTTGTCCCCGCTATTCGGCAGCCTTCCGAACCAGACGAGCTCGCCAGGCTTGCCGCCCAGGGCCGCTATCAGGTCATGGTTCGCGACAAGCAGCAATGGGCGGACCACCCGGATTGCGGTCGCAGAATGGAAGAGGCGTCCCGCGTACTCGAAGCCACGCTGGCCTTCGTACCGGAGGGAAGCGTTACCTTTCGCACAAGTTTTGCGACCGACTCGGGCGCGGAAGAAGACTTTGACGTGATGCCGTTTCTCTTGGCGGTGTGCAGCGTTACCAACAAAGCGTTTCAACAATTCGTCGATGACAACGGGTATGACAATCTCGATTTCTGGCCTGAAGATATTTGGCCTCATCTCATCGAGTTTAAGGACCAGACGGGCAAGCCCGGCCCGCGCTATTGGCAGGAGGGCCGGCACAACGCGCCGTTGGCCGAACATCCCGTCGTCGGCGTCAGTTGGTTTGAAGCCACGGCATTTGCCAAGTGGGCCGGCTTGCGGCTTCCCACCGAGGCGGAGTGGCAAATGGCCTGCTCGTGGCATATCAACAGCTCGGCCGATCTGCTGCGGCGATTCCCCTGGGGTGATGCCATGGACAACCGCCGATGCAACATTTGGACGTCGCGAAATGTCGGAACCCTACCCGCCAACGCCCATCCAAACGGCGCCGCGCCCAACCATGTCCTTCAACTGGTTGGCAACACCTGGGAATGGCTAAGTTCGGATTTCAAGATGTCCGATGAAGCCGGCCGCGAAATCATCGCCGAGATGCCCATGAAATGCGTCCGCGGTGGAGCGTATGACACCTATTTTGAAACCCAACTGACCAGCGAATTTCGCACGGGCCAGCTGACGCTGGCGCGGGCGCACAACGTAGGATTCCGTTGCGCTTTGGATCTTACGGAGGCCGTGTGGCTTGACGAGGGTTAGCGCCACAAACGATGGGTCCGTCGCATTGAATCAGTGATGGGCAGCCTGGCCGCCCTCTGCTGGGTGTTGGTCCGCACACGGCGGTGGGCCGATGCGTCTCGCTGGCGGATTGACGGCAGCGGACACACAGCAACGAACCGCGAGGCCACGATGTGCGACCGATCAGTTAGATCGGCAACAAACATAGTATTGTTAGGAGTATAAGCGTGGCTGCATCAGCGCCGACCTTTTCAACGGATCAATTACTTCCCTGTTTGATCTGCGAGACGCAGAATCAGGCGGAGGCGGTTATCTGTAGCAACTGTTGCGCCCCGATGGCGTTGATCCACGAGGCGGTGACCAAGGACCGCGACCCTTGCATCGTCACAGTGGTCGGCGATAGCAACGTGGGCAAAACGGTGTACCTGGGCTTCCTGCTCGATATGCTTTCCAAGCGAGCGGACGACTACAATGCGATCCCGAAAGGGGCCTATTCAGTTGATTTGCAGCACAGCGTGATCAGCCACCTCGCGGCCAGACAGTTTCCGCCCAAGACCGCCGTTGAGGCGGATCAGTGGCATTGGGCCTATTACCAGATCTCCAAACGCGGGCGTAAGAAAGCACCGATCTACGATCTGGTGATGCCGGACATGGCCGGCGAGGCGATTGCCGCGGAAGTCGCGTCACCGCATACGTTTACGGTGATCCACTCGCTGCTGGAGAAGAGCCGCGGCGCGGTCCTGCTGGTTGATGCCGCGTTGGCGTCGGCGGGATCGCCCCAGCCGGACTTTTTCGGGCTCAAGCTCATGAGCTACCTCGACGGCATTCTGGCATCCAAGGGAAGCGAACGGTTGAAAACCCCCGTCGCCATCGTGCTGTCCAAGGCGGATTACTGCCCGGAATGCTTTGATAATCCGCGCGCGTTCGCGCGATCGAACCTCAATCGCCTCTGGAACATCTGCGAAAACCGGTTCGAGCACTTTGAATTCTTCGCCACCAGCGTGGTCGGCGCTATCGGTTTCGGAGCCGACGAGTACGACAATGTGGTCCCCTATCCCCTGCATGTAGCGCCGCGAGGCATCATCGAACCGTTCGAATGGGTGCTTTCGGTACTCTAGTTCGTTCGTGCGAGGGGAAGCCGATGGCCACAACGCAATTCGAACAAGCCATTTTCACGTCGATCCGAACGCCGACCGGCGAAGGCTATCGCATTATCGCGGCAAGCAGCGGGCTGCGTCCGGAGGAAAAGCAAGCCATCACTCGGCTCTCGCCCTCTCACAATGGACTGTGCGCCGAGGATCCTGAATCGCCATGTGCCGACTCGTCCATGCCCGGGACGGCCTTTTATCAACTACCCACCGGCCGACTCTGCGTGGCGTATTCGTGCCTGGCCGGCGCGGAACACACAGGCCGCGGCGGTCAGCGAGTGTACACGCAGAACCTGGTCTTCTTGGTAGACGATTTTCGGGGCTGGGGCTCGAATCCGTTTGCGATCCTCCGAGCGATGCGGTGCGCAGGGCTTTGCGAGCCGCAACTCAAGCCCTCGCCCGTATTGGATACGGTCGAGTTGAATCCTGACAGCTTAATTCAACGAGCCGACACGCACGCCGGCCTGGTGGCCATAACGGGCGGCTGGGGCCACGCGGTCTTGCAGGACGCGATGGATGGGCGGCGCGTGGTGTTCAATCTCGATGGTGGCTGGGCGGAAGCAGTAGAAATACTGATGTTGGGCGTTCCCGCCCAAAGGCGAGCGGAAATATCATTCGCCGCCGGACTGCACTTCACCGCGAGCCGTCCTCACCTGATTACGCTCCTCAGCGATGCCGATCAACAGGCCAAACGCCGATTGATCGGTCAACCGGTAACCTACCTGGACGCGAATGGCTCCGAACCACCGGAGACGCGTCCGTCGAAATGGCTCGCCTTCGTGGATCGGTTTTGGAGCGAGGGCGCACTTGATGCGCTTGACACTCGAACCCTCCGCGAATTCCCCGACGTTACCGGACCTGGCATGGAGCGCTTGGGCGCCCTGTTCAACGAGCTGGATTCGCTGGCGTCGAAGGATTTGGGGGCCTTGCTCGATACGATTTCTCGGTTCGCGGAGCAACTCAGCGCCTCGCCGGAACGCGACCTGGTTCGCCAGCTCGTAGATGCGGCCGAGGATCGGGCCTGCAGCTCTGTTGAAGGTTCCAACTGGACCGCATGCAATGAATTCTGGCCTCGCGTGGTGACCCTTCTGACGACCTCCAACCTGGTAGGCAGCGCCATTCGTGCGATTGCGGAACGACTGCTCGAGACGGCGATCAGCCACGATGTACTGGCCGCCGCGGAGGCCGTCGTTAAGCTGGCGCGACGCGTAGGCGCGTCGAGCGAGCAAGACGCGAATAGGGCGTTGGTCGCCGATACCCTCGAAGCGGTTGCAACTTGGGCGGAAACACTTTACGGACCGGACGAAACCCGGTTCTGTGCCGCCTGTGACGGGTGGCGCGATCTGTCCGCTTCGTATCCTTCCGTTGCCAAGCTGTGCGCCATGGCGGACAACCTCGCCCTGCAGAACACCAAGGCGCAATCCTGATGACATTCGACGCCTGAAGGTCCGCGGGCTCGCGCCCGCGGCTCTGATGTGGTCCGCAGGCTTGCGCCCGCGCCGCTGATGTGGGCAGCGCACTCGAGCCGAGGCTCTGCTGACATACCACCGACTTGGGCCTATGATGTCGGGCCTATGACGAGCCCACTTACCGATGCAGAGTTGCTTACCCGCCTTGTCCGTTTTGATTCGACAAGCCACAAGAGCAACGTGCCCATCGCAGACTTCCTGTGCGAATACCTTGACGACCCCGAGATGCTCATCGTTCGCAATCCCGATCACGACCACGACAAGCTCAACATCCTGGTGCGGATCGGCCCCGAATCGGAATGCGGCGAGGGATTGATTCTCTCCGGCCACATGGACGTGGTCCCCGCGCTCGAGCCGGATTGGAACAGCGACCCCTTCGATGTTTGCGCGGACGACGATTACTACTACGGGCGCGGCGTGTGCGATATGAAGGGGTTCGTGGCGTTGGCAGCCAACCTGGCCCGTCGATTCGCCCGGGAAAAACTGGCTCATCCGATCGTCTTGCTGTTTACGTTTGACGAGGAGGTCGGAACCATCGGAGCCCGTCATTTCGTCGATACCTGGGAGCAAGCCATCGGGCTACCGCACCACGCGATCATCGGCGAACCGACGCAACTCGGCGTCGTCCGCATGCACAAGGGGCACGTGAAGATCCGCGTGACCACCACGGGCCTGTCCGCCCACAGCGGATATCCCCACCTCGGGGTCAACGCCATCGAACCCATGGCCGCCATCGTGGACGCCTTGACCAAGCTCAACCGGGAATTCGCGGGCGAAACGCACGATTCCAGCCGGTTTTACCCCGATGCGCCTAGTTGTACGATTAACCCGGCCATGATCCACGGCGGAGCCGCCATCAACATCGTGCCCGACGCCTGCGCGTTGGATGTGGGCGTGCGGATTCTGCCGGGCGTATGCCCCGATCAGATCGTGGATCGGATCAGACGAGTCGTCGAAGAGGCCGGCGGCGATGCCGTGGGCGCGGTAGAGCGAACTGGCGTGAGCCCGCCACTGTTGACCGACGCGGACAGCCGCAGCCATCGCGAGGCCTGCGCCGTCGTGGGGCAGAGCGACACGTTGGCGGTGTCCTACGCCTCCGATGCGGGCGTTTTCTCCGACTTGGGCATCAATAGCGTGCTGTTTGGGCCGGGCGATATTGCGGTGGCGCACAAACCCAACGAACGGCTGCCCAAGCGGGCGTTCATCGAGGCGCGAGGCTTGCTGGAGCAAGTAATCCGTCGCTTCTGTGTTGGGTAACCGCTGGCTGTTTGCACGCCATGTTGCGGGGCAACGCGGCAAACCGAAGGGGCGAAACCAGACTTGCTCGAAACACGTACCATAATGCGATCATTCGGTGCTTGGAGTTGCTAGAAAACGGAATCGCCACCATGCAGCAAGAGGGAATCATCGAAGCCGAGCTGACCTGGACAGGGCAGCGCTTTGAACGGGAGATTCAGATCGTCGTCGGTCCCGACGGCGTCATCGAGTATGTGGGCAACCTGGGCGAACGCCCCACCGTCCGCCTGCCGAACCGCGCCTTGCTGCCCGGGTTTGTCAATGCCCATAGTCATGCGTTTCAGCGGGCGCTTCGCGGTCTGGGTGAATCGTTTCCGCAAGGCGCGGGCTCGTTCTGGACGTGGCGCGACGCCATGTACACGCTCGTGGAGACGATGACCGCCGATCGAATCCGCTCAATCGCAAAACGCGCTTTTGCCGAGATGCTTTCCTGCGGCATCACGGCGGTCGGCGAATTCCATTATCTTCACCATCAGCCCAACAGCGCGGCCTACGAATACGATCGAATCGTGCTCGAAGCGGCCGCAGACGCTGGCATCCGCATCGTCCTGCTTAATGCCTACTACAACACCGGCGGGATTCAACAGCCGCTTTCATCCGCTCAGGAGCGATTCGCATCGGTTTCGCCGGAGCAATACTGGCTACAGGTGGACAAGTTGACCGAGGCTACCAAGCCGGCCACCCAATCCCTGGGCACCGTGGTCCACAGCATCCGCGCCGCGACGCTCGAGGATTTGGACCAACTCCACGCCGAAGCCATGGGCCGGGGCCTGGTATTTCACATGCACGTCGAAGAACAGCCGAAGGAAATCGCGGATTGCCGCGACGCCTACGGCAAAACGCCGATGTCCATCATCAACGAACGGCTTGCGGTCACCGACCGATTCACGGCCGTGCACTGCACGCACACGACCGAAAACGATATGCGGGCATTCGCGAGCCGCGGCGGCAACGTCTGCCTTTGCCCCCTGACCGAAGCCAACCTCGGCGACGGCATCGCCGACGTGGCCGGGATGCGCCAAGCCGGGGCGAACGTCTGCCTCGGAACCGATTCGAACCTTCGATTGGCCATGACCGAAGAAATGAGGCTCGTCGAATACGGTCAGCGGCTGCGCGACCAAAAGCGCGGGGCGATCGTCGACGAATCCGGCAGCGTCTCGCGTGCACTCTTGGCGATGGCCACGGAAAACGGGGCTCGATCCTTGGGCCTCGCCGCCGGATCGATCGCGTCAGGATGCTTCGCGGACTTCGTCGCGATTGATCTGAACGCCCCGCCACTTTCAGAATCGACCGCCGAAACCCTGCTGGATGCGCTGGTCTTCGGAACGGGAAACGAGGCCATCGCCGAGGTGTGCGTAGGCGGGCGTTGGGTGTCGGGTGATTGACATTCTCGTAGCGTCCAAGGAGCGTCCTTGCCCCGTTTACGGGGCGTTCCCGCGAAGCGGACTACTAGCAGTCCAGCGCAACGTCGTTCGGAGCGCAGGCTTCCAGCCTGCACGACCCGCGATGATGA
>CAZYXP010000084.1:0-14261 GCA_964651325.1 uncultured Phycisphaeraceae bacterium
GGCCGTCACGAACGATCCCAAGAATCCCGTACCGCCGGTAACCACAACCCGCATGCTGGCCTCATTCGCGCGTTCGCGCCGATTGTGCGGCGCCGAACTCCCATGGCACGGCGGCGCACTGCATCCGATAAGAGGCCGCAACGGCGACCTCACATGACGTACACGTGGGTTATCGGCACCTGGGATAGCGCGCTCGACTGGCATTTTGCGCGGATGCGGAAAAATGACGTGGGACGGCGAGCCGACAGCCAGCCATATGCCGGAGCGTATTGCGGGTTTCAGCGCTGCGATTTCATTCAGCCTGAAACACTCGGCCAACTGCGGCACTTGCTCATGCGCGAGGTAGTTTCAAGACCAGCTCACCCGCTAGCTCTGAAACACTCCATTCCTCAGCGATTTTCTCGCCATCGAAACGGGTGACCACCATGTCTCTCCATACCACTTTCTTCCCCGACGGTGGAATGCCCAGCGTATCCGCCTCATGCGTACCGCTTAACGTGCGCTGCCAAACTACCGTATCATCGGCTTGGACTAGAATCGCGACCTCCACGACTCGGAGATCCGGAATTGCCGAACGAAGCAATTTGACGAATCTTCGTACAAATGTATGGCCTGAATGGTCCTTGCCGCCGGCGTGGACAACGTAATTCGTCGAAAAGACAATATCCACGACATCCAAGTTGCCCTTGCCAAGGAGCTCGTCGTTTGCGAACCGGATTCGTTCTTCGTTTCGCTTGGCCATGTGATCCCTCCTAAGAACATGGTGGATTCGTGGCTGGCAAGTGTCGAGATCAGTCGCGACCTGTCAAGCCGATTACAGCGCCCATGGGTCTTTCACATTTTGGGGGCGTATGGGTCGTGACTGGCCAGGAGCTTTTTCGATCAAGCGCGCGGCATCCCGTGCGGCGGGCTAGTGGGGGGGATTGCGGGACGCCGTGGGGTGTTCAAGGCCGCGGCTCGGGGCAGAGAGTCGGCGGGGCGCCGCGTGGCAAGGCGGCTGCAATCAGGCTGGCGCGCGGGCGCTCTCGAGCGAGCTTGGGTCTTTCTTGGCGACTGCCTTGGCCGTCTTCTTGGCGGCCTTTTTCTTGACGGTTTTCTTCGCTGCCGCCTTGGCAGTCTTCTTTTTCTTGGTGGTCTTCTTTGCGGTTTTCTTCTTGGCTTTCGATGCGGTGGATTTCTTGGCCTTAGCGGCTCGGGGGTCCTTGCCTTGGTCGCGGAGCTTCTGCTCGCGGGCGCTGAGCAAGTCCAACGCATCTTCCAAGGAAACGGTGGCCGGGTCTTTGCCCTTGGGAATCGTGGCGTTGACCACGCCATCGGTGACGTAAGGCCCGAAGCGACCGTTTTTCACCTTGATGGGGTCTTTGCTGTCGGGATGTTCGCCCAATTCGGCCATGACGGCGGATGCGGCGGATTTTCCGCGGCGTTTGGGCTGCTTGAAGAGTTCAATCGCTTGGGGCAGGGTTATGGTGCGCATGTGTTCGTGGTCATTCAGACTGCGCGTATCGGTTGCACTCTTGATGTACGGACCATACCGGCCGTCTTGAACGGTGATTACTTCATCGGTGTCCGGATGTTTGCCCAGTTCCTTGGGGAACGAAAGCAGCAAGAGCGCATCGTCGAGGCATAGCGACTCCATGGTCATGCTCGGCCACAAGCTCGCCCGCTTGGGCTCGGTGCCTTTCTTGATGGTCCCCTTGGGGGTGAGTTCGGGATCGCCCAACTGCACGTAGGGCCCAAAGCGCCCCGTCTTGATGTAGACGGGCAACTGGGTACCCGGATCTTCGCCGAGCACCTTGTCCCCTTGGGCCGCCTGCTCAATCAATTCCATGGCCTTGTCGATCGTCAGCGCGTCCGGAGGGATGTTCTCAGGGACACTCGCGCGTTGATCGCCGTCGCCGAGTTGCAGGTAGGGTCCGTAACGCCCCACGCGCACGACCATTTCGGTGCCGTCTTCGGTCTTGCCGATCGGAATACAGGATACCGCTCGCGCGTCGATGTCCTCACCGCTGGTGGCGACCAGGGCCTTGAGCCCGACGCTCGCAACACTTCCCGCGCTGCCGCCTCCGTTGTTCTTGCCGAAGTAGAATCGCTCGAGCCAGGGTTCTGATTCCTGCTCGCCGTTGGCGATGGCATCTAAGTCGTCTTCCATCTTGGCCGTGAAATCGTAATCGACCAGACTGGGAAGATGCCGGGTGAGGAGATTGATCACGGCAAAGGCGGTAAACGTCGGAACCAGCGCGGTTGCTTTTCGCCAGACGTAACCGCGATCTTGAATCGTTTGAATGATCGAGGCGTACGTCGATGGCCTGCCGATGCCGCGATCTTCGAGTTCCTTGATCAGGCTGGCTTCGGTAAAGCGTGCGGGCGGCTGAGTCACGTGCCGGTTGCCTTCCACGCTGACCGCATCGAGCTGCTGGCCCTTGGTCAGGTCGGGAAGCACTTTCTCCTGATCCTCCAATTCCGCGTCGGGATCATCAGAGCCTTCCACATATGCGCGAAGGAACCCGGGAAACTTGATCACCTTTCCGGAAGTAGAGAAGGTGGCCGTTCCATACGATCCCGCCGACGCCTGGATTTTCACGCTGGTGCGCATGCCCTTCGCATCGTTCATCTGCGAGGCCACGGTGCGTTTCCAAACGAGCTCGTACAGTCGGAAGGCATCGGTGTCGAGTTTGCCTTCGAGACTCTTGGGCGTCTGGCATTCGTCGCCGGCAGGGCGAATCGCCTCATGCGCCTCTTGGGCGTTCTTGGATTTCTTCTTGTACATGCGCGGCTGTGCGGGCAAGTATTCATCTCCGTAGAGGGCCCGTACACGCTGCCGCGCTGCCTCGATCGCTTGCGTCGAAAGGTTCGTCGAGTCGGTACGCATGTAGGTGATGAAGCCGTTTTCGTAGAGATTCTGAGCGACGCGCATGGTGCGCTGGGCTCCGAACCTGAGTTTGCGGGCGGCTTCCTGTTGAAGCGTAGAGGTAATAAACGGAGGGTACGGTCGAGTCGTAAACGGTTTCTCGACAATGTCGGCAACGGTGAAGGGCTCACTGCGCAGCACTTCGGCAATCTCGGTTGCCTTGGTGCCGTCCAGCAGGGACAGCGATCGACCCTCGATGAGCTTGCCGGTATCGGCGTCGAAATCCTTACCTGCCGCCAGCCGCTTACCGTCGAGCTCGATCAGGCGTACGCCCAGGGACGCGGGCTGTTCGGTGCGCTCCTTCAGTTGGGCGTCGACGTCCCAGTATTCCGCCTCCGTGAAGGCGATGCGGGCTCGTTCCCGTTCGACGACCAAACGCGTGGCCACGGATTGAACGCGCCCGGCCGATAGCTTGGGCCCGACCTTGCGCCAAAGTACGGGGGAGACTTCGTATCCGAAAAGACGATCGAGAATACGCCGCGTTTCCTGCGCGCTGACAAGCTGTTCGTCGATATCTCTTGTGGTGTCGGCGGCCGCGGTGATCGCGGCCTTGGTAATCTCGTCGAAAACCATACGCCGAACAGGGCATTTGGGCTTGAGCACCTCCACCAAGTGCCAGGCAATCGCTTCGCCCTCGCGGTCCTCGTCAGTGGCGAGATACATCGCCGACGCGCCCTTCAGCTGTGCTCTCAGTTTGCTGACCTGCGCCTTCTTGCTCGAGGGTACGATGTAGACCGGTTTGAAGCCATGATCCACATCCACGCCCAGCCGTGACCACGCTTCCTGCTTCAATGCCGCGGGGATTTCCGCTGCGCGCGAAGGCAAATCGCGGATATGGCCAATCGACGACTCCACCACGAATCCGCTGCCCAGATATTTTGAGATCGTGCGCGCTTTCGACGGGGACTCGACGATTACCAGGATGGTCCCGTTCTTGGAGCTCGATGAACCCATAAGCATTCTCTCCGGACGCGGACGCCCACGGCCTGTCTAGCCAATCCCGTGGCACGGGCCCAAGCGCCCGATACCGAGTCATCAACCGACCGGCTATGCCGTATCTTATTCTGTCTAAATAGTTTGCGCTATACGCAGCACTTTCTACGTTCCCGTCGCAGAATCGGGAAGCCACCTCCTGCGGACAAACTCGGTCAATCTTATCGACCGGTACGGCTCTCGGCTTCACCGGATCATTGTAGGCGCCTTATCAGGCCAAAATGGGGGGATTTAGCAGGACTCTCGGATAATGTCAATCCGATGATTGCTTGTTAAACCCGATGAAGGCTGATAGGGTACCGCAGTCGGTACGCGCGGCCTTTTGGGTGCGTTCTAGATGTAACCTATTGATTCGACAGGATTTACGTTCCAATGATTAAGTTCCTACGGAAACACAACAAAAAGTTGTTGGCGGTTAGCTTGGTGTTCCTGATGATCGTGTTCATCGGCGGCAGCGCCCTGGAAAGCCTGCTCGCCCCGAAATTCAACCCGGTATTGGGTAGGAGCGATCTCGGCAAGGTTACGCAAGCCGATGTCAGCGTTGCCAAGACGACGACGAACATTCTCTCGATTCTTGGATACCAATGGCAATATCCGCTTGGCGCGACCGCCAAGCCCCTTTCTGATTTGGATTGGGTGCTGCTCGGGCGCGAGGTGGATCGTCTGGGCATGACGCAGCCTATCGAGGCGGCTCGTGCGTCTTTGGCCAAAGTCCGTACGGTCGATGAGATAGACACTTTGTGTCGCAGGGAACGCATCCAGCCGGATCGCGTGTATGGAGCCTTGGCGGAGTTGCTCTCCATCTCGCAGACGGCCCAATCCATCATCATGTCGGTTCCGCCGAGCGAAGCGGAGATACGCAGCGCCGCATTCAATGCACTGGACAAGGTCAGTGTGAACGCGGTTGTTCTACCTGGTCGTGCGTTCATCGATGAGAATGCCCAGGTCTCGGACGACCGGCTTGACGCATTGTTCGCCGAGTACAAATCGACGAAGCCTGGCCGCGGGCTTGATTTTGGATACTTCTTGCCGCCGGCCGTGAAGCTCCAGTACGTCAAGATCGACCGCGACAAGATCGCCGCCGCCATTGGGATTCCCAACCTTCAACGTGAGGCGCGCAAGTATTACGACAAGAACAAGTCGGTGCTGTTCAAGCGAATTCCCCAGGCCGACGCGGCCGACGAACAACCTCCAGCGCCGCAATCGGAGTTTCTTAGCTGGGAGGAAGCCCAGGAAGAAGCGGTGGCTGTCATCAGGAGTCAGCGCGCCGACAGGGTGGTCAGCCGGATTGCCGGTTGGCTGATCGACTTTTCGACGGAGCCGTTCGTTGAAGTGGAGCGTGGTCAAGACGGCTACAAGGTAGCGCCGGAAGGAATTCGGGGCAGTGGTTACTACGACCGGATCGTCGAGCAGATTCCCGACAAGCTTAACTTCCCAGGCGCCATCACCGTGGGGCAATCCGAGTATTTCTCACAGCGCGACGCCAGCAGCGTAGCGGAAATAGGTGGAACCTACGCCCGCGACGGTCAGAAGAACTGGTTGGGGGTTCTCGGATCGGTCGCATTCAAGACTCAGCCCATCGTTCCCAAGGTCTACGACGTTCCTGGCGCCAGAACGGACCAGTACGTTTCGTTGCATCAGACGGCCTACTATCCGCTTTCCGACAACAGCGGCAACAAGTTCGTATGGCGCGTGGTGGATGTACGCGCGGCTCATCCGGCCGACAATGTCGAGGAGGTGCGCACCCAACTCATCGAAGACGCCAAGCTGAAGAGTGGTTTCGAAGATGCGCTCAATTACGCCAAGACGCTTTCATTCTCAGCCATGGAAAGCAATTTGAAAGAGGCGTTCGAGGGCGATGTGGATTTGCAGGATGTGGTCAACAGCGCCGCTGGCGGTAGCATCCATTATACGGAACCAGAGCCATTTGCCCGTGCGAGTATCGCAAGCCAGGGCCGCGCGGCGGAGGGCCTGCGCGTCAGCTTCGGAACCATCAACAAGGAAGACGTCGATCGGTGTTTCGCGCTTGAGCAGAGTGACGAGCGCGTTATCGTCATCACGATGCGCGGATCCGCGTCCGTCGCGGTGGTGGAATGGGTCGCGTCGATTCCGGGTCGCGAGGACGAATTCGCTTCGATGCGGCCTACGTTGCGGACCGAGCTGGTGGGCCGACGCACCCGCGCCGCGATTACCGGATGGTTTGATAGCGAGCAGATTCAAGCGAGAACCGGCTACACGCGCGAAGGGGCTCAGTAGCGCGCGTCTCAAACAACGAGGGTGGGCCGCGAGCCGCGGCATGGCCTCGCACGGCGGAGCATTTTGCGGCGTGGCTGTTCGCCAGTGGGGTGCCCGTGTACCGGTCCGATCGGGCAATCGGTACGCTTCTTGGTGGTGTGAAGTGACAACGGATCGCTGACAAGTCCCTGTCCGCAACGATCAAAAAAAGTTGAAGATTCCATTTGCCTTCGCTGGTTTTCGGTCCTATGAATAATCAGCGCGGGAGCATCATTCATACCTTGTTACGCTCCCGAAGCAGCCAGTGATCACGCCGTTGTGGTCCGTCCAACGCTGAACGAAAAGGACGCACGCTTCAAGACAAAATGTAGGGCTGATCGGGTGATTCTGATGGTCTTGGTGCTTTGGCCCCGGGATTATGCCGCGTGCATGGGGTCGTTGCGCCGGGCAATACGCACGAACTATGCGCAATATCCCGAATCACCCCAAGCAATGAAAGTCTCCCTCCCCTCCGATCGCGTCGCCTACTTCCCTATGCGACGCGAACGACCCTAGCGCCGCATTCGCTTGTCCTCCAAGCGGATGCGGCGCGGCCCTTTTTGGCGGGTAACGAATTCCCTTCGCACAAGATCAGACGATTGCTTGCGTCTACAAGATCAGACAATTGACCAGAGGTTGGGACGTGCCGATTCCCGATGCGGCTCGTGCGGTTGGTTTTGTAACGGGAGGCCGCGCGGGCTGAAGCCCGCGGCTCGGTGCGGCGTTTCTCGAGGCCGCGCGGCTCAAGATGGCGTGGCGTTGTCATTGGGTTCATCGTTATCAAGCGTGCTGCCGGGTTCTCTGAAGAGTGCAATGCTTGCGGTGAATCCGTGTACGAAGTTCTTGCCCCCCACGGGTCCGAATTCGCCGCCGCAGAATACCCCGGCCACCGGCACATCACCGATTTCCTCTACCAGCACGCGGGCATCATGATTGGCGGAGGGCCACATGTTGGTGCCGCGACCGTTGCATCCGAAGATCAAGCCGCCTTGGTACTGGCGATCGGCGATCGCGCCGAGCAAGTTTCGGAGGTCTTGGTCTGCGCTGGCCGCGTCGCGCACGTGAAACTGGACCGTCGTGCCGGTACGCACATAACCTTGAACGCCCACCGCCCCGCTTCGCCGATCCACGCCCACGATATTTTGAACGAGGAAATCGCCGCGCGCAAAACGCCGCAAGTGTTCGTCGATGACGCGCCCGACGAACAGCGATTCGCGGGCGAGTTTCTCATCCTCGTCCGGCAGGTTGATCAAAACTTGATGAAGCTGCTCCAAGACCGGCTTGCCCCCGAGTTCATAGATGACGTTGCGGTCGCCTCGGGTGATGACAAATGTCTTACCGATGGGCCTGCAACCTTGCGAAACCACCGTATCCACCTCAATCGCGCCGGTCAGGGAGACGCCGACGACCCCCTCGCGGAAAATGTCGCCGTTGAGGATCAAACGGTTTTGCTGGGGCGCATGGCCCGCACTGGCCACTCCACCGGCGAGGCGAGCACGGGGGCAAAACCGGTTCGTTTTCTCGACGAAACTCTGAATATCGATGCGAAAGGGGTCGCCCAACGCCATGAAGAACGGATTGCTCTCGGGTGAAACACCGACAAGATGCTCCCAGTCAGAAGGCGTGTTAGCGGCTTCGAGCTGGGGTTGGCGCAGGTGAAACGGGCGAATTTCGACGCCAGGCATCGATCCGACCAATAAGGACATCGACGGGGCCCGTTCGATCTCGCGATTGACGCCGATGGTGCCTTCGGCCGTGCACCCGAGCAGGACCGCCCCGGGGAAGGTCTCGCCGATCCGCTCGACGGTTTCGTCTAGCTCATCTTCGAAATGGGCCGTGCAAAAGAGCACACCAAGGTCCACCATCCCCGCGGTTACGGCACGATCGATCGAGTTGAGAAGCTCTTGCACCGCCTGTTCGGCCGTACGGGCGGTTGAAATGGACGATGCAAATCGCATGTTTGGGTCTTGGCCGTCAGCCATCAGTCGTCAGCCGGGTGAATCATCTCTTCCATAGCGTCGAAGTCCGAGTATACCTTTCTTGCCCACGATAACGCCAGACCGCTAGATTCAACAAATTCGTGGAACCTTTCGCCGACCGGGGGTTCTAATAAAATGCCGGGACAATCGTTTACCCCAATGGCGCCCAATGCGGGCTACCACACAGGAGGATTCGTCATGATTTCGCTGCGAAACGTCGACCGCCACCACTTTGGATCGTGCTGTTTGCCCGTTTTGGGCGTGCTCCTTTCGGCGGCCGCGGCGCCGGCAAGCGACGGGGATTCCACCGCGCTGACGATCTACAGCAGCGCCGCGCCCGGCGCGGTCTCTCCGGAGCTGTACCGCCCCATTCCCGGCGGGCGCAACGTCGGTTTGAATTATGCTCAGATGATCCCCGGCTACGCCATCATCAAGCAGGAGCGGGATTTGACGCTCGGCGGCAACCGTTCCACGATCCGTTTCGCAGACGTGGCGGCCTACATCGAACCGACCACGGTGGGCTTTACGTCGCTGACCGATCCCGCGGGGACGCAGGTGATCGAGCAGAGCTACGAATTCGATTTGGTCAGTACGGAAAAGCTGCTACACAAGTTTCTGGGCAAGCAGATTACCGTCGTGCAGGCTCGCGGCGACGGCGTCGAGACGCAATCCGGCAAGCTGCTCAGCGCCGATGGCGGCATCGTGCTGCAAGACGCGGATGGCGCCGTGCAGATCATCCGAAGCTACACCGACGTGCGGCTGCCGGAATTGCCCGGCGGGTTGATCATCAAGCCCACCTTAGTCTGGGACGTGCTCGCGAAAAAGCCCGGCAAACATCGCGTCCGCGTGACGTATGAAACCAAGGCCATTACCTGGTGGGCCGACTACAACGTGGTCTTCTCCGAAGGCAAAGACGCCAACAGCGGCGTGCTCGACATCGGTGCGTGGGTCACAATCATCAACAAATCCGGCGCGACCTATCCCGACGCCAAACTGAAGCTCATTGCCGGTGACGTTCACCGTGCGCCGCAACCACAGCCGCAGTACAAGGCCCGCCGGATGGAATCGATTGCCATGGCGTACGATGGCGGCGCGGCCGGGTTTCAGGAGAAATCCTTCTTCGAATACCACCTCTACACGCTGGGCCGGCCGACCACGCTTCCGGACAACGCGACCCGGCAGATCGAGCTGTTCCCCACTGCCCGAACGGTGCCCTGCGAGAAGGTGATGGTCTACTACGGCCTGCCCGGCGGCTATCGCGGCTTTTTCTCCACACCGCGTACGGACCGCAATTTCGGGATTCAATCCAACAAGAAGGTAGATATCTACCTGCGCTTCAAGAACGAAAAGGAGATCGGCATGGGCATGCCGCTGCCCTCGGGCCGGATTCGGGTGAGCCAGCGCGACGAAGCCGACGACACGCTCGAATTCATCGGCGAGGACACCATCGACCACACGCCCAAAGACGAAGAGGTGCTCATCAAGCTCGGCAGCGCGTTCGACGTCGTGGGCGAGCGCAAGCAAGTCGACTTCAGCGTCGACAACCGCCGCGACACGATGACCGAGACCATCGAGATCAAGCTACGCAATCACAAGGACGAAGCCGTCAAGGTGATCGTCAAGGAAAACCTCTACCGCTGGACCAATTGGAAGATCACCGAATCCACGAACCGGTACGACGAGATCGACTCGCGAACCATTCACTTCCCGGTGGAGATTCCCGCCGACGGCGAGGAAACGATCAAGTATACCGTCCGCTACACCTGGTAGCGGTTGCGCTACGTCGCCGGTTTGGCGCTCTTGATGAAGGCTTTGATGGCATCGGCGGATTTCGCCATGGCGGCGCTCGGGCCGATCGCTTTAACGAAATGAGGCCCGTTGGCGTGGTTGACGATCGCGTTGATCATGCGCTGACCGCTCGCCGCTGTGCCGCCACGCCCCATACCGACGCTGACCGATCCTTCAAGATCGACCAGAATCACTTGGACGGATCCGAGATCGATCTTTTCGATCTTGGCGTCCGCGCGGGTCATCGGGCTGCCGTCCGGTTTTTTAACCTGAGACACCCATCGCTTGATGTTGTTCTCATCCATCCCGGGGCGACCGCGCATGTTGGGATAGTGGGTCACACGCACGGTGCATGCAGCCGAATCGCCCGCATCGCTCGGCAACTTGTACGAAGCCTTGGCAGCTAGCGGTCCGGGTTCGACGATCTGCGGCTCCCATCCCGCGGGCACGGCAAAGGTAAGGCCCCCGTGCGTGAGTACGCCAGGCCCATTGCCGGCCGGCGCGGCATGGCCGGCGCCAGGCTTGGCTGAGGCGGCTGTTTTCGGTGTCGAGCCAGACTTGGCTGGGGCTGCCGCCTTAGCGCCTTTTGAAGTCGCAAGGGGCTTGGCAGATTCAGGGGCCGTTCCTTCATCCTGACAGCCGGCCCCCAATCCGAGAACCAGCGCCACCGAGCAACTCAATCCAACCAAACGTGTAATCTTCATGGCCGCATGCTCCCTTGCAATTCATTACGGAAAGCGGTCGGCTGCAGCCGACTCAACGCATAGACAAATTGTAGCATCGATTCTCGAGGCTGCGAACCAACCAAACATGCACGATTGTGGGCGGGTTTGACCAGCGATTGTGGCACGCACGGGTAGGGCGGGCTCCTTCGCCCCAAGGGGGCAGCAACATGATAGCCTAGGGTAGAGCGAAGCGGTGCCAACCGCGCAGCGCCGTCCTGGGTTCCCATGACCACAGCAACAAGCCCTGAAGGGGCGGCACAGCACAAACGATCCCGGCAAGCCTTGTTTCGCCCCTTCAGGGCTGCATTGCAGGTCGATCCTGCCTACCCAGGGCGGCGTTGCACTCTGCCCTGGGCTTCCATGTTTGGCCCCCTTGCGGCGAATTTCGCGGCGACTCGCATAGGACGGAGCCTGCCCGATTTCCTGGGCCCTGAAGTGGGTTGAACGCGCCTCACGGCATGACCCGGAACGATGTTGCCACGGAAGATGGCCACACGATTGTGGGCGTCGTTCACGCTGGAGGACGGGTAGGCGGTGTGCTTTTGCGGCCTGATGGGCGGGGGTCTATACTGGGGTCCATGAGCGGATCGCGAGATTACTATGAAGTGCTCGGAGTGTCGCGTGCGGCGAGCAACGACGAGCTCAAGAAGGCCTACAAGATGAAGGCCAAGAAGTACCATCCCGATCGCAATCCCGACAATCCCAAGACCGATGCCCAGTTCAAAGAGGTTCAGCAGGCCTACGAAGTCCTGAAAGACAAGCAAAAGCGGGCTCAGTACGATCAATTCGGGCAAGCCGGCGTGGGCCGGGTCCAGACGGATACCGGCGGTCAACGGGTTTACCAGTGGGGCGGCGGCTCGAGCGTGAACGTGGACGACCTAGAGGACTTGATGTCGGCGTTCGGCGGTGGACGGAGAGCCAGCATCTTCGAGGAACTGTTCGAAACCGGAAACCGAGGTCGGCAACCCCGCGCGAGGGCAGAGCGAGGCCGCGACGAGGAGCATCGCATCAGTCTGACGTTTGAACAGGCGGTGCATGGTACGACGGTTTCGCTCACACTCCGCTCCCCTCAAAAGGGTCGAAGCGAATCGTTGGACGTGAAGATTCCCGCCGGGGTCGATAACGGCCAAAAAATTCGCCTGAAGGGAAAAGGGGGCTCGGGCGCTGCCGGTGGACCGCCGGGAGACATTCTCTTGATCTGCGACGTTCAAGCGCACGCCTATTTTGAGCGGGATGGCGCGAACATTTTGCTCGAAGTGCCCGTTTCCATGACGGAGGCGGCGCTCGGCGCGGCGATCGACGTCCCCACACTCACGGGACGCGCTACGGTCAAGCTTCCGCCGGGAACTCCGAGCGGATCCAAACTGCGGCTAGCGCGTAAGGGGCTGCCCCCCAATGGGCGCCGTCGTCACGGCGATCAACTCATCGTGATCAATATCCGTCCCCCAGACACATTGACCGAAGCACAGCGGGATTTGTGGGAAAAGCTGCGCGATGCGGATCAGCAAAACCCAAGGGAATCCTGCGCCTGGTTTGGAGGAACTCCATGATTCCCATGGGTTCCGTCGGTAGCGAACAGCGACGGATTCGAACCGGCATTTTGGTGCTGGTCGGCGGCGCGGTGCTCGTATTATGGGCCTCGGCCAGTTGGATCTACCGCTCTTCCGCCGAATCCAAGGCGCTGGCGGCCATGCGCTCTGGTAACCGTGGCTCAGCCATTCCGAATGATCTCGGCGAGCCGGTTTCCGCCTTGGGCACGCTACTGATCTATGCGTTGATCTTGCTCGCGGTGGTTCTGATCGGTTCGCTCGTATTGAGTCGGAGTGTCCGCCAGTATTTTGGGCGCATTCGCAAGACGCAATCCGGGCAAACCCCGTCCGGCGACATATGGTCACAGCATCGGCTCCCCGACGATGGAAACCCCGCATCAGACGAATCGCAGCCATAGGGCTAGGGAGCTTTAACGAGCATGGAACTCACCAACAGCGTGGCACTCGTCACCGGAGGCGCCCGCCGCGTGGGACGCGCTATTGCGTTGGAGTTGGCTCGCTCGGGCTGTAATGTGGCGATTCATTACCGCCATTCCCGCGATCAGGCTGAGGAGCTTGTAACCGAGCTGAACGGGCTAGGACGCCGTGCCGTTGCCATTTCTGGTGATCTTAGCGATCCGACCGCTTGGCAGTCTATAGTTCAAAAGGCGGTTGCAAGTTGGGGTCGGCTCGACATCCTGATCAACAATGCCTCGCTTTTCCTGGAGGATGGGTCCGATAACTTGGACGACTTCGACCCCACGAGTTGGGAAACGATGTTGCGAGTCAATCTCATAGCGCCGATGGGGCTTGTATGTCTCGCCGCCCCTCACCTTCGCGCCAGGGGTTGCGGCCGTGTCATCAATTTGCTGGACATTGCGGTGGATCGTCCCTGGCCCGACCATCTTGCGTACGTCGCTTCAAAAGCCGCCCTGGCCGCGATGACTCACTCCCTTGCCAGATCGCTGGCCCCGGACGTGTGCGTTAATGGCATTGCGCCCGGGGTCGCCGTGTTTCCAGAATCCTACGATGAGCCATTGAAGCAGCGAATCCTCGCGAAAATCCCTCTCGGCAGGCCCGGAAGCCCTGAGGAGGTCGCGCGAGTCGTTCGATTTCTCCTTCAATCCGGAGATTACATCACCGGAGAGACGATCCGCCTCGACGGCGGTCGCCACCTGCATTGAGCGCCCCGTCGCATCGAAAGCTAAGTGCTGTGTTCGAGTGAATAGGGTTTCGCCAAGACTTGAAGCCCTCTTTATTGAACCTACAATGTGGTGCCTCGGTTGTCTTGATGCTGGCGAGTTGGCCCCCCGCGTTTTCCAACGGGGGGAGGCGGCTCGGCCAGGGGGGGCATTGGACGCCGCCGATACCTAATGACAAGGAAACGTTTCCCGCCTGCGGGAGAGGATTGACCGACTTTGCCAGATCCGTCGCCACAGACCAATGAATCGCCAGAGGAAAACGGCCCGCCCAGGGCCGAGCCCCAGACCAAGAAGATCGACAAGTATTTCCGCGCGATGACCAAGCACAACGCGTCTGATATGCACATGAAAGCGGATACTCCGTGCAAGTTTCGGATGAAGGGCGCGATTCGCAACATCGATAACCAAGCGATGACGCACGAACAGATCGAGGCGATGATGTTCGAGGTGCTGACCGACAAGCAGATTGCCCGGTTTAAGCAGGTGGGCTCGCTGGACTTCGCGTACCAGCTCGGAGAGGGCGATCGTTACCGGATCAACGCGTTCTTGCAGCGCGGCAAGATGTCCGTGGCGGCTCGGCGCGTTCCCCGGGAAATCCTCTCCCTCAAGGAGCTGCACCTTCCCGACTCGCTGATTGAGCTGACGAAGCTTCGCCAGGGATTGGTGCTTTTTGCCGGCATCACGGGAAGCGGCAAGAGTACGAGCATCGCGGCCATTCTGGAAGAGATCAACCGCGTGCGCCCTTGCCACATTGTTACGGTAGAGGATCCGATTGAGTTTCTCTACGACGACAAGAAGGCCTTCATCAATCAACGCGAAATCGGTTTGGACGTCGAAAGCTTCTCCGAAGCCCTCAAGTTCCT
>CAZYXP010000085.1:0-14042 GCA_964651325.1 uncultured Phycisphaeraceae bacterium
CGCTCCGGAAAACCCGGCCGGAACCAGCACGATGGCCTCCGTCTGAATGTCCGCCCCATCCGGGCCCTCAAACGGAGTGGTGAAGGGCTCCGCGGTGCCGCCCTCCGGTGGAACGACTGCCAGGGTTCGGCAGCAGGATGATCCGATCCAAAACTCGCCGTCGTTGGTGATCGCCAGTACAAAGGCGACCTGATCCTGATCGAAAAGGCCCATATCGGCCAAATTCGCCGCTCCCATAGGGGTCATAAGCGAAACGTCGTCGCCCCGCTCGATGGGGCCAAACAGCCCGTCCGGATTGACGATGAAGATAGCCCCATCCGATGGGCGGATCGCCATCCCCGACGCCCCGCTCGTGTTCGAGGCGTAGGTATCGATCGACGCGTCGTTGGGCGCGATAATGCCCCCCCCTGCCCCGCCGCCAAGATCGTCGATGACGTTGCCCAAGGCATCGAGATTGAGATTGACCGTATTATCGCAACCGGCCGACATGAGCGCCGCCGCGCAGATCGCCACCAAACATCGCTGCATCTTCATTGTGGTACGCATTGCATCAAACTCCTAGCCAATCGTTGAATCGCACGAATTCGACATGAACACGGCCGAAGAGTCGAATTGTTCGATTCCGACCGCGCGTGCCATAAACCTCTTATGGGTTCGCATAATATGCGCGGCCTGCCTATCGTTGCAAGCCACATTATCGGAACCTGTGGTTCGCGGGCACGTGACCCAATCGGCGGCGAACACTTCTTGGGGCACGCTTCAGAGCACAGGGCGCAAACCCTGTGGCATCCTACCATGGGTGGTCCACTAATCTCTGATTTCCTGATCGGCATGGACGGTTTTGTCGTGAAACGTGCCGATCGGGAGGTTGGCGATCCCGGGTCCGCAGGCTATCGCCAGCGGCTCTGATTCGGCGTACCCATCCCGCGGGAAGTGTCACGGCCCCGTGGTCCCCTATCCGGCTTTCGTTGCAATCGTCTTGAATGGGTCGGCGTGTTCGGCGTATGATACCTGTACAGTCGCCGCAAATCGTGCGGCCACGTGCCGGCGAGGCGGGTTCGCGACGCCATCAAACCGAGGTCCGGGGTGCGGTGCGCAATGCGTATGGCGTGGAAATATAGTCAAGCGTTTCTGTTTGCCGTTGTTTTCGCGGTGGCGGGCATCGGGGTCGCGTCGGCGCAGCCGGTGTTCGTGGAGGTCTCGCAGCAGGCAGGCATCGTCGCCCCGTTTGAGCCGCAGGAGGGCATGGGGACGGGCATTGCCGCCGCCGATTTTGACGGCGACGGGCTGGTGGACGTGTTCGTTCCCCAACGGGCGGGCGTCGCGGACAAGCTCTACCACAATCTCGGGGGCGGCGCGTTTGAGGAGATCGCCTCAGCGGTCGGGCTCGGATCACTGGCGTCGAGCCGAACCGCGCTTTGGCTCGACTACGACGGCGACTTCGATCTCGATCTGGTCGTCGCCAACGACGATCAGCAAGCGCCCAGTTCGTTCACGCTATACCGACAGAATTCTCCTACGACGTTTGAGGATGTCACACGGGCGGCGGGCTTGCACAAGCCGCCCATCATCGTGATGCCGACGCACCACTGGGGCGGGCTCTGCGCCGGCGACATCAACCACGATGGCTGGCTGGACCTCTTCGCCACGCAGTGGCCCGGGCCTTGCCATCTTTTCATCAACAACGGACATAGGGGTTTCGCGGACATCAGCATTCCAAGCGGGGTTGGGCTCGTCACCCTGTCCATGCATTCGTCGATGATGGTGGATGTCGATCGCGACGGCTGGATGGACATCTACGTAGCCGTCGATTTTGATCCAAACCTGCTCTGGATGAATCAGAAAAATCTTACATTTGTGGACATGGCTCCGGCCGTGGGCGCCGCCAACAACATGAACGACATGGGCATGACCATGGGCGATTACGACAATGACGGCGACTTGGACATTTACGTCACCAACATTTTCATGCCGCCGCCACCGGACAATCCGTTTGGGCCGCGCAACAACATCCTGCTGCGCAACGAGACGACCAACGGCCAAGTCTGGTTCGACGAGGTGTCGATGCCCCTTGGCGTCGCGGACGGAGGGTTTGGATGGGGCACGACCTTTCTCGACGGAAACCATGACGGTTGGGTTGATTTGGCGGCAACCAATGGATGGCGCAGCGGGCCTACAGACGTATCGCGCTACTTCGCAAACCCCGCCGACGGTGTAAGTCCGTTTGTAGAACAGGCAGCCCAAACCGGATTCGACGACAGCGAATGGGGCAGCGCGTTGGTCGCCTTCGACATGGAGCGCGACGGCGATCTTGATTTGATGCAAGCCTGCATGAGCGGAT
The DNA here is from genome assembly GCA_964651325.1 of uncultured Phycisphaeraceae bacterium. Lineage (GTDB taxonomy): Bacteria > Planctomycetota > Phycisphaerae > UBA1845 > UBA1845 > JADFOB01. The sequence goes on from CAZYXP010000085.1 coordinate 2,342, forward strand.
CTCTGCGCCTATTGGCCAATGCGCCCTCGACCGGCGACGGGCAACGCCACTTTCTCACCGTGGCGCCGCGCATGGATGGTCCGAACCATTTTGCCATTGGCGCAGTGGTGCGCGCTACCGTCGGCGGGCTGTCGATGATGCGCCCCATTAACGCAGGCACAAGCTATATGGGGCAGGAACCGGCCGAGGCGCACTTCGGCTTGCCGACGGGCGATCCTCTTGATTTGCTCGTCATAGAGTGGCCGGATGGATCGACCACGACGCTGTTGGATGTCCCCGTGGACGCGCAAATCGTGGTCGATCACGGCGGCTTCGGAGACTTGGACGCCGACGGAGATGTCGATCGGGCAGACTATCGGGTCTTCCACGCCTGCCTGGGCGGCCCGTTTCAAGGTGTGGACTACGAGCGTTCGTGCCTTGCGGCTGACATGAACGGCGATCGCGGCGTTGACCTTACGGATTTCGCCGTTTTCCAATCGCGTCTCACCGGCCCGTAGCTCAGGTCGCGTTCTTGGTGGGCCGTTTGGGAAGGTATAACCTGATCCGAACCGCGCCCGTGAGGAAGCGGCTCTTGGTACGCGCGCATACGCCGCTTCGTTACGCTCGTTGTTCGGGACCGTGGCCTATCCCTAGCGCTCATCTTGCTCGACCCTGGCCCCTCCCTTACGGTCGGGGTTCTGATCAGCGACCCTACGCCTGAATTGCTCCGCGACGCCCTCACTTGGCGGCGTTGATTATCCTCGTCGGTGTGGTAGACTCCCCGCTCGCTGAGCCCGGGTGGCGGAATTGGCAGACGCGCAAGCTTGAGGTGCTTGTGTCCGCAAGGACGTGCTGGTTCGACTCCAGTCTCGGGCATGATTCCCAAAGAGTCGCCGGCCTCGGGGTTCCCGATGAACCCCGAGGCGTAGGCTCTTGCCCAGTTTCGATCCGGCGACTCAAGCCGCCCCCCCGGTCACGAGCCCAAGCCAATCGACCGGATCCGTGGAAGCATTGTATGTCGGGTGCCTTGGCGCGTTCGTGTTGCGTATCAAGATCAGGCCGGTGGCGCGATGGCAAGGCCCTTCCCGGCGGGCGGAGTCCCGCAAGACGATGGCAATTTGCCCAGAAGCACAGCCGCATTCCCTTGTCGCCTTCAAGGCAAGCGATGCGCCCGCGATTGCAGGCTGGGTTCGAGATCCGAGGGCGTTGCGTGAGCTGGCCCCAAGCACTCAATCGCCGCTGACGGCCGAAAAAGTGCTGGAATGGCCGAGACCCGGCGGTATCGCGCTGGTCTACCGGATCAATCCCGATCGTCGGCCTGTTTGCTACGGCGAACTCAACCCCATGCGAAACTCGCCCTCTCACCTCTGGATCGGGCACGTGATTGTGGATCCGGCCTGGCGTGGGCGCGGCTTGGGGACGCGATTTGTGCAAGACCTGGTGAATCATGCCTTTGATGACCTTATGGCCACGCGGATTTCCCTGGTTGTGTTTCCGGCGAATCAAGCGGCGCTTAGCTGTTACCGGCGGGTCGGTTTTCGGATGCAGGGGGAAGAGTTCCATCGCTTTGGGAATTCGGAGGCAAAGCATCGGCTGATTCGTTTCGAGCTTTCCCGGTAGGCTTGAAGCATGCCCGCTTCAATCCGATAGCGACAACAATCCGATGGCGACGATTGCAAGGCTAAGCTCGCTTTCGGCGCGGTTGGACTCAGCGATCTGTAGCCTAGCCGCCCTCGGCTGGGCGGGTCGCCGCTTCACAGCGGAGGGCCCACTTCTTCACAGCGGAGGGGCGCTCTGCTACATGGGCCGCTGTGCTACATGAAAGACACCCTCAAGTGAGCCTGACGCGGCACGATCCTCTAGAGCGGTCGAGTTTTTGGTGTAGCGGCTGTTTGGCAATCGCCTGGAGGCCGCGCGGGCTTCAGCCCGCGGCTCAGGTCATTTGTTGAATCTTAGGGGCTGTCAGTACCGCTGCACAAAAAGTGAGGCAGCTCTAATAGAAATCTGAGTGGCTGATGTCGTCGCGAAGGAAGTCATGCTCGCCCGAGAGTTCGTCGAGTTCGATCAGGAATTTCTTACGGTTGAACTCTGTCGGCAGGAGCACGGTGAACCTGTGGCGATGCGTACTCTGGCGGTCCCCGTAGGGCAACGGCGTTCGTAGCGTGTGGTGGGCGATGATACGCAGATGATGGTTGGCGAAGAATGTGGTCATCGTGGCGAGCAAGCCGGCGAAGTCCGGCGATGAAACGCGGAGCGTCAGGGGCAGCGCATCGCGATCGACTGCTTTCGAACGATTCTTGATCCGAGTGAACAGCGACAGCAGCTTCAAGCGCTCGCCCAGCTTCGCCGAATCGTGTTCGATTCGGTCAAGCTGCTCTAAGAGTCCGGACACATACAGGAGCACGACCGCTTCGGTGCCGAGCGTGTGCGAAATGCCTTCTTCGGTCGTGCCGCCCCGCTCGCTGACAAAGGCGGCCGCGTCTTGCAGGATGCCGACCCGGTCCGGGCCGATCAAATGTAGCAAGCCGTACTGTCTGGCTGAAAGCGTGGCATCCATAGAATCCAATCGTAGGTAGGTCGCAGGCGCCCGTCAATTCAAGCAATAGGGCGCAAAACTAAAGAAGTCCGTGACCGTCTCGGCGGCATTCCCATCGGCCCTGGAGTGACCGACGATCGCATTCACAGGTGGAGCGGGCTCCAACGCGCCCATGCGGCGTCTTCAATCCGGCGCACGGAATTGTCGGAATCTGTCATGCCACAAACTTTCGACTTGCTTTTCTCCGACAAGCGTAGTAGAGTTTCAACGACGGATGTAGTAGATCAATCAGCCCCCACGAGATACGACGCTATGGCTCAACGACGCTATGACCTTCCTGACGCCGAATTGGAGGTGCTCAGCGCCCTTTGGGAGCAAGGCACCGCCACGGTGCGCGAGGTGCTCAACCTCTTGCACGACAAGGGTAGGAAGCTGGCCTACACGACCGTGCTCACCTTCATGACACGGCTGGAGCAGAAGGGTTTTGTGGTCAGCGACCGTAGCGGCGTGGCGTATGTGTACAAGCCAACCGTGTCGCGCCATCGCGTACAGCGATCGCGCATCAAGGAGTTGGTTTCTCAATTGTACGACGGCGCGACCGGGCCTTTGGTCTTGCAACTCGTCCGCCAGAAGAAACTCTCACAAGATGAACTCGCCGAGCTTCATCAATTGATCGACGAATTGGATTCGACGCCGCGATAGCGCTTACGACGCCGGAGACAGGCCCATGGCTTGGGTGGCTACAATCGTATTGGATACGCTTTGGCGAAGCGCGTTGGCTGTTGTGCCTTTGGCCGTAGCCGTTTGGTGCCTCTCCCGAATCTTCAAATGTAACTCGACGACGCGCCACGCGATGTGGACGTTGACCTTGCTCTGGCTGGTCTTGCCGGTGATGTTGCCGGATTCGCCGCTGTCGCGTCTGGAGAATCCCCGCCTCGTGTCGAACGATGTTTCAACATCCAGCGGCGAAGCGGCAAGCGCAGCCGTCGGACAGGTAACGCTCGCCCCCGTCGCCATTGAGTCTGTTCCTGCCGAACCGGTGGGTATCGCCTCTTCCGACGAACGCCGCGCGAATCGCACAGCCAAGCGATCCGCGAGACCGACCTTGCTGCCGCGCGAGGAACACCAATTCCGTTTGAATCCACTCCATCGCATCGAGGAATCCCCACCCCCAAGGCGGGATTCGATGATGGCGGCGCCCGGTTCGCGATTCGATCCGGTGGACCGGCTCGTCCCGCCGGGCGAATCGGCCGGGTTGCCCGCCCTTTCTAGATCAGAGAGCCCTGGCCCCTTCATGGTCGTCGCTGAAATACCGACCCCCGTACAGGCGACCGAGCCAAGCTCGGTCCGCCCAGAGGTTGTGGCCGCGCCAGCCGTTCGCGCGGCCCCGCGACCGACGAGGCATGCCGAAAAGAATCTTTCTGGGCCATTGCCAACGGTCGCGCATCCTTCGAAAACCGGGTCGGATCAATCTCATTTGCCGGTATCGAATCCTTCGATCAAGACCAGCCCAATCACAGGATATCTTGAATCCTGCCAAGACCACCTGACCGCGTGGTTCGCGGGCATCGCCGCGTTGCTTGCGGCCGCGGCGTCGCTTCCACGCTTCCCATCCGAGCTGTGGTTGGCTGGGGCACTGCTGGTACTCGCCGTCTACCTGGCGCGTCTTGTGTCGTCTTGGGGAGCCATACGCAATGCCGTGCCCGCACCGGATAGCGTGAATGACTTGGTGCGGTCGATGGCCGGGCGGATTGGGCTGTCTCGGGTTCCCCAAACGTGGATGACCGACGCCGCCGTCGGCCCGATGATTCGCTGCGGACGGCCGGCCACGCTTGTGCTGCCGCTGCGACTCTGGTCCCAACTAGATCGCAAAGGACGTCAGGCGGTCGTGTGTCACGAGCTCGCTCATTTGCGGCGACGCGATCATTGGGTGCGTCGTTTTGAATTGCTGGTGGCCGTGGTCTATTGGTGGCATCCGGTCGTATGGTGGGTCCGCCGGCAGCTTCATCAGGAAGCGGAACTAAGTTGCGACGCCTGGGTTACGTGGATCATGCCTGGCCAGCGGCGGTCGTACGCCGAAGCATTGTTACAAACAAAACAATACGTGGGAACGGCGAATCAAACTCGCCATGTCGGGGCTATCGGTATTTTATCAGGGCGAGCCAGCCAATTAGCAAGGAGAATAACCATGGTAATGACCGGAACCGATCGACCTCGTCTGTCTTTGAGGGGATTCGCACTGATGGCCGCGCTTGCGGCTGCGGGATGGATGGCCACGCCGGCGCGGTCGTGCCCCCCGGAGAAGGCCGCGCTCGCTGAACATTCGGCCCATGCTGCGGCGGGGAAAGCCTGCGCTCATACGTGTGACAAGAAATGCGCAAACCAGTGTACGCACACCCAATGCAAACATTGCGCGACCACGGCATCTGCACAAGCCACTTCGTTCGAGCGATACGAGGCCCAACGCGCGGCGGGAGCTTTGGCGTCTAGCGAGGCGAGCGGCAACCCCGCCGGCGATTCCGGCTATGTCGTCATTGCCACGGACGAGCCCGGCGACGCTCCACGGGTCGTGCATTTTGGATCTTCAAGCAGCGTGCAAACGGTTCAGTCATCCGGGCGCAACCGCTCTGATCATTTGGAACAGCGCATGGATCGCCTGGAGAAAATGCTGGAAGAACTGTTGATGCGCAACGACGGCAAGCGCAAGCCTAGCAAGAAGGCGCCCAAGCGCCAGCGAGCGCCTCGCCGCCTGCGTGCGCCAAGACAGCCAGCCCCGCCCGCGCCGCCGTTCGCGCCAGTCCCGCCGAGCAGCACTGATGCGGGTTCCCAGGTTACGCGGGAGTACCGATTGCAAGACGGGAAACTCGACGCCCTCACGCAACTCATGGTGCGTTCGGACGTTCCGATTCTCGTTCGACCGGGAGCGGGCAAGATTACGGTGATTGCGACTGAATCGAACCAACGCATCTTCAAAACCTTCGTGGACTTAATCAATGGCTCGGACGAAGAACTGCAAGAGGATTACAGCCTTACCCAGGGGAAACTTGACGCGCTCACCACGCTGATGTTACGATCGGATGTGCCGGTAATCGTCTCACCCGACGACGAATCCATCATTCTTTATGGAAACAGCCTACAACAACGCGCCTTTGCCGCCTTCATTGACATGATCGACCCTCCGCGTAAGAAGGCAGGACGTGGAGCGTCCGGCACCCGCCGCGACTCCACCGAACCCGTGCTGCCGCAGTTCTTCAGGTTCACGCCGGACGCACCCGAGTCGCGCGGACGCGCATCGGGTGTCGTGCGCGAGGCCGAGCGGCGTGAACGCCGGGTCGAGCGGCAACGCGATCTCGAACGGCGGGCCAAAGATCGCGCCGAGCGCCGCCAGAAGCGGCAGCGTGGCGTGCGGAAATCGCGCGTGGAACACGACGCGGACTCAAGCCGCGTGCTCGCCGCGATAGAAACTGAGCGTTTCCGTGAGCTTCTTGCCAAAGCGAACCTGGCCATCGGAGCCGACAAAGAGGCGGTTGCCGAGTTCAACGCGTTGATCGAGCGTGGCAACGTGGCGCCGATTCGCGCTCGCGTTGATGCCCTGGACGTCAATGCCAGGGTGCTGGCGGAACAAGCTGCGGCCATCGAGCTGCGCGTCGGCGCTGCGAGAGACCAGGCGGCCCAGATGCGCGACGCCGCAATCAGGATGCGTGACGACGCCCAGCGACTTGACGCCGAGGCCGAACAACTCCGTCAGGAGGCCATTGAGCTGGATGAGACAAGCCAAAAACCAGCCAGCGAACCCTCCCACGGCGAACTTGGCGAGATGGCGACCGATCTCTACGCTGAAGCCAAATTGGCGGATGTCGAAGCCCAAACTATCAACCGCCACGCCGATGAGCTTGATGAAGATGCCCTGGCCGCTCGCGAGAAAGCGGAAGCGATCGCGGCGTTCGTCGAGCAGCTCGTCGGCTATCTAAGCACGCTGGGAACTTAAGCAACCATTCACGCCGCAGCGGCATTTTCTCCGGCACGCTGCCGGATTCCAACTACCGGGGGCAATCTCCCGGCGAAACGAGAGGCAACAGCCATGGAAGATCGGCGGCCATCCTGGGCTTGGATGTTGGCCTACCTGGTAGTGGCGTGGTTCGGCTCTGCCATGGTTTTGGCCGAGGCGCGAAGCGACGACTCCGGCAAACCAGAACGGGCAACGGATGCCTACTACAGCGCCAACGGGCTGCTGAACCGCGGGCTCTTTGATCTGGCGATTAAGGAATACGACGATTTCCTTGCGGCTCATTCGGGGCACGAGAAAGCGGAGTCGGCCCGATACGGTCGGGCGGTGTGCCTGTTCCAAACCAAGCAGTACGCCCCCGCCGCCGAGGCGCTCGCCCAACTGGCGGCCCTTGGCGATGAGGGGCCCTACGCGGCTCAAGTGAAACTCATGCTCGGGCGAAGCTGTTTGGCGCTGAAACGGTATGACGCCGCGGTCAAAGCGTTTGAGCCGGCCGAAGATGAGGATACCGGAGGCGAACTGGCCGACGACATGGCGGCCGGCCTTGTCGAATCGTTAACCCTCCAAGGCGATCATGATCGCGCGGCCAAGGTGGGCGGGCCGTTTGAGACGCTCTACCCTACCAGCGAATTCAAAAATAGAGTGGCCTTGCTCACTGCCCAATCCGAAATAGCGATCAGCGCCTATGAGCCCGCGGCGCGGCGACTCGAAGGGCTCATCGCTCGTGACCCCGACGGACCATATACGGATCAATCGCGATTGCTTGTAGGGCGGTGTTTTCAACTGTCGGGCTCGTGGCAGGAGGCCATTCGGGCTTACGAAGGCACCATCAAGGCCGCGTCGGATTCCGTCGCTCCCGATGCACTGCTGGGGCTCGGTTTGGTTCACCTGGCGCAGGATCACCATAGCCAGGCTTCGACCGCGCTTGAGGCTTTGCTGAAACGATTTCCGAAGTCCGGGCTCGCCGGTCGCGCGTCTCTTGAGCTCGGACACGCTCGCGTGGCCCAAAAACAATGGGACAAGGCGTTTGAGGCGTTTTCCCGAGCCGGCAGCTTGGATGAGACGCTTGAAAATCAGAGCGACTACTGGCGGGCGAAGTGCCGGTTGCTTGCCGGCCAAAACGATCAAGCGGCCGACCTGTTTGCCGAAGCGCTAGAGCGTCAATCTGATGGCGCGTTTGCTGCCGCTATGCTGTACGACCAGTCGGTCGCGCTGGTTCGGGCGGGCCGGGGCGATCAGTCGATCCCCCTGCTCGAAGCGTTTGGCAGGCGCTTTGGAACGCACGAGCTTGCGCCCCAAGCGTTGGTTCTCTTGGCCACGGCGCACCACGGCCGGCACAACTATGAGGCCAGCGCGAAGGCTTGCGACGCGTTTGTTCGCGCGTTCCCCTCAAATCCCCTCCGACCGGAGGTTGCCTTTCTGGCGGCCGAGAACGCCTACCTCGCAGAGCGGTTCGACGAGGCCGCCACGCGGTATCGAGATTATCTCAGCGATTTCCCAACTGGTGTGGACGCGGACAAGGCCGGGTTTCGCCTCGGTTCGATTCTGTATGGACAAAAGAAACTCGACGAAGCCAAACCGCTCCTTGAAGCATCCGTCGCTCGGGATCGGCCCGAGTTCGCCACGGCCATGGCCGCGTTGGGCGATCTTCATTTTCAGCACAGCGAGTGGAAGCAGGCGATTGAGCATTTCAAGCGATTTGTCGCGGAGCATCCAAAGAGTGGGTCGCTTGACGACGCGCTGATCAAGCTCGGGCTGTCGCACCAGCGGCTGAATCAGTGGGACGCGGCGGTCGGCATTTATGAGCGGTTGCTCCGAACGTTTCCCAAGAGTCGGCATCGGGTCCAGGCGATGTTTGAATCGGGGCAGGCGTTGGACGCCGCGGGGAAAACAAACGAAGCGCGGCGGGCCTTTCAAGGCGTGGTAGAGGAGTCGCCGAAAAACCGCTTCACCGGATACGCGTGGCAGCGTCTCGGCGATCTGGCGCTGCGCGAGGGCGACCACATGGCGGCCGCGCGATGCTTTGACCAGGTGGGCGATAGCGGTTCTGATGCGGCTCTTTCGGCACAAGGCGCGTTCCAGAAATGCCAGGCGCTCCTCGGCGCCGGTTCGTTTGAGGCCGCCGCCACGGCCTTATCTACATTCATCGAGCGTTTCACCGGCGATCCGCAAGTCCCCACGGCGACGGCACAACTCGCGATTGCCCGTGCCCGTTCCGGGAGCTGCGAAGCTTCACTCAAGGCCGTTGCCCGGGTGGAGCAAGAGTTCGCGGCAAACGTAGCGCCGGACCTGCTCGCGACCGCCCTGTACGAAGGAGCCTGGTGTCTTGGCTCGGTCGGCAAATCCGAGCAGGCCGCCGCCGTCTACATACGCATGTTAAAGCAAGGCGCGGCGGAATCGCTGCGACCGAGGGCCGGTGTGGAACTGGCGTCGATTCTGGAACAAGCCGAACGATTCGACGAAGCCGCCGAATGGCTTCGGCCGGTCGTGGCCGGATTCGATGCCCAAACGCCCCCAGATGAAGCGGTGGCCCGACAGGCGCAGTATCTTCTGGGCATCTGTGCATTTCGGTTGGAACGGTTTGCGGAGGCGGCCAAGGTACTCGATCAGCTTCTGGAATCCTGCTCGCGGTGCGCGTTCGCGGCATCGTCGGCCTTTTATTGTGGAGAGGCGTATCGGCGACTCGGAAAAGACTCAGCGGCCGTGGCACGGTTTGAGCGGGTGGTCAAGAGCCACGGCGAGCATGAGCTTTACGCGCCGTCGCTTTTGGCACTCGGCGAGACGCACGCTTCCTTGCAGCAGTGGATCAAGAGCGAGCAGGTGTTGACCCGATTCCTCAACCAGTTTGCCGACCACAAGAACTGGTATGAGGCCCGCTTCGGGCTTGGTTGGGCACGCGAGCATCGCCAGCGGTACGACGACGCAATTTCCGCCTATCGCCAGGTGGTCAGCAAGCATCGGGGTGAAACGGCCGCTCGGGCCCAATTCCAAATAGGAGAATGCCTGTTCGCCAAGAAAGCCTACGAAGACGCGGTGCGCGAGCTGCTGAAAGTCGAAATCCTCTTTGCCTATCCAAGTTGGAGCGCGGCCGCCCTGTTCGAGGCCGGGCGTTGTTTTGAAGCGCTCGGCCGGCGCGTGGACGCTCGGGCTCAGTACGAAAAAATAGTCAAGGATTACGCCAGTACGGAATGGGCGCGAACGGCGTCGGCGCGATTGAAGATTGCGCCGGAGGTCACGGTCCCGGGGCGCGCGACGCGTTAGTGTCCGCAAGCCCTGTCGTTGCTGTGATGTCGGCGGATCGTTCGGATTACCATTGAGATCGTTGGTCAGGAGTCAAGTTGATGGGCACAAGTTGGGCACTTTGGGCCGCGGCCGTTGTGGGACAAGCGATAACGCAGGTGGACGCCGGGAACGGCGCCGCGGGGGTCGAGGTGGATTCGCTTTGGGATTTTCTCGTTAAGGGCGGCCCGGTCATCATTCCCATCGGCTTGTGCTCGTTGGCGGCGCTGACGGTTGCCGTCGAACGCCTCGCCACACTTCGGCGCAGACGCATCGTCCCCGACGGCTTTATGGATGGGCTCAAGACGATCTTGAAAGACGGCATCCATGACCGCGATGAGGCGCTTCAATACTGCCAGGAAGATGGCAGCCCTATCGCGCGTATCGTCGGTGTGGGAATCCGACATCTCGACGCACCCATCGACCGCCTAGAATCCAAGATCGAGGAAGCCGGAAAACGCGAAGTCGTCCACCTGCAAAAGCACCTGCGTGTGCTGTCGGTCATCGCGTCGATTGCGCCGCTATTGGGTTTGCTTGGAACGATCTTCGGCATGATCGACGCCTTTCAGACGGTGGCGGTCTCGGGCGAAGCGCTTGGCAAGACGGAATTGCTGGCCAGGGGCATTTATCAGGCCATGATTACCACGGCCGCGGGTCTTTGCGTGGCCATCCCTGTACTCATCGCGTATCACTGGTTTTCCGCCAAGATCGGCGCGATTGTGGCTGAGATGGACGCCATGACCGTGGCGTTCGTAGAGCAGTTCGCCCCGCAGGCGGGACGGGTGGTCGCGGCAAAATCCTTGATCGAGCCAGCGAGCGGCACGGAGGGGAAAGAGGCAACCCTAACCCCCACCAACTCGCCCGGGCAAGTTGCCCTCGCGTAGGGGCGCCGTCGCGCAGCCGGGCGGGCCATTGCGTAACCGAGTGGCGTTTTCCACGGGCGATCCTGTGGCCGGAGCAAGCCGATGATTGAATCTGAACCCCTGTCAACCGGAGTCACGGTCGATATGACGCCGATGATCGACATGGTTTTCCTATTGTTGATCTTCTTTCTCGTGGCCACAACCTTTCATCAATCAGAACGCGAGATGCAGATCGCGCTCCCGTTTTCGGGCTCTTCGGAGCCGATCAGCAAGATGCTTGAGGAGTTGGTCATCAACGTGGATCAACGCGGGAAGATTATCGTAAGCGGCCGACCGATGGATCAAGAGGCACTTGCGACACTCGTTTCCCAAGCCGTCGAGCGTAACGCGGAACAGAAGGTCACCATTCGCGGAGATCGAAAGGCGGCGTATTCGAGTATCGTAACGGTGTTGGATATTTGTAAGGCAAGCGGCGTCGGGGAACCCTATCTCGACACCGTACACGCCCCCTAAACCACGATGGCCATGCAACCGTCGGAACAACTCAAGAAGAAAACTCGCCCGAGCGGCGGCCGCAGAGCCGCCGGATGGGCTATCGGCATTGTTCTTGCCGCGGGCGTGGTCGTTGTTGGGTACATGGCGTGGCCGAGAAGCATCGGGATGCTCACTGATGCGGACACCATTCGGCGTCCGGAGGACGTCGCGCGTTTGCGGGAGATCCTCTGGAAACCGCCCGAGCGGTACAGCCAAGCGCTCAACACAGAAAAAGATGACTATGAACCCCAAATCAGCCGCGATGGCCGGACTCTTTATTTCGTGCGAGGCAAGGCGGGGGCCAACGCGGACATCTACGTGAGCCATCGCGCCGATGGGCGGTGGACGCAGCCGAAGCCGCTGGTCGGCATCAACACGGATTACGACGAACTCGGGCCGGTGCCCGGCGCCGACGGCTTGTCACTCTTTTTCTACAGTAACCGACCGCGCGGCGAGGGCGGATACGACATCTGGCTTGCGACGCCAACCCAGGCGGGCCGCCCC
>CAZYXP010000086.1:0-13780 GCA_964651325.1 uncultured Phycisphaeraceae bacterium
TCCCAAGGCCGTACACTCGCGCAGCAGCCGCCTGGCCGTTTGAGGTCGGGGCAGGGCGAGCAGCAAATGCATCGGAAACGGCGGCGCGGGCACGCGGCCCCATTTGATGGCCAGCGCGATTCCGCCGCTGTCGTCAGAGCGAATCGTGGCCTTGCCGCGCGGGCCGTTGATGACGCCGACGTCGATCGTATCGCCCACGCCCATGCGCAAGACTCTGCGCACGTGGATCGTGCGTGGATCGTCGGGGCTGAGGATCCGGTGGGTCGCGTCGTCGGAGAATAGGATCAGGTTCATGTTGACCGTCGCTAATGTAGCCCGGCCGCTGTAGCCCGGCCGCTGTAGCCCAGTCGCTGTAGCCCGGCCGCCCTCGGCTGGGGGGGGACGGCTTGAGGATCGTCCAGACACAGCGGAGGGCCGCTGTGCTATATGGGACACCCGTTCAAATCAGCGTTGTCGCAGCCCTACCCGGGCTGGGTCATGGACTTCGGGTTGAGCGCCTTGTTCAACTCCTCGTCGCTGAGGACGTTCTGCTCCCGCGCGACCTGGCGAACCGTCTTGCCCGTTGCAAAGGCCTCCTTGGCGATCGCGGCGGATTTGTCATACCCGATGAACGGGACGAGGCTGGTACACATCGCCAGCGAGCCTTCGATCAGCTCGGCGCATCGTTCCTCGTTCGCCTCGATGTCGGACACGCAGCGATCCGCAAACACGCGTGCGCCCGTCGCAAGCAAACGCACCGATTCCAGCACATTGTGGGCCATCATCGGCATCATGACATTGAGCTCATAGTGTCCGTCGCGGCAGCCGATGGTGACGGCCGTATCGTTGCCGATCACCTGGGCGGCCACTTGGATGATCATTTCACTCATCACCGGGTTGACCTTGCCGGGCATGATACTGCTGCCGGGCTGAACCGCAGGCAGCTTGAGCTCGCCGATGCCGCATCTCGGCCCGCTTCCGAGCATCCGAATGTCGCTGGCGATTTTGGTCAAGCTGACCGCAATCGTCCTCAACTGGCCGCTGGCTTCGCACACCGCGTCCTTGGCCGCCTGAGCCTCGAAGTGGTCTTCGGCTTTGACAAACTCGATCCCGGTGGCCTCGGAAAGCGCCGCGCACATGCGCCGATCAAACTCAGGATGGGTGTTGATGCCCGTTCCGACGGCCGTACCGCCGATGGGCAGCTCGCGAAGGGCTTTGACGGCCTTGTTGGCCCGCAACACGGACAGCTCGGCCTGCCGTGCGAATCCGGCGAATTCCTGGCCCAATCGTACGGGCGTGGCATCTTGAAGATGCGTCCTTCCGATTTTGACGATTTCGTCGAATGCCTGGGCTTTTTGGGCAAGCTGCTTTCCGAGGTGGCTCAATGCCGGGATCAAATCCGAGCGAATCGACTCGGCAAGCGACACGTGGATGGCCGTGGGAATCACGTCGTTGGAGGATTGCCCCATGTTCACATGGTCGTTGGGGTGTACGGGGTCACGCGAGCCGATCACGCCGCCGGCAAGCTCGATCGCCCGGTTGGCGATCACCTCGTTGGCGTTCATGTTGGTGCTGGTGCCCGATCCGGTTTGGAAGATGTCGAGTACGAAATTGTCGTCGAGCTTGCCCTCGATGACCTCTTGGGCGGCCTTGGCGATGAGTTCGGCTGTGCGACCGTCGAGCTTTTCGAGCGCGCGGTTGACCTTGGCCGCCGTTTGTTTGATCAGGCCCATCGCGGCAATGAACGGCCTGGGGAATCGATAGCCGCTGATGGGGAAGTTTTCAACCGCCCTTTGGGTCTGTGCGCCCCAGTAGGCTCCGGCGGGCACGTTCATCTCGCCCATGCTGTCCTTTTCGATCCGCAGTTCGCCCGACATTGGTCGACTCCTGTAGTGCAACGTTTGCAGTGGCCCATCTGTTCGTCCGTGTTCGCCATTCATGCTAACGCGCAGCCCGATTCCGCGGTAGGGCGGGTTGAGCGGACCTACGCAGAGGGGTGTATGACACTTCCGGCGGATGGAACGCTGTTCTTTCCTGCTGCAGCCTGAAAGGCCGCGCTGCAGTAGCCGTGGGTCCGCTCCTGGCGGACCCACGGTCACCGCACAGCCCATCTCATTCGACCCTGGAGGGGTCGGCTAGGCGCTATGCCGCACGCATCTCACCGAAAAAGACGACCCCTGAAGGATCGGGTGGTTGGGGGCGGCGCGATCCGGGGGCGGCGCTGCGCTTGCCCCCGGCTACTTTAGGGCACGCCTTCAACGTGCAATTGCAGGCGCCGATTCTGTCATGGACCCGCGGGCGCCAGCCCTCGGACCACCCGTTTCGTGGTCGCAAAACCATCGTCTCCCCAACGTTCAACAGGACCTGGGCCACCCGTGACGGATGCACGCCATGCGGCTGGCCGATTGGGAGGCCTGCGGGTGAGTGGGGTGCGTACGAAAGCGTCTATGTTGTTTTGGCGATGGTTCGCTACAATCCCCTCCCAAGTGGATATGGTCATCGCTGAAAACCTGGTTAAGACGTTTCCGACGCCCGGCGGCTCGGAAAAGCGGGCTGTTGACGGTCTGAGCTTCCGGGTGGAGGAAGGCCAAATCTACGGGCTTTTGGGCCCCAATGGTGCAGGCAAGACCACGACGCTGCGCTTGTTGAGCGGATTGATGTCGGCTACGAGCGGTCGAGCCACCTTGGCGGGGCATGATGTTTCGCGCGAACCGGATCAGGTCAAGCGCGTGCTGGGCTTCCTGACCGCCAATACAGGCCTTTACCAACGCCTCAATTCACAGGAACTCTTGATCTACTTCGCCCGTTTGCACGGGATGGCTAAGGATCACGCGGCACGTCGCGCGGCGGAACTGATCGAATGGTTGGGCATCACGTCGTTCGCGAGTTTACGCTGCGGCGCGCTTTCCACGGGCCAGAAACAGCGGGTCAACATTGCCCGGGCGCTGGTGGCCGATCCGCCGATCCTCATCATGGACGAGCCAACGTTGGGGTTGGATGTCTTGAGCAATCGGGCCATCCTCGCGTACATTCGTCGGGAGCGGCAAGAAGGCAAGACCATCATACTTTCCACCCACTATCTGGACGAAGCGGAGACGATGTGCGACCGCATTGGGCTGCTCCATGAGGGGGAGCTGGTGGCCGAAGGTGACTTGGAGTCGCTCCGAGCCCTAAGCGGCGTTGAGCGGCTGAGCAGTATTTTTCTCAAGCTGATCCACGCCGATGAGCCGGCCGAGGGGCTTGGCTGATGAGTGCCCACAAGCGGATCCGCACCATCTACGCCAAGGAGCTCACCGACATTTTGCGCGATCGTCGGACGCTGATTGCGATGATCGTGGTGCCGATTGTTCTTTATCCGCTGCTTATGTTGGGTTCGATTCAAGCGGTCAGTTTTCAGGTCGAATCGCTCGATCGGGAAGAGCTGGTCGTCGGCATCGTTGGCAAGGAGCAGGAAAACTACCTCGCGCGCCTGATCGACGAGGACCGCATAGCCATCGAAGCGCGAGCCGCCCGGCGGGCGGATGGATCTGGAGGGCCGGATGATTTGCCCAAGCCGTTAGTCGGAACCAAGGTTGGAACCTACCCAACCTGGGACAAGCTAACCCAAGCGATCCAAGACCGCGAAGTCCACGTCGGCATTTTCTTCCACGCCAATCCATTGAGCAACGACTTCAACACCGTCCACTACGTCGATATGTGCGCCGACATGCAAGAAGTCCGAAGCCGCAACGCGTTCTACAGGATAAAGGACATGCTCGAGCGCGTGGAAGATTCGCGCGTCCTCGTGCGACTTCAACGAGAGAAACTTCCAAAGAGTTTTGTCACTGCGTTTCGCATTGAATCGGTGGACCTGGCATCGCCGCCGTCCATGCTCGGCCAGATTCTTCCACTGATCCTGATCCTCATGACCATCACGGGGGCTATCTATCCAGCGATCGATGTGACGGCCGGAGAGCGTGAGCGCGGCACGCTGGAATCGCTGATGGTCTGCCCGGTGCCGGTGATTGATCTCATCGTGGGCAAATTCCTTGTGGTGACGACCGTGTCGATCATGGGGGCGGCCCTGAATCTCGCCAGCGTGAGCGCGACCGTCTATTTTGGCGGTTTCGACAAAGCCCTTACGATGAGCGGCGGCGGTATTCCCCTGTCTACGATCGTGCTGATTCTGGTCTGTCTGATTCCCTTTGCCGTCTTGATGTCCGCGATCATGATTGCCGTGTGCAGCTACGCGCGGACGTTCAAGGAAGCGCAGAACTACGTCACGCCCGTCATCCTGGCCGTGCTCATTCCCGGCGGCATTGCGGCCATGCCCGCGACAAAATCGGAAGGAATCATGCTGGTCATGCCCGTGGGCAACATGGTCCTTTTGGCTCGCGATTTCCTCTTAGGCGCCGATGTGCAGTGGGGGCAGATCGCCATGGTCCTCATTTCGACATCGCTGTACGCGGCGGCGGCCGTCGCAGTGGCAGCCACCGTATTCGGGACCGAATCGGTCGTCTTCGCCGACTCCGGATCGCTGAAGAACTCGCTGAACCGACGACTGATCAAGCCGGCCAAGCTGCCGAGCGTATCCATGACGCTCATGACGGTGGCCCTGTTGTTTCCAGCCTGGTTTTTCATTCAAGCCGGTTTGAGCTCGTCCGCCTTGAGTACGGATGCGCGCGGCGTGATCTACGCCACCGGAACGTTGATGCCGATCCTGTTTGTGATGTTTCCTCTTGGGCTCTTGGCGTATTGGAAAATCGGCATCAGTTCCACGCTCGGCTTACGGCTTCCTGCTGTACGCTTTCAGGTGGCCGCGTTGATGATCGGTCTGGCAGCGTGGGTGCCCGCCCATGAATTGAACCTGCTTCAAGCTCAGCTGGTAGGGATGCCCCGGGCGCTGGTCGAGAATACGGAAATACTGACCCAATCGCTTCGCGCGATACCCCTAAGCCACGCTCTTCTGTTCATCGCGGTCGTGCCCGCCGTTTGCGAGGAGCTCTTGTTTCGAGGGTTCCTTCTGTCCGGGCTTCGAACGGCCGGTCACCGGTGGGTGGCCATCATCACCTGCGGCGTGATTTTCGGCGTTTATCACTTTTTCTTGTTCAAGCTTCCGGTTACCGCGATGTTGGGCATGGTGCTGGCGTTTCTCTGCTGGCAGTCCAGATCCATCTTGCCCTCGATGATCGCGCATTTGATCCACAACACGATCGGCGTGTTGAGCGCCAGATATCCGGAGTTTTTCACGGGTTTACTCGGCGGGGAGGATGCGGAGGCGGCCCATCTTCCCGTGTGGGCGCTTGCTGTCGGAGCGGTGCTCTTCGCCGCGGGTCTATGGCTCGCCTCTGGGAACACGTCCTCGCGAGATGAGATGAATGGCGCGTAGGCCAGGTGATGGCTCCGCCGAAGGCATGGTGTTGGCCCACTACTGTCAATCAAACACGACGGTCTTGTTGCGGCTGACGAGGACTTTGTCTTCCACATGGTGCCGGACGGCCGTGGCCAGGACCGTCCGCTCCAGGTCCCGACCCTTGCGAATCAGATCCTCCACCGAATCACGATGGCCCACGGGAAGCGTCGATTGTGCGATGATCGGTCCGGCGTCGAGTTTATCGGTGACGTAGTGGCTGGTCGCTCCGATTAGTTTTACCCCGCGCTCAAAAGCCTGCCGGTAGGGTCGCGGTCCGGCGAACGCCGGCAAGAAGCTGTGGTGGATGTTGATGATGCGCTGGGCATAGTTGGCCACGAACTCAGGCGAGAGGATTTGCATGTATCTCGCCAAGACGATGAAATCGACGTGCGCCTCTTCCAGCAGCGCGACCAGTCGGGCTTCCTGCTGCTGTTTGGTCTGCGGTGTACTGGGAAGATGGTGAAACGCAAGTCCGTGCGAGGTCGCGTGTTGCCCGATGGATTCATGGTTTCCGGCGACGAAGGGAATCTCGACCCGCAGTTCGCCCGTTTGCCATCGCCAAAGTAGATCCGAAAGGCAGTGGCTTTCCTTGCTGACGAGAATCGCCATGCGCTTGAGGTCGTTGCCCCAGTACAACCACCAGCGCATCTTGCATTCCCGGGCCGTCGGTTCCCAGGCTTGGGCGAAATTAGACCGATCCAGCCGAAAACCCTCCGGGTCGATCTCGACGCGCATGAAGAACTCGCCGTGTTGAGCGTCTGAGTGTTGGTCGGCCTCGACTATGTTTCCGCCATGCTCCGCGAGGAAGCCCGCCACGATTGCAATTAGGCCCTGGCGGTCCGGACAGGTAATCAACAGTCTTGCCGTGGGGGTCGGCATGTTCGGCTCCTCCTTGTGGGCGTGCGGCCACTCGGCCGGACCGATCCACGGTCCGATCCATTACAAAGGCACGATGCCCAATACCAGCCGATCCGCTTCCACGCGAATCGTTTCCAGGCGAAAAGCTCGCTTGCCGTTGGGCCAGACGAACCGATTGCGAATCAAGACGCCTTCGAATAGATCGTCCACCGAGGCCAGCTCTCTGAGGATTCGCTCCGCCCGATCGCCACTTTTTAGGGAAACGCTCCGCGCCAAGGCCGCAAAGGAGGGGTCGAAAATTCGCCCCAGCAAGCTGCGCGGCAGGGGAAGCGAGCCGCCGTAGACCCCCGTAGTGGCAATCCGAACAAAGCGGCCCTTGTCGAGAACCTCGGCCGTCAGCTCCAGCGCCGCGATGACGCGCCAGCCGTTCATCTCGCACAGCAGGCCCACATGAATGGTATCCGGATCGAATCCGACCGCCGGCAGCCTCAAGGCCTCGGGCCAATGCAAGAATTCGTCTGGAAACAATTCCGGCAACGCGGCCAGAAACTCGTTGACCTCCCCGCTGACCAGCACCAACTCGAAGGGCTGGCCGTGGACCATTTCATCCGAGACTTCATCCGCCCATTTCGTCGCGCGGGTCGTCACAAGACGCAGGTCATCGCCTTCGAGCGCCGCCGGGCGGTACCAGCCTGGTTTGTGCTCAAAAACGACCCAAAGCGCGGTTAGCGCAACAAGCGAGGCCACAAACAGTGTCAGGAGGAGTTTGAAGTAGTCTTTCGGTGAGCGTGTTCGCATCGGTCGGCCCATGCCGGAACGATATCGTAGCCTCAGGCCCCGTCAAGCAATCCATCGAGGCGTCGTGTCCACTGGATTCGTCAAGCCCATGATCTTCAAGCCGCACGCGCTATGCGGCAAGATCGGCGGCCGAACGCCATCACTGTAGCGGACGCTTTCATGGTGATTTTCTGCCGCGTGGCAAGAATCGTGATTCCTGATTATGCTGTGCCCAAACTCTGCGGCAGGATTGATGGTCGATTCCGCTGGTGGCTCAACAGGTTCCCGATAGGGGGGGTCCAAAATGGCGCTGAAAAATGGCGGGCGGATCTTGGTGGGGATGGTGGGATTGCTGGCGACTGGTTGTGCCCCGTCGCTATCGGAAGTGGCCGGGGAGACGGCATTTCGCGACGTGACCGCCTCCTCGTTTACGCCGGCTCCCAAGGCGGTCGGCTGGCCGGCGATGGCCTTGTTTGATTACGACAACGATGGAGACGTCGATTTGTTCGTTACGAGCATTACGGGGACGCCGAATCTCCTCTATGAGAACGACGGGCGGGGCGGCTTCACCGAGGTGGCCAATCTTGCCGGGCTGCGTTTCACTTCGGATTGGGGCGTATGCACCGGCGTGGGCGACTTCGACAATGATGGCTGGTTGGATTTGATCATCGGCCGGCAAAGACCCGACATCCCGGATGGTCCGCTCGCGACTGTGCGTTACCTGAAAAACCGCGGTCCCAATAGCGCCGGGCAAGTGTTCTTCTCCGATGCCACGGAGGAGACGGGGCTTGCGTCAGTGAGGTTCGGCTCGGGCATCGGCGTGGGGGACATCGACAACGACGGATTGCTCGACCTGTACATCGGCAGATACAACTTCGCCGACCTGATCTTCGGCGAAGATCAGACGACTCTGCCTGATACCCCTAACGTACTGTTGCGTAACACCGGCGTGGTGGCTGGGGGCGTGCCCCTGTTTGAAGACATTACGGACTCGGCGGGCGTGGCGGGCACGCTGGTGGCGGGACTCGCGCCCTCTACGGAGAATATACTCAATCACATGCCGACCTGGTCGGTGTATTTTACCGACGTCAATCGCGACGGCTTTCAGGATCTGTTCGCCGTGCAAGAAATCCCCGGAGGCGTGGACCTTTTTATCAACAACGGCGATCTCACCTTCTCGCCCTCCCAGGCGGACCTGCTCAACAAACACGGCGGTTGGATGGGCATTGCGTCGGCGGATTATGATCGAGACGGCGACCTCGACTACTTTCTGGCCAACGTCGGAGCCGATGCGGTTGGGGCCGATATTGAGAGCAACCACATCACCAGCGCCTGGCGTCGAGACAACGGCACTCCCTTCCACCGCTTGCTCCAAAACGACGGGAACGGAGTGTTCGTCGATGCCGCAGGCGGGGTCGCCGTGACACCGGGAGTCCTGCCGCCGACGAATCAGCTCCAAGGCCGCGGGCTGCAAGCGTACGAATTCAGTTTCGGCTGCGCATGGCTGGATATGCAAAACGACGGGTGGCCTGATCTGGCTTGGACGGGCGACCTAATCCTTTTTGACGGGCTCGGCGAAGGCCCGTTCCGGCAGGATTTCCACGGTGTGGGTCGATTGTTGAGTAATGACGGCGGCCAATCGTTTACCGATCAGACCGGCGCCCGGGGCATGTTCAACTGGACAGGGGATCAGCCGGTGGCGTTCGGTCACAACCGGGCCGGTCGGGCGCTGGCGGCCATCGACCTCACCGGAGATGGGTTCGACGACATCTGCCGGACGAATGAAAGGGAACTAGACACGCTTCAGTGCTTGGTCAACCCCGCCCTGGAGGACGCCCACTGGGTCACTATTCGCCTGAAAGGCACCGCGAGCAACTCGTTTGGCATCGGGGCGCGCGTCGAAGCCATCGCCGGCGGCGTGGCGTATGTCGCGGAGGTCGTGACGACCACCAGCGCGTTCGTCGCGGTCCATCCCCAAGTTCACTTCGGGCTTGGCGCTACCACGATTATCGATCAGCTGACGGTGCACTGGCCTTCTGGTGCGACGACCGAACAACAAGCCGTAGCCGTGGATCGCGTCATGACGATTGCGGAGTAACACCGCCTACCGTCATGGCGTTCCCGGGTGGGATTCGGACGGCGGATCGGCGGCGTCGGCTTTTCCTCCAATTGCCAGTTGAACGGCCAAGAGATTGCGTTCCAGTTCGAGCATCATGCCATCTACCGATTCCATGATTCCATCTTTGCCGCTGCGTTCGAGATGCTCGGCGGCGCGGCGCGTCGGTTCAGCAAAGATGTTCGACGCGGTTCCCTTCAGATTATGAGCGGTGGCCTCGATTTGCGCCGGGTCTCTCTTTGCGATGGCCGCCCGAAGCTCGGCGAGCAAATTGGGCGCCGATTCGAGAAACAACTGAAGCACATCTTCGAGCAGTTCCTCATCGCCTTCCATGCTGTGCAACGCCTTGTCTCGGCGAAGCGGCGGTTCCTCGTTCGTGTGCGGCCTATTGCTTGCAGTCGCGCCTGATGATTCCGATGGGCCGGGCCCATCGAGCGGGAGCCCATCGAATTGGTTTTTGTGCCACCATATGTTCAGCATCCCGCGAAGCTTCTCGATGCTCACGGGCTTGCTGATGTAGTCGCTCATCCCCGCATCCAGACATCGAGCCTTGTCGCCTTTCATGGTATGGGCGGTCATGGCGATGATGGGAATCCCCTGGAAACGTTGCTGGGCGCGAAGTCTCCGAGTGGCTTCAAGGCCGTCCATTTCGGGCATTTGCACGTCCATGAGAACGATGTCGAAGTCGTGGCACTCAAGGGTTTCCAGGGCAATCCGCCCGTTTTCGGCCTCGGTGACTTGGCACCCGAACTTCTTGAGGAACCCCCCGGCGACGTGCCGGTTGACCAGATTGTCTTCGACCAGGAGGATTCGGCAATCAGTCAGGGATTCGGCGGCGGGATTGGCATGGGGTAGGGATTCGGGCGCGCCGTCGGGTCCGACATCGGCGAATTCATTCTCCAGCATGCCTGCGACGGTTTCGAGTAGCAATGTCTGTTTCACCGGTTTGGTGAGGCGGGCGGTTCGCTCGGAGGCCGGTTCCTGTCTTGATCGCTTCCAGAAAGCCGCGGAACTGAGAAACACAATGGGGATCGCGGCGATGTGTTCCGTGTTTCGGATGCTTCGCTCGACTTCGAAGCCATCCATGTTCGGCATGCACACATCGAGCAAGATCAGATCGATCGGGTGGTTCGTGTCCGCCTCGCGCTTTAGAATCATCAGGGCCTCGGCGCCATCCGAGGCGAGCACACATTGACCTTGCCATTTGCGGATATTCTGGTCCATGATACGCCGATTCGTCGCGTTATCGTCCACGATCAGGAATCGTTTCCCCTCGACACTCGCCCCAAGCGCGTCGCGCCGAGTCGTTGCCATGGAACCGGCAAACTCGCTTCCACGAACCACTTCCATCGGAACCTTGAGGCTAAACGTGCTGCCGACGTCGGGTTCGCTGACCAGCCCGATCTCAGCTCCTAGGAGCTGGCAAAGCTGCGTCGTAATGGCCAGTCCCAGCCCGGTTCCGCCGTATTTCCGCGTCGTGGCTCCGTCGGCTTGCGTAAAGCTTTCGAAGATGGCCGCCTGCCGGTGAAGCGGAATGCCGATGCCGGTGTCGGTCACCGTGAAACGCAATTGCACGTCTCGCTCGTCGAAGCTTTCCACGCAAACTTCGACGACCACCTCGCCATGCTCGGTGAACTTGATCGCGTTGCTGGTCAGGTTGATCAGGATTTGGCGCAGGCGGACGGGGTCGCCGCGCACCACCCGCGGGACCTCTGCATCGACGTGGATGACGAATTCCAACCGTTTTTCTTCGGCTCGATGCGCGAGCAAGTCGCCCAAGCCCTCGAGGATGTCGCGGGGATCGAACTCAACGTGCTCCAGATCCAGTTTGCCCGCTTCAATCTTCGAGAAATCGAGAATGTCATTGAGCAACGCAAGCAATGAATTCGCGGATCCAAGCACGATTTCAAGGTATTCGCGTTGCTCTTCGCTTAGGGTTGTATCCAAGGCGAGTTCCGTCATGCCGATGATGCCGTTCATCGGGGTTCGGATTTCATGGCTCATGTTGGCGAGGAATTCGCTCTTGGCCCGGTTGGCGGCCTCCGCCGCAATGCTGGCCGCTTGCAGCGCGTGGTTGGTCTCACCCAGTGCTGCGGCGCTTGTCCGCATGGCATGCTCCGCTTGATGACGTTCGATCACACGGCCGAGTTGCGTGCCAATGGCCGACATGATGTTCAGCATGTCTTCGTGAGGTGGTTGAGCATCGACGGCAAAAAACTCAAGGACCGCCGCAACGCGGCTCTTGGCCAGAACGGGAAATGCAAAGCCGGCCTTCACGCCCAAAGCATTGGCGTGCTTTGCGCGAGAGAAATCGCGATCCTCTGTGACATCCTCAATCCATTTGGCTTTCTTGCACGCCAATACGCGACCGGGAAGACCGATCCCCGATCGGAAGTGCGTCGATTCACTGATTCTCACCAACGTGACGAATCGATGCGGATCCTCCAGATACCATAGTTTGGTGGACACCATCAGCTCCGGGTCGTCTTCGGAAACCGTGTAGACATGGCCGACGGGCCAATTGGTATATTGGCAGATTTCGCGCAACGCCGCATGGAGCGCTTCATCCACATTTTCTGCCTCATTGGCGGCGACAGCGATGCCTTCCAGCAACGCGATGGTGCGGTTTTTCTCGATGAGCTCGGTCGTTCGGGCTTCCAGCGTGGCGGTTCTCTGGTGAACGCGCTCCTCGAGATGTGCATTGGCCGAACGCAACGCCGCGTCCCGATCCTGGATCTGAGTCAGCATCTGATTGAACGCATCGGTGAGCATGCCCAGCTCGTCGTTGCCGTGTTTTGTAGCCCTTAGGGAGAAATCCTTCTGCCGGGCGACGGTACGCGCGGAGTCCGCAAGGCTCAAGATCGGTTCGGTGATGGTGACTTGTAGTTTCGAGGCGAAGATGTATGCAGCAGTAAGTGAAATCGCCATCGCAATGACGAGGGTGATGACCTGTTGTACGAGGCTAGTGTACAGGCCGCGAAGATCGTACTGGATGTAGATGCGCCCCACCGGTTCGCCTTCCATCATGATGTGTCGCGTCAGATGAAGCCGATTTCCGTCGAATCGATAACCATCACGATTGGGGTTGTAAATCTGCTGGGTGGGAACATTCTTGCGGGCAAACCGCGCGAACTCCAGCCCGCTGGCGTCGTACACGGTCGCCAGCACAACCGCCCGATCCGCATGCAGTCTCGAAAGGGTTTCCGTCGCCGACGCGGGATCGTTGAAGACGATCGCCCCGGCGACGTCCATCCCGACAATGTTCGCTTGGACGTTGACCGCACGCGGGATGGACTGCCGCGCTCCGTTCCAGTAGTTGATGACGGTCGCCGCGCACGTGAGGAACAAGGCCAACCCAGTGGTCGAAATGGCGAAGAAGAGCAGCTTCTGCTTGAAGGAAACATCGCGAAGCGATTTGCGCATGGCTGAAGCGTCACCTGTTTCGGGGTTATGGGCCCGATGGCCCCGGGCGCCGTTATCGGTCCAAGCGGACGCTTCCCCGAACGTTCCACGACCGACCGCGCATAGTTAGTAAGACGACTAACTCGGTCGCGGGCTTTAGCTCTCGCGGAAGTAAATGCCGCATGCCATTTGTTCCTGGGGACATGGGGGAAACCATCAAGCCCCCCGCGATCACGTCGGTTGGCGCCCGCGGCACTGATTCGCCCTTCCGGCACGAGGCATCACGGGCCAGGCGAGCCTGTTGGTCCGATACTCAGTTGATTCACAGGCCAATACAGGTAGCATTTCGTCGGATGGATGAGCAACGATGCTGGATATTCGGACCCCTGTCGAGGACAAGCGGATGAAAACTAATCAAATCAAAACTCTTATTGCGGCTCCAACCCTGGTCCTGCTGGCCTTGACATCCTGCGTCTCGCCCGGCGCTCGGGTCAACAACGCCGCAGCGCGACATGCCCGAAGTGATAAGCCCAAGCGGCCCGCCGAGCAGTACGCAACGGTTCGCCTCACCGCGGATCTAAGCGCGCTTTCGCAGAACCAGCGACTGATGCTTCCGCTCTTGATCGATGCGGCCAAGCACATGAGCGAGGCGTTTTGGGTGCAATCGTATGGAGATCGGCGTGCCTTGCTCGCCACGATCGGCGACGCTCGCCGTCGTCGCCTCGCCGAGATCAACTATGGACCGTGGGATCGGCTTTCAGACAACCGGCCATTCGTACCGCGTGTTGGTCCCAAACCCAAGGGCGCCAACTTTTATCCGATGGACATGACCAAGGAAGAATTCGAGCAAGCCGTCGCGGCGGATTCGAGCCAAGCCCGGCGACTTACGAGCCTTTACACGATGGTGCGGCGCGACGACGCGAACGGTGGGCGGCTCAAGGCGATCGACTACCACGTTTTTTTCAGGTCGCATCTTGAGCCGGCCGCGGCCAAGCTGCGCGAGGCGGCGTCGCTTGCCGAAGATGCCGGATTGCGCCGCTATCTCGAGCGACGCGCTCGTGCGTTGCTGACCGACGATTATCAGCCCAGCGACCTCGCATGGTTGGACATGAAGGACAACGGTATCGATATCGTCATCGGGCCCATCGAAACCTACGAAGATGCCCTTTTCGGAACCAAGGCCAGCTTTGAAGCCTACGTATTGATCAAAGACAAGCAATGGAGCCGGCGGCTTGCCCGCTATGCGACGATGCTTC
>CAZYXP010000087.1:0-13713 GCA_964651325.1 uncultured Phycisphaeraceae bacterium
TAGCGCCGCGGACCAACCCACCGCGCAAGACGCACCCGGCGGGCATGACGCGCCGCCAAAGCGGCAATCAGCCGGCCATGCATGTGCGGGGCCCACAGAAAACGACTTGGCACCGATTACGGAGTAGCCCATCATGATCACTAAGGACATCAACCCCAATCAGCAAGAATTCGACCAGGACGTTTTCGATCGGTACGCTGGCATCTCCTTGCCGCGGCATGTATCCTATCCGATGCCCAATTGGTGGCACTCATGCGACGAATCAGAAGCATTGCATATGCACGGAACGGCCGTGTCGCACGCTCCGACGCAAGATCTGTCCCTCTATCTGCATCTGCCGTTTTGCGAGAAGCTGTGCAAGTTTTGCGGCTGCAACAAGGTGATTCTGCCCAAGCACCAAGAGGGCGCCGCCGAGCGCGTCGACGACTACCTTTCGGCGCTAGAGCAGGAAATCAATCTCCTGGCCGAGAAGACGGACGCCGGCCGCCCGCTGCGTCAGATTCATTGGGGCGGCGGCAGCCCCAGCTATCTGGATGTTGGACAGATCGAGCGACTTCATGCCGCGATTTCCGCCGCGTTTGATGTCGCCGACGACGCCGAGATCGCAATGGAAATCGACCCGCGCGGCGCCACCCAGGACAAACTTACGGCACTTCGACGCATGGGCTTCAACCGCGTATCCATGGGTATTCAGGATTTCGATGCACAGGTGCAAGCGCACGTGCGCCGCATTCAACCGTACGAGATGGTCGAGCAAGTCGTGGCGATTTGCCGCGACCTGGCGTTTGACAGCGTCAATTTCGATCTGATCTACGGCATGCCGTACCAGACGCCGGAGACGATCCGCCACACGATTAAGCAAACAATTAAGCTTGCACCCGACCGGATCGCCTACTACCACTACGCCCAGATCCCGGAGAAGATCGCCACCCAACGCGGTATGGACTACACGCGATTGCCGGACAGCCGGACCAAGCTGCACATGTTCCTAATGGCGCAAGAAATGTTCGGTAGCGCCGGGTACGAATTCATCGGACTCGATCACTTTGCCCGACCAGACGACCCGCTTTCGAAATGCCACAAAACGGGCACCCTCCAACGCAACTTCCAAGGCATGACCACAGGCGGCGATCTGCGGCTGCTGGCGGTGGGTGTATCGGGCATCACACATTTGCCGGGCGTCGGCTTTCTGCAAAACGTCAAGACCACCGAGCAATACCTCGAACGCGTGCGCCAAGGTGTCCTGCCCGTCGAGCGGGGCAAAACGCTGACGCGCGACGACGGCATCCGCCAAGCCGTTCTCGCGCAGCTATATTGCCAAGGATTTGTCATTGTCGGGGACATCGAGAAAACCTTCGACATCACATTTGGCGATTACTTCGGCAAAGAGTTGGCCAGCCTGGACGTGCTTGAACGAGACGGACTGGTGACCCTCGACGCGTCGGGCGACATCCGCCTGAACTCGCCGCTGGGGTATATCCTGATGCGTAACGTGGCGGCGGTGTTCGACGCCTACCTGAGCCAGGAGGCGTACCGCAAAGGGGATGGATGCTATTCCGCCAACGCTTAAGGCGGCGGGCCCGACAAGAGGGAAGAAGATCGGAATGGGACCATGTTGAAAAATGATTTATTGCTGCGTGCCGCCAAGCGTCAGCGGACGAGTCGCACGCCGGTGTGGTTCATGCGTCAGGCGGGCCGAAGCGATCCGCAGTACATAGCGCTGCGCGGGCGAAGCAACGTTGAACTCGAAACCTTCTTTCGCGATTCTGATCTCGCCGCCGAGGCTTCCCTCTTGCCGCGGCGCATTGGCGTTGACGCCATTATCCTGTTCCAGGATATTCTGACGCCGCTGGCCCCGATGGGCGCGGAATTCATCTTCCGACCGGGGCCGCAATTGAAGTCGGGGCCGGCCTCTGCCGAGACCCTAAACCGCCTCCGGCCGATCGATCCGGCTGCGGACCTGCCGTTCGTCGGCGCGACCCTCCAGAAAATCCTTCGGACCCTGGACGGCGCCCTGCCCGTGCTCGGGTTTGCCGGCGCGCCGTTTACGCTTGCGGCGTTCATGATCGAGGGCAAAAGCCCCATGGCTGGGATGCCAAGAACCTTGGCTTGGATGCGCGACGATCCCGCCACGCTTCATAGCCTGCTGGCCATGCTCGCGGCCATGACCATCGACTACCTCCGCTATCAGATCGAGCAGGGCGTCCACGCCGTGCAGTTGTTTGAATCGGCCGCAGACCTGCTGACGCCGGAGCAATACGAAGCGTTCGCCCATCCCTATCAAGGGGAGGTGTTCGCCGGGGTAGGCGGGAATGTGCCGACGATCCTCTTCGCCAAGGATCAAACGCGGCTCGATCTCATGGTGGAAACCGGGGCCAGTGTGTTGAGCCTCGGCAGCAACGTGGATCTTCGGGAGGCAAAACGACGGTTCGGCCATCGCGTCGCGTTTCAAGGCAACGTGGACAATCGTCTTGTGGCCGAGGCTGGCGCAGATGCCATCGAAAAGGCGGTCTTCGATTGTGTCGATGCCGGCGCGAGCGAAGGCCACATACTCAACCTAAGCCACGGCCTGCTCAAAGAAACGCCATGGGGCCATGTTCAACGCTTTGTCGAGGCGGCAGAGCGAGCGAGCCGAGCTCAGCCACTGGATTCCATGGCCGGGGTATAGCAACCATGAACAGGAAGTACAGCGAAGTCGTTGTCATCGGTGGCGGCATCAGCGGCCTGACGGCGGCATGGCGTCTGAAACAGGCAGGCGTGGATGTTCGCCTGCTCGAAGCTCACCCGAAGGTAGGCGGTTACACCCGCACCGAGACCCAAGGTGGTTTTCACGTGGAACGGGGGCCGTTCAACGTGATGGTGCGGGATCCGTCGTTTGAGGCATTGCTGGATGAGCTGGCCGATCGGGTGCATGTCGTCTCCGCTGATGAAGCCGCTCACAATCGGTACATTTTTCGCGGCGGACGGCTGCATCGCGTTCCGTCGAACCCGCTGACGCTAGCGACGACGGGGCTTCTGTCGGCGCTGGGGCGCATGCGGCTTGCACGCGGGCTCTGCTGGTCGGCACGAGCGAGCGACGAAGAAGAAACGATCGAACAAGCCTCGATCCGCCGGATTGGGCGCGAGGCCACCAACACCTTCGTCAGTGCGATCATCTCCGGCATTTTCGCCGGGGACATCGGCAAGCTTAGCCTACCGGCATGTTTTCCTTCTGCGGCCAAGTTCGACCGTGAAGCGCGAAGCCCTATCGTTCATGGCCTCCGAGCTATGCTGAAATCTCGTCGTGCACGTGCGAATCGCCCCAAACGCAAATGGCCGGGCCTGGTCAGTTTTGAAGGTGGACTCGGCGCGCTTACCCAAGCCATGGGCAACCGCCTGGGTGACAACTGCCTCACGAATTGTACGGCCGAAACGCTCGATGCTGTGGGGGCCGGATACGAGATTTCTTGCCGGACCAAAGCAACCCCCTTCGACGAAACCTTCAAGCTGTCTTGCAAGCGAGTGGTCATCGCGTTGCCCGCCCATAAGGCTAGCGACCTGCTGGATGCGCTGGAGCCGGCCGCGGCCGATGCGATCAACCGCATCGAGTGTGCCTCGCTCGCTGTTGTGAACCTTGGCTATCGACGGAGCGACGTCGCACACGACTTGAACGGATTCGGTTTTCTTGTCCCGCGCGATGAAGACGATATGCCAATCATGGGCGCGATTTGGGCAGACAGCATGTTCCCGCACCACGCCCCCGCCGATTGCCGATTGATCCGCGTTTTTGTCGGCGGCACCAGAGATAGCACCGCGGCAGACCAAACCGAGGAGCGACTCGTGCGATCCGCAACGGATGCGACGCGGGACATCTTGAAGCTGTCCGGAGATCCTGTGCTGGTAGACGTTGGCCGACATCTCGCGGCCATTCCGCAGTACGGGCTGGGTCATCGGGAGCGGATCGAGGCGTTTCGAGCCGCGATCGCCCGCCGGCCGAGGTTACACGTGATCGGGAACTATCTTGAAGGCGTCTCGATAAACGACTGCGTGCGACTTGCCACGAAATGCGTTTCGGAGATCATCGGCGAGACGAAAAGCGATGTGCGTGAAGTGGTTCCATGCTCAGGAACCGATGGGGCTGCTTGCACTTGTTAACAACCTACTAGCCGCCGAGCCGGAATCGCCGGTTCGACGCCATAGAGCACCAAGGAGCGACGAAGATGGCATCAACAACCGACTGGAATCGTCCCGTTCAACGCCCGCGGCGGCTCCGCCGCACGGAAACGATGCGGCGCCTGGTTCGCCAGACACGACTGACACCGGACCGCCTTGTGTTGCCGCAGTTCGTGATTGAGGGAAAAGGCGTCGCCGAGCCCATCGGCGCCATGCCAGGGCGATCGCGTTGCACCATCGACAAGACGATCGAGGAATGCAAGCAGGCGATCGATCTGGGCGTCGGCGCGTTTGCGCTGTTCACCGACGTGGACGAATCACTCAAGACCAACGACGGTCGCGAAGCGGTCAACGAAGACAACCTCATGTGCAGAGCGGTGCGTGCCCTCAAAGAGGCCTGCCCCACCGCCTGCGTCATCACCGACGTGGCGCTCGACCCCTATTCCAGCGTTGGCCATGACGGCATCGTCAATGGCGAAGGCATCGTGCTCAACGACGAAAGCGTCGAAATCTTGGCGCAAATGGCGGTGGTACACGCCCGGGCGGGCGCAGACATCGTGGCCCCCTCCGACATGATGGACGGCCGTGTCGAGGCCATCAGAACGGCACTCGATGAAAATGCGTTCACACAAACGGCGATTCTCAGCTATACCGCCAAGTATGCGTCGGCGTTTTACGGACCCTTCCGCGAGGCGCTGCACTCGGCGCCCGTGGAGGCCGCTAACGTGCCGGGCGACAAGAAAACCTACCAGATGGACCCGGCCAATGCCCGCGAGGCGATCCTTGAAGCCATGCTCGACGAGGCCGAAGGGGCGGATTTGATGATGGTGAAGCCAGGATTGCCGTATCTGGATATCATCGTCCGGCTTCGGGAGCGGACGGAGCTACCGATAGCCGCCTATCACGTAAGCGGCGAGTATGCCATGGTCAAGGCCGCGGCCAAGCTCGGCTGGCTCGATGAAAAGGAATGCATGACCGAATCGTTGATCGCCATCGCCCGGGCCGGGGCCGATGTGATATTCACCTACGCCGCGCTGGACTACGCGCGATGGTGGCGCGAATCCAACACGTAACGCCATCGGCTCGATGGCAGGGAAACGCTCCGTCCACGGCAAACCAACGACCATACCACGCGGCGGAGCAACCCCCTGCCCTAACTGCCACGTTCGAGGTCAGCTTGCAATGTTCTGGCCATCGCCACGCCAATTGCCTCTGGATCGCTGCCGAATTCCACGCCCTCCGCCATCCGCAGGCCGTCATCATCAAACAACTGCCCTTGCAGGCGGATCGATTCGCCTTCGAGGCTCGCTAGCGCTCCGATGGGTACGTGGCATCCGGCGCCGACGGCTTTGAGGAACGCCCGCTCCGCCTCGACGGGGCGCCGCGTGGCCGCATGATCCAAGGATTCGATGACACTTCGAGCTTCGCCGGTGACTCGCGTTTGAATCGCCAAAGCGCCTTGCGCCGGAGCCGGCACAAATCGATCGGTCGGCAAGTTGGTGCAATGATCGCACTGGATGCTGAGCCGTTTCAAGCCCGCCGCGGCGAGCACCACACCGTCTAGAGATTCGGCTTGAAGCTTCTTGATTCGCGTGGGCACGTTGCCGCGAAGCGGAAGAATCTCCAGGTTGCCCAGCCGCCGAAACTGCGCCATGCGCCGCGGACTGCTCGTACCCAGCTTAAAACCTGCCGGCAGATGGTCCAGATCGACAGGTTCGCGCGTCACTAGCACGTCATGTACCACCTCGCGCTGCGGAATGGCCGCGACGATCAACCCGTCTGTGACCGCTGTTTGCATGTCTTTGAAGCTGTGTACGGCGAAATCGATGGTCTCATCGATCAGCGCCTTTTCAATGGCATCGACAAAACCACCCACGGGCCAATCGGCGTCGAAGCGTTGATCGATCGCGGCATCGCCGTGCGTCTGAATGATGATGCGCTCTATATTCAAACCGGGATGAGCCGCGCGCAGCGCATCGCTCACCCAGCCTGTTTGCCACAGGGCCAGGTCGCTGCCACGGGTGCCGACGCGAAGCGTGGTCATCGAGCGATCTCCGCAAAACAATCGCCGGCCGCGTCAAGCACATGCTCAATGGCGGGATCGTCGTGGGCGGCGGAAACAAACATGGCCTCATAGCCGGATGGCGGCAACCAGACGCCGCGACCCAACATCGCCCCGAAGAAAACCGCGAAACGCTCGTGGTCGCAGGCACCGGCATCGGCAAAGTTGAGCACACGCTCACGCGAGAACGCCATGCCGAACATGCCGCCGCACGCAGCGGTCTGCAGAGGGACCTCCGCACGGTCGGCCGCCGCGATGAGCCCACTCGCCAACCGGCCCGCCTTTTCCGCAAGCGATTCATAAAACCCTTCGGCCGCGCAGAGTTGGAGCGTGGCGATGCCCGCGGCCATGCCAACTGGACTGCCGCTGAGCGTACCTGCCTGATACATCGGACCCAGCGGGCTGACCTGCTCCATGAGGCCGCGCTTGCCGCCATAGGCCGCCACGGGCATGCCGCCGCCGATGACCTTACCGAGGCAGGTAAGATCGGGCAAAACACCGCAGATGTTCTGATAGCCCCCCCACGCGCAACGAAACCCGGTCATCACTTCGTCGAACACCAGCAGGCATCCGTGTCGATCGCAAAGAGAACGCAACCCATGCAGAAAACCGTCCACCGGCTCGACGTAGCCCATGTTGCCGGCCAGCGGTTCGACCAGCACGGCCGCAACCTCCGCGCCGTGCTCGGTCAAGAGTCGCTCGACGGACTTGAGATCGTTGTAGGGGGCCAAAAGCGTCGACTCGGCGAAGCTAGCCGGAACCCCGGCGGAATCGGGCGATCCAAACGTAGCGGCCCCGGAGCCCGCCGCGACAAGCAGCGAATCCACGTGGCCATGATAGCAGCCGAGAAACTTGACGATCTTACCGCGGCCAGTGGCCGCGCGCGCCAGCCGAATGGCGCTCATCGTTGCTTCCGTCCCGCTGTTGACAAAACGCACCATCTCAACCGAAGGCAACGCTCCGATTATTAGCTCGGCCAGCTCCGCTTCCGCTGCGCAGCAAGCCCCAAAGCTGATCCCGCGCTCAACCGCCCGCTTGACGGCATCCACCACCGCCGGGTGGGCGTGGCCCACGATAGCCGGCCCCCAGCTTCCGACAAGATCAACATAGCGGTGGCCATCCACGTCGAACACGTGAGGCCCCGACATCCGGTCCACAAAAACCGGATCGCCGCCAACGGCGCGAAATGCCCGAACCGGGCTATTGACTCCGCCCGGAAGAACCGAACATGCCCTCTCGAACAGCTCGGTCGAACGCGGCCCACATCCGGCCGCCCCATGGGGCGTTGTTTCTGAACCGTTCATAGCCTACCGATCATTGGTGATGGCCCTCCTGGAATCCTTCAAGACCCACCGCCAGTGGGATACTCCTTCGCCATCGAACCGTCGGGCTGCCCCATGGTTCTATGACCCCGCGCACAGTGATAACGTCGCGTCGAGCGATGATAACATCCGAAGGCGCGTGGCTCAATAACTGGGCGCCGACGCCCTAGAACCGGCCCAAGTGAGGTTCGGTGAAACGAATCAGAGCCGCTGGCGCCAGCCTGCGGACCTTCCGCGGCAGGAGGCCACCAGGCTTGCGCCAGGTGCTCTGAACGCGCCCGGGCCGATTGGGCCATATGCCTCATGGAGCCACAGACGATCATGCGCCGGCGGCGGCCGCAAAGTGGTCCCAGAGCAACGTCTTCAGGTTGAACAACGCGTGGACAAGGATCGGCCCCGTAAGCGACCCGGTACGCTCGTAGAGATAGCCGAGCAATACACCCAGCAGAAGCAGCGCAGGAACCGTATGCGGCACCGAAGCATGGACGGCGGCGAACAGGGTCGCCGATAGGAGAATGGCCCGACCTCGGTGGCGAAAGAATCGGACCAGAAAGGTCTGCAAGATCCCGCGAAAGAAACACTCCTCCGCCAGCGGCGCGATGACCACGGCAGAACACCATAGGGCGACTGTGAGCAACCCTGGCCGCCCTTGCTCGTGAAGGGCCACCAGCGTCGAATGGGTTGAAAAGTGGTGTAACGGTGCGATCGCCAGCACCAACCGAATCGTGCCTTCGAGAACAAGGGGGCACAATCCCAACGCGAGCAGCAGCACCACAGCCGTTTTGGCGAGCAGATGAGACGCCCAATGAGAACCGAAGATGAATCGCCGCACACCGCCTCGAAAAGTTTTGAAAGCGACGTACAAACAGGCCGCCACGCCGGCTATGTGCGCGCCGTTGCCGATCACGATTCCAGACCAAATATCCTCCTTCAGACGCGGCCCAAGCCCTTGCGTGGCGGCGGTCAGCGCGAACATCGCCAACCAGAACACCAGCATGGTCAACACGACAGACTGATCCGTAACGCGATTGGGTTTGAGCGGAAGGCTTCGTAGCGAATCAGGACGACCACGGGCGAGCCACGAAACCAACATCATCGCGGCGGTCGCCAAGGCCACCCAGCGTATGCTATCATCGACGGTCAGCATCCAGGAGGGCAGGCCCGCCCAGTCCGTGAGGATGTCCGGTGGGAGCGGGGGCCCTTGGGCGGTGCCTTGTTCCAACGATGCGATGGAGTCCATACGTGGCGACTATATTAGACAGGATCATTGACGCCAAACGGGTGGAGGTGGCGTCTCGCAAGGCCGAGCGGTCGATGGAGGCCGTTGTCGCCGCGGCCGAGAGCGCGCCGCCGGTACGGGATTTTCGCGCCGCCATCACGGGACAAATTGATCATCGAATTCACTTGATCGCCGAAATCAAGCGAAAATCGCCGTCGGCGGGGCTGTTGGTCGAGGATTTCGATCCAAAACGCATTGCTAGCGCCTATCACCGAGCCGGTGCATCGGCGATCAGCGTTCTCACGGATGAGCCCTATTTCGGCGGCTCGCTGGAAATGCTGACCGAAGTCCGGGCCGAGATTCCTTGCCCCGTGTTGCGAAAAGATTTTATATTGGAGGCCTATCAGGTCTACGAAGCCCGCGCGGCAGGCGCGGATGCCGTGCTGTTGATCGCCGAAGCGATTGGCGTGGAAAAGGTGGCTTCGCTGCTTTCGGTGGTCGAGGCGCTAGGCATGGGCGCGCTGATCGAAGTCCACGACGTGCGCCACCTGTGGTCTGTGACTCAGCGGATCGGAGCGCAAGGGGCGTCGCACATCCTGGGCATCAACAACCGCGACTTGGCGGTGCAGCGCACCGACATTTTAAACACCGCCCGCCTCGCCGCGTTGCTGCCGGAAGGAACGCCCTTTGTTTCGGAAAGCGGGATTTCCTGCAGGGAGGACGTCCTCACGGTCCAAGCGGCCGGGGCTCGGGCGATTCTTGTGGGCGAATCCTTGCTTCGCGCGGAATCGATCGAAGAACGGATTCGGGATATGCTCGGGGAACCCTTGGATCAGGATCGGACGGACCCGGCGTAGTGTTGTATCAGATCGCGTGCAAGCCAAACCATCATCGGGAGCGCCTTGTCCATGAGCGTTGAAGACCCCGCCGCACTACGCATCATCGACGCCAATTTTAATCGCGCGAGGGAAGCGATGCGCGTGATGGAGGAATTCGCGCGGTTCGCGCTGGACGATGCTCGTTTGACGCAAGCGTGCAAAACGCTGCGGCACACGCTAACGCACACAATGTCCGAAAGTGGGCGCTGCTTGGTCGCAAGGCGCGAAATCGTGCGCGATGTCGGGCGCACCGGGACTGCGACGGGCGAATACGAGCGCGCGGATGCCGGCGCCGTTGTCGAGACGGCCTGCAAGCGGGCGAGCGAGGCGCTTCGCGCTATCGAGGAATACGGCAAGGTGGGGGAATTCCCGATCGGCCGGGCGATCGAGCGGATTCGCTATGACTGTTACGAAATCGAGCGCAGGCTCTTACTCACAGCCCGCGCCAGGTCCAAAATGGCCGGGGTACGCCTATATGTGCTGATTTCCGAGGCCTACTGCCGGAAGGATTGGCTGGAAACGGCCCGCGCCGCCCTGCGAGGCGGGGCGGATTGTCTGCAATTGAGAGAAAAAAAACTGATAGATCGGGATTTGATCACCCGCGCCAAGTTGTTGACCGAGCTTTGCCACGAGCACGATGCGCTGTGCATTGTGAATGACCGCCCAGATATCGCGTGCGCAAGCGGTGCGGACGGGGTTCATTTGGGCCAGGACGACATGCCCGTATGGGCTGCCCGTCGCGTGCTGCCGCCCAGGTCGATTGTCGGCGTCAGCACGCACGGCATCAAGCAGGCGATCCAAGCCGCGTGCGACACCCCAGACTACGTGGCACTAGGGCCGATGTTCCCCTCGACGACCAAACCCTCAACGAAACCGTCTGACGATCCAAACGGAGCCCCCATGGGGCATCAAGTCATCCGTAAGATTCGCTCAGAAATAGGCTTACCGCTGGCCGCGATTGGCGGAATCACGGAGCACAATGTAAGTAAAATCATGGCGACCGGCCCCACTATATTGTGCGTCTGCGCCGCCGTCACCCAAAGCCCTGATCCAGAAGCCGCGGCCCGTCGCCTCTGCGAAATGATCCACTCGTGCAACTGCCCACCGTGACGGATTGGTCTCCACCGGAGAATGGGAATGGACCGGCCTGCCGCACCACGGAAACACACGTCAAATAGGAAGTCTGGGGCGACCCGTGATCGGTGCAAACAGTTGTCGCCCCTTTGGATGCCGGAATGCGGCATCCGGTCATGCGGGATGTTTTTTGCGTTCGCGCCGCGTTCAATGGCCGATAGTTGAGCATATCCAGGCCGGTGTTGTGTTGCGACGGGCAGCCCCGGCTCACTCGTTGGGTGCTTATGGACAGGCACTTACACGGCGATTTCGTTGACTTGGGACGCCGCGGAATCATAAGATTAAGCAGCGACTCGCAACGTTTGCCGGGTTGATGGTGGGCTATTCGGTGGACCAGATTGGTTCGCGGCGTCTCATGACGCTCGCGGGAGGAAAGCATCATGGCATCGGCGGAAGCAATCTTTTCGCTCGTTCGGGATAACATCAGCCGCCAGGCTTTTCGCGAACAACATTGGGAGGGGTCGTTCGAAGAGTATCTAGACCTGGTCACCGCCAAACCTGCCATAGCGCGCAATGCCTTCCAGCGCGCTTACGACATGATTATGCACTTCGGTTGCGAGCGCTACACATGGATGCGCGAGGACATGGTGCGCTACAACTTCTTCGCCGACCCGATCGACGACGGCGCCGACGCGATCTTCGGGCTGGATCGTGCGCTGATGAACCTGGTCGACTTCTTCAAGTCCGCAGCGCACCAGTACGGAACAGAGCGGCGCATTCTCCTCCTGCATGGACCGGTCGGCTCGTCGAAGAGCACCATAGCTCGATTGCTCAAGAAGGGTTTGGAGTATTACTCGAAGCTCGATGAGGGCGCGTTGTACACTTTTTCGTGGCACGACGTGGATGAGCATGGCAAAGAGGTCATCTGCCCGTGTCCGATGCATGAAGAACCCCTCAAGCTAATCCCGCCGGAGGCGCGGAAGGCTTCACTCGAGAAGATCAACCAGGACCTGCCCGAAAACCGGCAGATTCGCATCGATGGCTCGCTCGATCCCTTCTGCCGCAAGATGTACGACGATCTGTTGCTCAAGTACGACGGCGACTGGCAAAAGGTCATCAGCCATGTGCGGGTCCGCCGGCTGATCCTCAGCGAGAAAGATCGGATCGGCATCGGCACGTTTCAACCGAAGGACGAAAAGAACCAGGATTCAACCGAGCTCACGGGGGATATCAACTACCGAAAGATTGCCGAGTATGGTTCGGACAGCGATCCGCGGGCGTTCAACTTTGACGGCGAACTCAACGTCGCCAACCGCGGCATCGTCGAATTCATCGAAGTGCTCAAGCTCGATGTCGCGTTCCTCTATGATCTGCTCGGTGCGTCGCAAGAGCATGTGATCAAACCGAAGAAATTCGCTCAGACGCACATCGACGAGGTCATCATCGGACACACCAACGAGCCGGAGTACAAGAAGCTCCAGTCCAACGAGCTGATGGAAGCCTTTCGCGATCGAACGATCAAGATCGATGTCCCATACAACACGCGCCTCGATGACGAAATCGCGATTTACGAAAAGGACTTCAACAATGAGCACATCCGGGGCATCCACATCGCGCCGCACACCATCGAGATGGCCGCCATGTGGGCGGCCCTGACGCGGCTCGATGAACCCAAGAAGGCGGGGCTTACCCTGCCGCAGAAGCTCAAGCTCTACAACGGCAAGAGCATTCCGAACTTCACCGAGGATTCGGTGCGTGAACTCCGTAGTGAATCCCCGCGGGAAGGGATGCAAGGCATCAGCCCGCGCTACATTCAGGACAAGCTCTCCAACGCGTTGGTGTCCGATCAGGCGATGCAGGAGAAGTGCATCAACCCGTTCATGTTGATGAACGAACTCGAGTCGGGGCTGTACCACCATTCGCTGATCACGGACGAAGAGTTGAAGACGCGCTACCGCGAACTCTTGGGCATGGTGCGCGAGGAGTACGAGGACATCCTCAAATCGGAGGTACAGCGGGCGATCAGCGCGGACGAAGATGCGATCACGCGGCTCTGTTCCAACTACATCGAAAACGTTCGCGCGTACACGCAGCATGAGAAGGTGCGCAACAAGTACACGGGTCGCGACGAGCAGCCCGACGAACGGTTGATGCGTTCGATCGAAGAGAAGATCGATATTCCCGAAAGCCGAAAAGATGACTTCCGCCAGGAAATCATGAACTACATTGGCTCGTTGTCGTTGGAAGGCAAGAAGTTCGACTACCACACGAACGCGCGTTTGCACAAAGCGCTCGAGCTCAAGCTGTTTGAAGATCAGCGGGACACGATCAAGCTCAAGAATGTCGTGTCCGGAGTCGTCGACGACGAAACGCAGGCCAAGATCGACGTCGTCAAGCAACGTTTGATCAAGTATTTCGGATACAACGAGACCAGCGCCACCGATGTGCTGAACTACGTCGCAAGCATTTTCGCCCGCGGCGATGCGAAACAAAAGGATAGCTAATCGGCGGTTGGCCGACGGCTCCACGGAAGCGACCGGGTAGATGGAAACGCCATGGTGTTGCAAATCAACAACGACCACCAACGGTTTCGCAAAATCGTCAAGGGGAAGATCCGCGAGGATTTGAGGAAGTTTCTCACCAAAGGCGAGTTGCTCGGTCGCGAGGGCAAGAAAACGATCAGCATCCCCGTGCGCGGCATCGAACTGCCGAGCTTTCGGTACGGCGATAACGACGACGGCGGCGTCGGCAGCGGCGACGGGAAACCGGGCGACCAGGTCGGCTCCGGCGACGGAGACGGACCCGGAGGAGATCAAGAGGGACAGCACATCCTTGAGGTCGAAGTCGGGCTCGACGAATTGGCGGAAATCCTCGGCGAGGAACTCCAGCTTCCCCGGATCAAACCCAAAGGCAAGCACGCGATCACCTCGGAGAAGGATCGCTACAGCGGTATGCGCCAATCGGGGCCTGAGTCGCTGCGTCACTTCCGGCGGACGTTTCGCAAAG
>CAZYXP010000088.1:0-5087 GCA_964651325.1 uncultured Phycisphaeraceae bacterium
GCTGGTGTTGGGATAAAGCGCTTCCAAGAAGGG
The DNA here is from genome assembly GCA_964651325.1 of uncultured Phycisphaeraceae bacterium. Taxonomy (GTDB): domain Bacteria; phylum Planctomycetota; class Phycisphaerae; order UBA1845; family UBA1845; genus JADFOB01. The sequence goes on from CAZYXP010000088.1 coordinate 34, forward strand.
CACTTGCCCCTTGAACCGTGGACCGAGCCTTCCTACGGCGCGCACTTCGGGAAAATCTCGCAAGAGTCGCGAAATGGCGGGGGTCAGATTGCCGGCGCCGTCGGGTTTGAGTGCGGCCGTAACCAGCCGGGCTTTTTCTTCGATCAAACGCCCCATTTGGCGATGGAGCGCGGTGTAGCACGTGGCCCACGTCGTCAACGTGGCAATCAAGGCGACGAGCCCCAAGCACAGCGTGGTCGAGCGTAGAAAGGCGTGCTCGATGCGTATTTGACTTGGTTTTGGCACGGTAAGCGTACTTCTCTCTTGAACCTCTGGTTGGTTGGCGACGGTGATATCACTGCACTTTTCCCAATTGTACGATTGAACCGCGCCGGCAAGCGGGCTGTCCGACTTCGGATGATTGAGGTTCCCATAACAACGGCGTGGAGCGACGTTAGGGCGCTCGCCCGGCCAGAACCTTCGTGATCTCAGCGCTCGGACGCGCGGCGTGGGGTGTCATTTTCGCGGCAGGGTGGTCTACAAGCCCCGATAAACAGCACAGGTCTTTGGCGTTTCCCAAACGCGCACGGCCTCCAACGAGGCCGGGTCGAGTTGGTCTGCCAATCGATTCCAAATCACCCGCGCGATGTTTTCGACGCTCGGGTTCAGGTCGGCAAACTCCCTGCAATCGAGATTGAGATGTTTGTGATCAAAGTAATCCACGACTGATGTTTGGACGACTTGGTCGAAACGAGGTAGGTCGATCAAGGTGCCGGTGGTCTCGTCGGGCACGCCAGCGATGGTTACATCGAGCACATAGTTGTGCCCATGGCCGTTGGGGTGGGCGCATTTTCCGAAGACGCGGCGGTTCTCCTCCTCCGTCAACGATTCACAATACAAACGGTGGGCCGCGGAGAATTCGAACGATTGGGTGAGATGAACCACGTTTGATTCTCCATGGACAACATGTATTTGTAGGTAGGGCGAAAGGAACAAGCGTAGTTTCGTCAGCCGGACGCTTTTGGGACCATGATTCGCGGCATCTTGCAGGGCGTCGATCAGCGTAGAACCGATGAGCGAAACGGTGGCCGGGCTCTTGTGTTCCCCCTGCGCACAATGGGGAATCACGCGCTGCAGGAGCAAGTTGTCGAGCTCGGCGATGTTGCAGAGGAATCCTGTACGCGGATCAATCGCTCCTTCCACGTCCGCAACCACACGCCGAAACGCCCCCACGCCGCCGCCCGCCGTCGTACCGGACCAGGAATTGGAAACATCGGCGCGAACCATGCCGCCATCTGCAAAGAATCGTACTTCGCGTGAAAGCCTCATGAATCTTATTGTAATCAATCGTGCGCGAATTCATAACCACCAAGACACAAAGTCACCAAGAAGAAGGAGGGAGGATTGACTCGTTCCGAAATGCGAGGGCACGCGACGGATTTGGAGGGATGGGTACGCAGACAACCTGCGCGCACAGAGCCACGGGCGCCAGCCCTCGGACCCTTCTCGTTTGGTTTAGCCCGGCGGCTTGTCCCGTTCGTGGAAGGGCTAGCGTTCGTGTCGCAGGGCTAGCGCCCCGTGTTCTGAACTGCTCGCCACCGAAGTTGTTGCGTACGTCGGCGACTGGCGTCGGGTCAATCCTCGTGCGACACACCGCGATCGGGCATTGGGGTTGCGTTTTCGATGCCGAGCAGGATTTTGGCGATATTCAGCGACATGGTCTTTACGTCCGCCTGTTCCAGGTTGGCGAGGATGGCGATGGCGATGTGGTTTTCGGGAATGATGACCAGAAAGGAACTAACCTGGGGCTGCCAACCACCGTGTCCGACGATCTTTCGGCCTTCCCACTTGCGAACAAAACAGCCGAGACCGTACCGTGTTCCATGGCCGCTTGCGGTTTTGTACTCGGTCATCATCACCTCACGCAGCGGGGCGCTCAGGAGCGCGTCCGATTGCCAGGCGATCGCGAGGTTGGCCAAATCCTCGGCCGTGGCGATCATCCCCTCCGCGGGTAGCACAAGACTGGTATCGACGAATCGGGAATTTCGAAGTGATCCGTCCTTCTTGCGAATGTAGCCGCGGGCGCGTCGCTGTACGATTCTGCCAGGATCGTCGATGTCGGCGCTGCCCATCCCGGCGGGTTTGAAGATGTGCTGTTTGAGGTAATCGCGAAAGCCAAGGCCACTGACGCGCTCGACGATCAGCCCCAGCATCGTGTAGGCCAACGGGGTGTAGAGAAATCGTTCCCCCGGTGGAGCGACGAGGGGGTCGTTTTTGAACGTGTCGAGGGCATCTACAAGCCGGGCGAAGTGTTTGGTGTTGAACAGTTCTTCGATGCTATTGATCGGCCTGATCCCGGACAGATGCGGGAGGATGTGCTCCACCGTGATGCGATGCCCCTTGTCTGGAAGCTCGGGGACAAAGTCGCGTATAGAGGTGTTTAGGGCAATTTTGCCTTTCTGAACCAGTTGAAGCACGCAGATGGCTGTCACAAAGCGAGAAATCGAGGCGATGCGGTAGACGGTTTCCGGGGTGGCCGGGATGGCATTTTCGAGGTCCGCCATGCCAAAGCTTTGAGACCACGCCAGGGAGCCGTTCATGGCGACGGCCACCGAAAGCCCGGGGATGGCTTCCTCTTTCCGCTGCGCTTCAATGAGGGCGATGATTCGCTTCCCACGGGCGGATTCCTCGAACACCTGACCCTCGATGGTTTGTGAGATCGAAGTCGCCGCAAGCACCGACATCATCAAGTAGAGGCTGCTGAGAAGCATGTTATATCCTGTTCAAGTCGTGACGCGACATCGCGCCGATGGCCGCACACACCGCGACGGCGGCCGTCTCCGTCCTCAGAATCGTAGGCCCCAACCCCAAGCCGTCATAGCCGTCTCGACGCATTACTTCCTTTTCCTGATCCGACCAGCCGCCCTCCGGACCAATCAGCACCAACGTTTCGTCCGGCTCGGCTTCGTCGGCAAGGAGTACCCCAAGGCCGACACAATTGGGGCCGGTATCGGCAAACGCGCGTAGCGGAATTGCCTGACCGCGTTGAATGGTGTCGCCGATGGATGCGGGCGTTTCGATCACCGGCACCCAAGCCCTTCTTGATTGTTTGGCTGCCTCGATCGCGCGGCGTCGCCATCGCTCGATGGTCTTGCTGCTCGGCTCGGCCACCGTTCGTTCAGAAATAAGTGGCCAGATGGCCGAGACACCCAGCTCTGTGCACTTCTCAACCAGATAGCCCTGCCGGTGGGCCTTGGGGAACGCAACCGCGAGGGTCAATCGCCAGGGGACATCGTATCCCGATGCTTCTTGGATCTCTGCTACGGTGGCCCGGAGCGTATCTCGTTTGGCGTAGGAAATAGTCGCGCTCGCATGGCGGCCCCTTCCGTCGAACAGCTCGATCTCATCGCCGTCGCCGAGGCGAAGGGCTCTTGTGGCGTGGTGTGCCTCCTCGCGCGGGAGCAACACGTCGCCGATCTGCAATTCTGGGCAGTAGAGCCTGTGGGTCCGCATGGCGCCGAATTATCAGCGACCTGACGGGCAGGGCAACCTCAGGTTGCCCTCGACTTCGACCGATAACCCGAAAGACGACGGAATCGCCTCGTGCTCGTCGGTCTTGCGTGTTGGGCGGGTTAGCAGCGTCGGAAGTCAGCGGCAATGACCAATCAAGATCAACCGGACCTACCCAACAACGAGGGCGACACCGGCTCCGACGATTTGGCCGAACTTGATGTCGATGCCCTGCTTGATCAGGCTACGTCTCTGGCGGATGAGCTTAGCGGCGAGGTTGGCGAGTCGGCGGACGAACAAGAAAACTCTGCCAGCGATAGCACGCCCCCCTCTGATTTGGCCCCAGACGCCGAATCGACAGACGTTGACGCAACCGCCGCGCCGCCGCAGGCGGATATTGATGCCGAGGATTCGCTGGCTACCGCGGATCAAGTCGATCGAGAGCTGGACGACTTGCAGTCTGTATTGGATACGCTCGGGGTCGAAGTATCCGATGAAACCCAGGATGAGACGGGTGAGGCAGCCTCGCTGGCTGAAGGGAACGCCGAAGCGAGTGATTCGGAGCGCGATGCTAGCGACTCCTCCGCCAGCGACGCATCCGCAGGCGACGTTTCGGCAGAAGCATCGGCATTGGTCGAGTCTGATCTGGAGGCCGCGGCAAACGATTTAGGTCTGGACACCACGACTGTCCTCAAGCCGCCCAGCGCCTCTCCGGGCATCGCCGACCTTTCCGCCGAGGAACTCGCGCTTGACGGCCCGGCCGGATCGGAAAATCTTGATGAGCCGGGCGGCGAGCCTCCTGACGCCTCTGGTGGGGGTCTGATCGGGCGTCTGGCTCCGCTGTATCCCGTTTTGAAGAAGGCAGAGCCGATTGCCCTTCGTCTTGCGGCTATCGTTGCTTTCTTTCTTGAGAAGCTCAATCGGCCATTTGGCATAATTGGCGACAAAATCCGCTCCATTTTCGGTTTGCTGGCGATTGCGACTACGGCCACGGCGATCGTTGTATTCGTCGTTTCCTTGCTGTAGGCTTGTTGGCGGATGGGCGATGCCTGGAGTTGCCCCGTCTTCTGGTTGGAGCCGATGAGTTGCATCTCACACCCCCCCAATTTGCTCGTCGATGCGTAAACAGCCCGATTCGTGTGTTGATCCTCGCGGCGATACGCGGTTATCAGTGTTGTGTGCGACCCTTGCTCATCGGAACGTGCAAGTTTCACCCCACGTGCAGCGAGTACGCTGCCGAGGCGGTTCAAACGCACGGGGTCGCAAAAGGACTCGGCTTGGCTGTGAGGCGTCTTGTGCGTTGTCACCCCTTTGGGACCGGTGGTCTGGATCCGGTTCCGCCCGGCCCGCCCGGGACCACCAAGAAGAAATAATCGCAGTTCTCGGCCTACCGACTCGATAAACCTTTTGACGAAGTCGCGGATCGATTCCGCCTCGCGAGGCGGCATCCGCTTGGCCATGCGTACCGGAACCGACAAGCCAACCATGCCCACGCAGCCGGAAATTCAATGTCTTCCTCATGAACGTGGCGCGACGCCATGGCCCGCAAAGGGGGCGGTGGTTGG
>CAZYXP010000088.1:5187-6678 GCA_964651325.1 uncultured Phycisphaeraceae bacterium
GGTTGGTCCGGCGGGAACTTTGCCGGCGCCACCGCAGCAAAATGTGTACGAGGAGCTTGTCGGACGGATTCTCCCGCGCATGTTGCACCGGTTTGAATCGATGCCCTGTCTTGGGGGCGACTTGGAGCGTTGGATCGGCCGTTCGGCCGACCTTGACGCGCCGCATGCGGCGCTGTCGGCCGCGCTGACGATGATCTGCGTTGAGCCATCCATGGCCCAGGCCGATTCCGCGTTTGTTCCGGTTCGCGTGCAGTCGGCGCTGACAACCTGGCAGTTGCGGCTACGGTCCGACGGAAGCCCTCGCGCGAGGCGGTTGTTTCATGATCCTTCTTTGCTGGTCGGTGCTCGACTTGTCGTCACCATTTTGACGGAAGCGTCTCGGTATCACAATGCGTCTTTGCTGGCTGATCTGAAGGCCCATCTTACCTGGCTGGGCAAGCGGAAATTCGTGTCTTGCCGCCATGATATTCAGTGTGCGGCGATTCTTGTGGTTGGCGCGTTGCTTCTTCGCGATCGCGGTATGCTTGAATCTGGTCGAGCGCGGCTCGGCAAATCACTGGGCGAGCTGGATCGCCGTGGATGGATGGAGGACGCGCGAGTCCTTGACGTTTGGCAATGGTGCCAAGTAATGGACGCGATCGCGCCGCTCTACCGCGTGCTTGATTGGTCGGAGCTGCACCGGCCTCTGGAGTCGGCGTTTGGCGTGCTCGAGCGGCTCGTTCACCCGGATGGGCGGATTCCCCATGCGAAACGGTTTCCACTGGGTCTCTTCTGCAGCCCACTGAGCCCGGAGTTGCTCGCCGATCACTTTCCCACCGCGGCCTCGCTCGCCGGTTTGTGTCGCGGCCATTGTCGCGAGCTGTTGGCCGGAAACGCGGCCCAATGGAGCGATCGGCAGTCGATCGATTGGGCGCCGAAGCTGGCGCTCGCCGGTCTGCATGCGTCGGTGACGCAACCGAAGGTACGATTCACGTCCGTCGAATCCAGAGGGCATGCTGCGATTGAAGAGGTTGGCGTGATCACGGACGGCAACGATTCGTACCACGCGGAAATCCATGTGCGATGTGGCGGAAAGCTGCGCGTCACTTGGAGGGACGGCAAGTCGGCACTATCAGACGATGGCCTTCTCTTGGTCCACAAGCATCGGGTGCGCGTGCCGGCGGGGCGTGGCGGTCAGATGCGATGCTCGGTGACGGCGGCGTCCGTCAATGTCTTCGGAACGCTGCGCCGAACGCCTCATCACTCTAGACGGCTCCGCGCGTTGTTGATTGGGGGGCGAAGAACGCTCAGGCAGCTGGGTTTTACGGCCCTTGGTCGAATCGTATTTGGATCTTTGCGCATGGCGCGATTGCGGCGCCGGCTGTCTCCGGATCGGTACTGGCGGGAAATCCGGCTCGGCGACGATTGGGTCAGTATCCGGGATGTGATCCTGTCGCGGCAGCGATTCGACTCCGTAGTGATTCGAATCGCCGCTCGCATCGACGCTTCGAT
>CAZYXP010000088.1:6778-8162 GCA_964651325.1 uncultured Phycisphaeraceae bacterium
TTGACGGATAGCCCGGAGCGCATGAAATTCGCATGAACCCCCTCCCTTGCGGACGGGGCTTTAGCCGTACAGCGCTAGGTCGTCACAGACCCGGAGCGCAGGCTTCTTGCCTGCGTCATCATCGCGGGTCGTGCAGGCTGGAAGCCTGCGCTCCGAATGACGTTGCGCTATACTATTAGTTGCGTGAGGAGACCTGTCCGGCGGATGGGAGTAGAGCGTCGCCGGGGTTGTCGTGGCTGACTCGGTACCGAGAGATAAGCTTTCGGATGCGCGGCTGGTCGGGATTCAGTTCGAGCGATCGGTGCCAGTGTTCCATCGCAGCGCGGCGCAAATCTGTTTTCGAAGGCTCCTCAAGAAAGCTCAGCATCTGGATCGAACCGAGGCCGGAGTGAGACTTCGGGAGGTTGGGATCGCAGGCAAGCGCTTGGGAATACGCCTGCCGCGCCGCGACGAAATCTCGGCCGCGGAACAGGGTGTAGCCTAACGCTTCATGGGCCACGCCCAGATTGGGGTCCATCACGATGGCCTGCTCCAAGGCGGATTTCGCCATGCGCAACCGATCCTGATTCATGTACGTCCGCGCCAGGTTCACAAGCAGCAGCGGCTGACGGCTGTCGCGTTCCAACGCGTCCTTGTAGGCCCTGATGGCCTCGTAGTATTTCTTCTGCCGATCCAAGACGACGCCGAGGTTGACGAACGAATGCGGTTGGGTGGGATCGATTTCGATGGCACGGCGGAATTGTCCAACCGCTTGATACAGCTCGCCTGATTGCTCGTAGCAGACGCCTAGATTTATATGGGCGTCGAAATCTTCGGGCTCAAGATCGATGGCGTGGAGATAAACCCCAATCGCTTCGGTGATTTGGTTCGTAAAGTGGTAGAGCTGCGCCAGGCTGATCGTGTCGGCGAACGAAAACGGATTCTGGCGGAGGGCATCGACGAACGCCTCGATCGCCCGCTCGTACGATCCCATACGCTGGTAGAGCCCACCGAGCTTGGAATGAGCCACCGCCATTTGCGGAGCCAATGCCGCGGCGGCTTCGAATCGTGCCAAGGCGGCTTGAAGATCGTCCTTTCGAAGAAGGCGATCCCCAACATTGATATGGTGTTTCGCGTGGATGGTCTTAATGGTCCTGCATCCGGTGGAACCAAGAAACAACACCACACAGGCCATGGCGAAAATGCGCTCAATCTTCCGAGAACCGGCTCGACCGCACACGTTTGATCTTGGATGATGTCGATTCATGTACAGGGCCCCGCGTTGGAAAAGGAAATCCCATTTTGATATCGGCTCGGGGCAACGGGTTTCGTAAGTAGTCTGAGCGCAAATTGGGGGAATGGGAAGCTGTCAGCCGTCAGCCTGGTAGGGCAGGGGGTTGATTCG
>CAZYXP010000088.1:8262-13631 GCA_964651325.1 uncultured Phycisphaeraceae bacterium
CTGTGGCACAAAGCGGGGCAACCCCCTGCCGTACGGTTGGGCAGCCATCGTGGGTTGCCGTATGGACGATTTTTGCCTAGGATGATGGGGCACGTCGCCTGCGTGCCGATTGCGCTACATTCGATAGGATCTTACAACCATGGACCATGATTTTCTCGTAGCCATCCCTGTATTCAATGAAGCCAAGTACCTGATTCCCGTGCTCGAGCAAGTGCGTGAGTTTGCCCGGGATATTCTGGTGATCGATGATGGCTCGACGGACGCGACGCCCGACTTGCTCAAGCAGGTCCCCGGAATTCATGTGATTACCCATCCTGAAAATCGGGGTTATGGCAAGAGTCTTGCGGATGCGTTCGAGTTTGCCATGGCCCATGGCGCCGAGTGGTTGATTACGATGGACTGCGACGAGCAGCACGAGCCCGCTTGCATTCCTCGTTTTCTTCAAGCCGCGGTAACGGGCCAGGCAGATATTATATCGGGAACACGCTACCCGGGCGGAACCGGCGCGAACTCCTCGGCCCCCGCGGACCGCCGAGCGATCAACGCGACCATTACCGACCGGCTCAATCGCCGCCTGGGATTGTGCATCACAGATGCCTTTTGCGGGTTTAAGGCCTATCGAGTCGCCTCCCTCCCCAACATTAAGATTACGGTGCCCGGATACGCGATGCCCATGCAGTTTTGGGTGCAAGCAGTCCACGCGGGCCTGCGCATCACCGAACTGCCGGTTCGGCTGATCTACAACGACCCCACGCGCCATTTTGGGGGCATGCTGGATGACCCCACAGTGCGGCTTGCCCACTACCTCGACGTGCTGGATCAAGAACTTTCTGCGGCCAACGATACGCTCGGTGAGTGCAGACTGCGGCGCGTACCCTGTTCATCGCGCTGACCAACCCGATGCTTGTCCCCCATGAGCCACTGAAGACGCCGATTGGGCAAGCCGGCACGCTGGTCGTCCCGCCGGCCGACCAGTGGGCGAAAGCGGCGCTGGCCGCACACAAGCGCTTGCTTACAGGCGGCCCGGTCATCGCGGGCAGGCCGCTGGCGGATTGGCGTCGAGAGACACGTCAGGCGTTTGCGGGTGACCCGGAGCCATTGATGGTGGTGCTTGGACACCAACCGGCGTTCATCCATCCGGGCGTGTGGGCGAAGCATCTTCTAGCAGATCGATTGGCGCGGGCTATCGGCGGTATTGCTGTGAATCTGGTCGTGGATACGGACGTGCCCAAGTCGTTTGACGTGGCGGTTCCTCATGTCGAAGGGGGCGCGGCCGCGCTGGGTCGCGTTTGTTTTCCGCACGGACCGGCTCGCGTCCCGTTTGAGTACCTGCCCGTTCAATCTCCCGAACAGATCGACACGTTCCAAGCCGAGCTAAGCGAGGCCTTGAGAGATCGATACGAACGCTCGCAGATCCCGGTCTACATCGCGGGCGTGCGCGCCGCGGAATCGCCAATCGACTGGGTCGATCAGGCCGTTGCGGGCCGAAGAGCCATCGACCGCAAGTTTGGAATACAACTTGCCGAGCACCGGATCAGCCGCCACTGGTGTACGCCGTTGGTCGTTGACATGATTCAATACGCGTCGCGATTTGCGGTCGCCTACAACGGCGCCTTGGCGGTCTACCGCAAGCAGCATCGAATTCGAGGAACCCGCCGGCCCATGCCGGACTTGGTTTGCTCGGACGCGCGCTGCGAATTGCCCCTCTGGCTGGAACGATCTGGCGGGCGGCGGCATCGCATGTTCCTCTCGAATCGAGGCGGGCTTCGTATCTACGCGGACCAGGAGATGATCGCGGAACTCGATCCAACGACGTTGAGCACTCCCGACGAGCTTTCGCGGACATTCAGTGGGCTTGGGGGGTGGGCGCTACGTCCACGGGCGATCGCCTTGACGCTCTGGGCACGGCTGTTGCTCGCGGATTTCTTTATTCACGGAATCGGGGGGGCCAAATACGATCAGATTACGGATCAGATCATGTTGGCCTATTACGGGATCGAGCCCCCACCCATGGCATGTGCCTCGGCCACCCTGCACGTGAATCTGGGTCTGGAGTCTGCCGACGCGGAAGCTTCCGATGGGTTGCGCCGCCGGATTCGGGACTTGCAATGGAATCCTCAGCGTCATCTGAGCCCGAGCCCGCATACGGGGGCGCTATTTGAGCAACGTGAGGCGGCGGTCCGGTTGGCCGGTGAGCTGAAAGCGGCGGACTCGAAAAACCACCCGGCCCGCAAGAATGCGTTTCTTGCGATCCGCAGCGCCAGCCGTTTGTTGCTTGAGACGCAACCGGAGTTGTTCACCAGCCTTCACGTCGGGTTGCAAAGCAGCAGGGCGGCGGAAGCGCAAGATCGCATCGCTAGAGATCGCTCGTATTTCTTCGGGCTTTTTGACGATAACACACTGGAGCAACTGATTGGCGCTCTTCCCGATCGTGATGATTTTAGGCTATAATCTCTGCTGAAAAGAGCCGTTTTCCGGTGAGAATGGACGCGGGGTTGCTCGACCCACCGTACCGACTGTGGAATCGTACGGCGGTCGCAAAGAGATATGGGAGCTATGCATGTCTGACGACGTTTCCGACGGCGGCATTTATGTCGATTCGGACTGGAAAGAGGAGGCGGCCCGAGAGAAGGCGCGCCTGGCGGAACAGGAATCCACAAGCAAGGAACCGGCCACGAAGCCCGGGGCAGCTGGAGAAGGCTCGCAGGCTTTCTTGGAGCTGCTCAATTTCCTGGCGATGCAGGCGATGATCGGTCTTGGGGGGTACCGCGGACCTAGCGGTGAATCGATTCCGCCCAATCCGGAGTTGGCTCGGCATCACATCGACATGCTGTCCACGCTTTCTGAGAAGACCAAGGGCAATCTTACGGAAGAGGAATCCAAGACGCTTGAAGGCGTCTTGCACGAGCTTCGCATGCACTTCGTCCAGCAGATGGGCGCGGGATCCATGCCGCCGCCGACCGAAGATGCAGGGGAGAAAAAGGACGAAGGATGATCCGAGGGCTCACGATGATTCTATCATCAAATACGATCATCTCGCAGGTCGAGTGCCGTTGCAGGCCATGTGGCCGCCCCACGCGATGTGGCGAATTGGTTTGCCGTCGTGGGTGGCGGCCTCGGAAAAGGAGGTTGGCCGGCAGACCTAGTCGGTTGCGATCCACCGCATGTTGATTCTACCGATTCGAACCGAGTCCGCGACCCACAACACGCCGACGGTCAACTACCTGATCATCGGCGTGAACATGCTGGTGTTTCTATTGCTGGGTGACATGCTCTTGGGGCGAAGCCTCTCCGGCGTGCGCGACGAGTACATGGTGTTTCATTCCGTGCGGCCGGCGATCTACCAGTTTTTCACCTATCAATTCATTCATGCCGACGCATGGCATCTGCTGGGCAACATGCTGTTTCTTTGGGTGTTCGGCAACAGCGTCAACAGCAAAATGGGCAACGTGCCCTACCTGCTGTTCTATCTGGCCGGCGGCGTGTTTGCGGCCTGGGGCTATGCGTTGGTGCGCGACGACGTGTTTCAACTGGTCGGCGCCTCGGGAGCCATCGCGGCCGTGACGACCGCTTATCTGGCGTTGTTTCCGCGAAGTCGGGTGACGGTGCTCATTTGGTTCTTCTTCATCCATTTCGTTGAAGTGTCCGCGATGGTGATCATCGGGGCGAAGATCATCGTGTGGGATAATGTCATTGCTCCGTCCCTGTCCGGTGGTGGGCAAATCGCTACCGGCGCGCATTTGGCGGGCTACGTGTTTGGTTTTGTGGCGGCGCTCGCCCTGCTTCTGCTGCGCGCGCTCCCGCGGGACCAATTCGATATACTTGCGCTGTGGAGTCGTTGGAATCGGAGGCGTGTGTATGCGTCCACCATGGCGCAATCTCCACACGCGGCCAGCGGGTGGGCCGGTTCCGGGGCTAGCGCTTTTCAGGAGAAGCCGCCAACCAAGGCGGAGCAGCAAAAATTGGACTCGGTGGCCGCGTTGCGCGGCCAAGTGGCCGAGGCGGTGGAGCAGAAGGATTTTGGCCAGGCTTTTGCGGCGCACCAGGAATTGATCAAGCTGGACGAACGTCAATGCCTTTCCGAGCGTCATCAGCTTGACATTGCACGAGAATACTACAGAGCCAGCCGCTTTGGCGAAGCGGCGGCCGCGATGGAGCGTTTTGCCGAATGTTACTCGCGCAGCTCGGAGCTTGGTAATGTTACGCTATTGCTGGGGATCATTTATGCCCGCGATCTGCGCCAATACGATCAAGCCAACAAGGTGTTGACCCAAACATTGGAATCGGTTCGCGACGAAAAACGTCGGGCGCAATGCTTGCGCTGGCTGGCGGATGTCCGCGCGGCGCTTGGAAAGCCCGCGCCCGAAGCGTAGCAAGGAAGCGAAGAACATGAAAGAACTGGCGTATCTAAACGGAATTTACTGCCCGATCGATCAGGCGATGGTTTCCATCGAAGATCGCGGTTACTTGTTTGGCGACGGCGTTTACGAAGTCATCGCCTGCTATAACGGAAAACCGTTTCTGCTCGAGGCGCACCTGGCGAGGCTACGCAAGAGCCTGGCGGCCGTCCACATCGATTACGACTGGGATAAAGCTCCTTTCGAGCCGATCATCGAACAGGGATTGCGCAAGAGCGCTATGGCGCGTCGCGGTATGGTCTACATTCAAATCACCCGAGGCACCGAAGCACGGTCGCACGTGTACGGCGCGGGCTTGACGCCCACCGTCGTGCTTACGTTCAAGCCCATGGCGGAATTGTCGGCCGCGCGGCGCCAGCGCGGGGCGTACATGATGACGGCCGAGGACATCCGATGGGCCCATTGCTTCATCAAGGCGATCACGCTGCTGCCCAACGTGCTGGTCAAGAACGAGGCCATCCGCAGGGGGCTTGACGATGCCATTTTCGTGTCGCCATCCGGCGAGGTGCGCGAATGCACCAGCGCCAACGTGTTTATCGTCAACGATGGCGCGGTGACCATGCCCCCACGCACGGAGGCCGTGCTTCACGGCGTGACGCAGGGCTTTTTGATTCAATGCGCCAAGGGAATAGGCGTTGACGTCCGAGAAGTGGCGTTTGACGTAGAGACCATGATGTCGGCGGATGAGGTGTTCATGTCCTCCACCACCGCGGAGGTGTTGGGCGTAACGCAAATTGACGGCAAACCGGTGGCCGACGGCCAGGTGGGTGAGATCACGCAACGCATTTTCCAGGAATTCCGAAATCGCGTGGATGCTTTTCCCCAAGGGGAGGCTTCCCTGGCCGGGTAGATTCGCGCAGGGCGGGTTTTGCCCGCCGCAACCGAGCTGGCCGGCGCGAAAAACCCGCCCCACCCACGTTTGCCAAGAACTGAATCTCTATCTCCCTCCGG
>CAZYXP010000089.1:0-13563 GCA_964651325.1 uncultured Phycisphaeraceae bacterium
ACAACATGTGTGTGCCGCCCCGGCGGGCCGCCGACCATATCGACGTCTGCGGCGTCGAGCAGGCCGCACGAAACCGCGGCGCCGGCCAAGCCGATCTCCAAGGAGACGCGGTTTCCGATTCGACACATTCCTCTGGTCGCGCGTTGCGACCCGGCGCGGAACCACTGATCGTCCGCCGACGCAAACGCCGATGCGGCTGGGTTAGTCTCCGTCGAGCCTTGGCTCTGTCTGGCCAGGCGTTGCTGGGGCGAGGCCAGTCGGATGCGCGGATCCCAGTTCGGGTGGCTGGCAAACCATTCGAGCGTTTCCGGGCCGAACGTTTCGGCCGCGACATCCTCGGTGGCGCGTTCGAACATGCCGCGGATAGATCGGGTCAGCCCCTGATGCCACACAACGTCGGCGTCGAGGATTTCACCCGTTAGTGGGTTGGTTCGACTCGGGCCGATGGCGTAGCGTTGATCGCTGGCGTTCCAGCGGAAGAAGTTGTATCGGGCATCCTCGGGGTCCTTGTCCATGTGGGCGCCGGTGCTTGCATCCTGCTGGTAAACCACGACGGCCTGATCGATGCCGATATCATGAAAGGCGCTGTTCCACAAGGAAATGCCTTCTCGAACGTAGCGGCGAAATCGAATCGGCGTGGTGTGCTCGATGTACCAGGTAATGGGCTGCTTCGGGGGGCTGATGCTCAGCTCGGGGTCCGCCTTCTCGACGTGCCATCGGCTGATGTAGCGGCTCGTTACGTCTTCGGTGGAGGTCCGGGCGTAGTCGCGATGAAAATCGTAAAAGTATCCCACGCGCGGATCGGCTTTCCGAGGCTTGTAGCCCTTGGTGCCCTCGAGCTTGCTGATCGCCTGCGTGACGCGAATCAGGTTGCCGCTGGATTCCGGGAACTCGTATTCGAAGATCACGTTCTTGGGAAACGCCTTGGCTTTGGTCAATGACGCCAGATCCGACTTGATTCGCTCTTTGGATCGGAAGAACTTGCCCACCTGTTCCGTGCCCAGTTTTCCCAGGTCGATCAGGGGGCGATTGCCCGGCGCCATCGAGAGAATGGGCACGACCGCGAGTACGCGACCGGAGTAGAGGCTCTTGACGGAATCCTTGGCTTGCTGATCGCCGTCGGTTCTCACGGAGAGATCCGGCATGACCAGCGCGATTTTCTTGTTGATCTTGCGCCACTTGATGTAGTTGGTGGGTCCCATAACGCCCGAGTTCGGATCGCCGCCGGAAATCGTGGTGGCCACCATGTACAGCCCATCTTCATACTTGGCGGGCAACACGCCCAGCAGTTTGCCGGACTTGTCGTCTTTGTACATGTCGAACAAGGGAGACGAACCATCGGTCGTCGAGACGATTTTCTCGAGCCCGTCGATCGCTTCGTCGAACGGCGGATAGTCCGGCTTGGATTTCTTCGCTTGCTCGCCGCCGCTCGAAGCAGCGGGATGGCCACCGGCCTCGGGCCCCGCGATAAGCACCGCAGGCGACCAAGCCGCCAAGAACAACATGACTACGAAAACACGCATCTTTTTTCTCCTTTGCCCAGGGGCACGCCAAGGTTTGCGGGCGCGCCTCAAGAACAAGTCTTGCCCTGAGTCGCTCCGCGGTTGATTGCTATTGTTGAACTGAGATCGTTCCAACTCGGTATTCTAGGGCCGCTTGAATGCCACCCAGTTTCCCCACCGTCACAGTCAGGATGATCTCGCGCACGGCCATCTGCCAAGCAGCATGCACCCTATCACAGGGTCGGCCAATCTCGGTGTGCGCAATTGTAGGCAATTGTACGTTCTTGACGGATGCATGAGAGGTCTCGCCGCGCGTGCCCAAGGGCGTTGACCAAGGGGGAGGCAGGTCTTTGGCGGTTGAGTCAGATCACATGGTTGGGTACGATCGCGGATTGAGGTTTCGATCATTTGAAGATGTGCGTCCAAAGGAGTTGAATCCATGATTACGAAAAAGCCCTGGATCGCGGTGGTAGCGGTTGGTGTTTGCGCCTTGGCCACGACCCATGTTCTGTCTCAGGATACAGGGGGCAAACCCCCCGAAGGTATGCCCGCCATGTCGGCCGAGGATATGGCCCACATGCAGGAGTACATGAAACTCATGCAGCCGGGCGAGGCGCACAAACAGTTGAAGAAAATCGTCGGTACCTGGGATACGGTGACCAGTGTTTGGATGGGCGGCCCCGGCGCCCCGCCGATGACGTCGCAAGGCACATCGACATTCAAGTCCGTGCTTGGCGGCAACTGGATCATGGAGGAGCACGCGGGCTCGATGATGGGTATGCCCTACAACGGGGTCGGCATGATGGGATACGACAATTACAAGAATCTCTATGTTGGAACTTGGTTTTCGAATATGGGCACCGAAATGCTGCAAATGGCCGGCGCCCGCCACCCGGAAACGGGCGTGATGACGATGTACGGCACGATGGACGAACCGCAGCTTGGCGTGCATGGCCGTACCGTGAAGTATGTGACGACCCCGAAGGGCGACGATTTCTTCACGTTTGCCATAATCGATCTCCATGCGGGCGACGATTACAAAGTCATTGAAATCAAGTACACGCGGCGGAAATAGCGCGGCGGCGCTGTGCCGGCCTGTTCCAAAGACGGATTCCTCGCGGTGTCGCGATCGGCACCGCGAGGCGTTTTGGTACCAAGCTTGCGATGGGGGTTGCCGCAATCGGCGGCGCCATACCTGTTGGGGGCTGGAAGCCGTTCGATAAGCGTAGATGGTTCGGCGCGCCGATAGGGTAACATCAACGGGCTTGGGGGCGCCCAGAGAGATGACGCGGGTAGGAAACCGTGCGCCCCAAACCGCCTCGGAACCAACCATTATGACGATGATCCCCGGCGACAGGCTTCCCACGCTCACGTCTTCCCGCTTGCAACTGCGGTGGCTCGACGAAGCCGACGCGGCGAATTTGTTCGAGGTTTTTTCAGATCCGCAGGTCATGCGTTACTGGAGCTCGACGGCGTGGACAGACGTGTCGGCGGGGGT
This sequence comes from uncultured Phycisphaeraceae bacterium, assembly GCA_964651325.1. Taxonomy (GTDB): domain Bacteria; phylum Planctomycetota; class Phycisphaerae; order UBA1845; family UBA1845; genus JADFOB01. The sequence goes on from CAZYXP010000089.1 coordinate 3,001, forward strand.
TGCCCTGGTCGAGGATGTACGGCGCAAGTTTGCCGCGGGTACGCTCTATCAGTGGGGCGTAGCGCGCCGCAGCGATGATGCCGTCATCGGCACGTGTACGCTGTCCAACGTAGACACGCAGAACCGCCGCGCGGAAATCGGCTTCATTTTGCGGCGCGACCATTGGGGTCAAGGCTACATGTTTGAGGCCACGAAAGCGCTACTGCGTTACGCCTTCGAACAACTTGCGCTGCATCGTGTTGAGGCGGATATCGATCCGCGCAACGAACCGTCCATCCGCTTGATCGAACGCTTGGGGTTTCAACGCGAGGGCTACCTCCGCCAGCGCTGGATCGTCGGCGATGAGATCAACGATACCATTTTCTACGGACTGCTGCAGCAGGACTGGGTAGTCGCACAGTAAGCCTGACCAATGCGGAGCGGATGTTCGCGAGGCGGCCGCTGATCTTGCGGAAGTCCATGGCGGCGGAATCCGGCTCCGCCTACCAGCGCAACAACGCAGTCGCTAAAGCGTCGCCAAAAACGCCAGCAGCGCGTCACGCTCGCTTTGATCCAGTTCCTCGTAGGCGGTGCGGACGGTGGCCGCTTCGCCTTGGTGCATTAGCACGGCCTCGTCGATCGTATCGGCGGCTCCGTCGTGGAAGTAGGGTCCGTAGGTACTCATGCCCCACAGCGGCGCGGTACGGAATTCCCTCTGCCCCGCGTCGCCGTCTTCGATGCCGGCCGTGCCCTCTGCCAGGATTTCGTGGAGCAGCAAGTCCGAATACAGGTTGGCGTCGCCGAGCGACCCGGTAAGGGTCGGAATATGGCACTTGGCACAGCCCACAGATTCAAACAATTCTTCGCCCAGGCTGACGGTGGCCGCATCTGCGGTCTCGACGGCCTGCCGCGGCGGTGGCGCCAGCATGGTCAGAAAGAACGTCATATCTTCGGCGTCGGTAGCACTAAATTCCGGATCAGGAACGCCGTCGTCATCTGTCGTCGTTCCAAACGTGAGGCCTTCCTGAGCGGCCACGGTCAAGCCGATTTCCGCGGCCATGCCGTCGCGCACAAATTCAGCCAGATTCGGCACTTGGGCTTTCCAGCCGAGGCGGCCCACACGGCCATCGCTCAGCACGTGCACCCGTCCGCTGATCCCATCGCCATCAAGATCATCCGGATCTTCGTTGGATCGGATCGTCTCCTCCGAAATCGCATCGACCAGCCCCAGACCCAATGCGCCTGGGGTCTGCCGATGCTCAAGCACCGTAATCTCGTCGGTCGGTGTTGCAGGATCGCCGCCTATCCGGATGTGCGAATGCAAAATCGTATTGGGCGTAGTCGATGGAGCCGAGAAAACGCCGTCGGCATCGATCGAACCGTGGCGCATGACGTTGACCCCCCTTGGCCCTGCACCACCTATGACGGGATCAAAATGGCATGCGCGGCAGCTGTCGCCGTTGAATCGTCCAACACCATCCGCCCCGGTCAGCGCACCAACGCCGGATTCCTGGCCAAACTCATGGTCAAAAAGCTCGCGGCCACGAAGGAACCGAGCGAGTTCATCATCGGAGAGGTCGCGGAACGGACCGCCGTATTCGCCCGTGGCCACCACCGGAGCATCCGGTTCAACCAGCCCGGTGCTCGCCTGATCGCGTCCGCCCAGCGAGAGAAGGAACTCGACAACGTCGCTCTTCTGATCTTCCGAAAAGGCAGCGAACGCGTCGCGCGACGCTTGAGCCTCGCCACCATGGGCGAGTATGGCGCCCTCAATCGTTTCTGCGCGACCGTCGTGCAAGTATGGGCCGACCGAGGCCAAGCCCCACAGCGGTTGGGTTCGGAATTCGGAACCACTTGCGTCTTTCATGACCAGGCCATCCGCCAATTCCTCGCCCATGTCGTGTAGCAGCAGGTCTGAATAGACGCCAACCGGTCCGCGAGGTCCCTGCAGGCGGGCTGTGTGGCAGGCGGCACAATTGGCTTCAAGGAAGAGCAAACGCCCGCTGTGGGTTTGCGCGGTTGGTGCCTCGAATTCCGGAGCGGCAAGCAGCATGGCGAAGCTGACGAGGTCAAACAGATCGTCCGTGGACATTTCCGGATCGATCGCGCCGTCGTTATCGAAGTTGGGCCCGTCTACCGCGGCCGCTTGCATGTGGGGCCCGAGCTTCTGGCCATCTGGAAGGGCGATTCTTGCCACGGCCTTCATGACCGCCGTCGTGGAACTGTCAACAGGAAGCCGGCTTCGCTGATCGTCGGTCAATGGATCCGTCGTAATCCCCAGGTGGTTGAACAAGGGGCCGCGGATGAAGCCCTCAATCGACACGGTTTGAGACTTGCGCCCAAACCGACCGACAAAGCCGCGATCAAAATTGGCCCGGCCGCTGATGCCGTCGCCATCCGCGTCATCCGGATCGACGCGAGATAGTATTTCCTCGTCACTGATCTCTGCCATGAGCCCGACGCCGAACATGGGAATGGCATTTCGCTGGGCGAAAATAGTCGTAGAATCCGGCACGGCTGGTTTGGCAGTTTCGTTTTCCCCGTAGGAAAAGATCCGCAAGACACCCCCGGCGTCGCCGGCGGAATCACTGAACAGAAACGCGCCGTCGTTGGTGGTCCGGCCGCCAAGGAAAAAGTTGCGGTACAGCCCGGCACTGCCGCCCGGAGTGGGCTTCTCGTGACAGGCCCCACAGAACGTCACGTTGAAAGCCGGACCGAGTCCGTCGGCAAGGCTGAACCGCCCCTGGATGACTTCGCGGCCGCGATCGAACGTGGCAAGCTGCTCGGCGGTGGCGGACGGCATCACCTTGCCTAACGCAGCGCTGACGTTTTCAGCGACCGGGCCATCGTCAAGGAAGGGGCCCGTTCCATCTGCGGCGCTTTGCGCGCACAGGCCGTCTACGCAGGCGAGATCGCCACTGCACGTATCGCCGGCAAGGCAAGACCCGCCCAGTTCGCCGGCCGCAGGACCATCCTCGCCATTTCCTGGAGACTGTGGGCAACCCGAGATTAGGGTGATCGTGAATACCGCGATACCCGCAGTTTGGAAGCAGTTTTTCATTTTGACGCAATCCGTTTTGATCGTTCGCTTGACCTGGCACGACGGGAAACGAGTTCCCTACCGCCTTCATATCACGATCTTCCGGCCGCGTCCACTATGACCACCGTTTGTTGGATGGTTGCCGAGATGGCCGGGTCAGCGTCGTCGGTGATGGTCAAAACCACGTTGGCTTCCCTGCCGAACAAGGGCGCGGGGTTGAGGAACAGGAACCAATAATCGTCTAGCTGCTGGTTGATCCCAGGGGCGATCTCGACGAACGGATTCCCTTCCGCGGGAAACGCACCTAGGACCACGGTGCCGTCATCGACCATGTTGACCGAAACCGAAACCGTAGCCGCCCCGTTTGGTGTGAAGCCCACCGTTTGATAGCTGAGGTAGACTTCGCCAAATCCCTGGAACCCTCGAACGAAGGGCAGTTCTCCACCGGGGGGAATCTTGGCATAAGCGGCACCGACGCCGAGCTCGATATCAACCGCCACGGGTTCGCAGAATCCGCCAACGCAGGCCTCGCCCAGAACGCAGTCGGGTTCCGTCTCGCAGCGGTCAATCGGCGAACCATTTCCATCGCCGGCCCCGACTGCGCTGCGATCCCCACAAGTGCCGTTCAGGCAGACGAGATCGCCGTTGCACGTGTCGTCGTCGACGCAGGCTTGTTCCGTCGCTCGCGGCGCTGGGCCTTCCTCGGCGTCGCCGACTCCGGCGCCTACCGGTTGTGCACACCCTGAGAGCAAGACAATCGCTAGTATCGTCGTGGTGGCAGTTCGGAAGAGCGTTTTCATGGTGTCGAATTCCGTCTCGACCGTTTCCGTTGCTGTCGCTCGCGGGGGACTCATGCCCCCCCCCAACAGAATCATCAACCGTTCGCATCCACGATGACCACCGTTTGCTGAATGGTAACCGAGATGGCTGGGTTGGTCTCATCAGTGATGGTCAACACCAGGTTGGCCTCCCGACCGAACAGCGTCGCCGGGTTGAGGAATATAAACCAAAAATCATTGAGCTGCTGGTTGATCCCCGGGGCAATCTCGACGAACGGATTCCCCGCCGCTGGGGGCACATTCAGCACCACGGTGCCATCGTCCACCATGATAACCGAAAGTGAAATCGTGGCGGAACCGTTGGCCGTGAACCCAAGCGTCTGATAGCCGAGCCGCAGTTCGCCGAATCCTTGAAAACCCTGGACCATCGGCATCTGCCCGCCTTGAACAATCTTGGCATAGGGATTCCCAGTTCCCAGCTCGATGTCGACCGCCACGGCTTCACAGAATCCGGCCGTGCAGGTCTCACCCAGCAGGCAGTCCGGCTCGGCCGCGCAGCAGCCGTCAGGAATACCATTTCCATCGCTGTCCACATTGTCATCGAATCCCGCACAGATGTCGCAGCCGTCGGGTACACCATCGGCGTCGGCGTCCTCGGTATCGTTCGCCCCGGAACAGATATCGCAGTCATCGGGCACGCCATCGGCGTCTGCATCAGCGTTGTCGTCAAAGCCGGGGCATGCGTCACAGAAGTTGGGCACCGTGTCGCCGTCGGAATCCAAGCTGTCGTCACCACCTGAACAGATGTCGCATCCGTCGGGCACGCCGTCGGTGTCAGCGTCATCTTTGTCGTCGGCACCGGGACAGGCATCACAACCGTCGGGGATGCCGTCGGTATCGGCGTCGGCGTTATCGTCGAAGCCGTCGCAGATGTCGCACGCATCCGGGACGCCGTCGGCATCGACGTCATCGGCGATGTTGCCGTTGCAGGCGTCACAGCCATTGGGAATCCCATCGCCATCGTCGTCCTCGCTGTCGTCGAAGTCGGGGCAGATGTCGCACGCGTCGGGTACGCTGTCGCCATCCGCGTCATTGTTGTCGTCGAATCCGGCGCAGGCATCGCAATTGTCGGGCACGCCGTCGTTGTCGGCGTCCACGCTGTCGTCAAACCCCGGGCACTTGTCGCACCCGTCGGGTACGCCGTCCGTGTCGGCGTCGGCAGCGTCATTGCCGCCGGGGCAAAGGTCGCAACCGTCAGGTACGCCGTCGGCGTCGGTATCCAGCGTGTCGTCAGACCCGATGCAGATGTCGCAGCCGTCTGGCACCCCATCGCCGTCTACATCGGCGGCGTCATCAAATCCGGGGCAGGCGTCGCAGGCATCGCCTTGTCCGTCGCCATCGGCATCCGCTTGATCGGCATTGGCGTGGTTCTTGCAATTGTCGCAGGAGTTGAGCCAACCGTCGGAGTCATCATCCTCACCGGAACAGCCCGGAGCGAACGCACACGCTCCGCTTTGGCAGGTGCGGCCGGTTGGGCAATCGGAGCTGGCCATGCATTCGGGCGCCGCGTCCAACGGCGGAGCCGGGCTAATGCCGGGATCGCCAAAGGTGCGCAAGAGCGCCACGCCTGAAAACGGAGTCGCAAAGCGTCCGCCGACCGCATAGTAGCGACCGCCCCTGTCGCCCCACGCCCCGTGGACGGCCAAGTTGGTGTCCGCCTCGTGGGTGGTCAGGGTATCGGTGAGCGGATTGTAGCTGCCAACGTAGCCGCTAACCCCGCCGACAACGGCTTCGTCGGGTTCCACCATGTAAATGGCGTTGAGGCCGGGGATGCCGTTCGGCCTGGTTGTGGTCCAGGAGGTTCCGTCGTAAACGGAGAGGCGCGCGCTCGACCGGCCGCCCACCGCGACGATGTGATCCTCGCTCGTCCCCCAAAGCGCGACGAAGTCCTCGTCCGCATTGGCGCCGGCCGGCACCTGGAACCACCTGCCCTCTTCGAATTGGATAATGAGACCCCGCTCGCCGACCGCAAAGACCTTCGAACCTATGCCCCACACTTTGAACAGGGAGGTCGCGTCGCGATCATTGGCCGGCGCGGTAACGGCGCTGAAGCTGGCTCCGTTGTAGTGCAAGATGGTCGGTTCACCCTGGCCGACGTTGCCGCCAACAACCCAGATGTCGTCGGGAGCCGATCCCCATACGCCCCAAAGGTCTTCGGTCGTTCCGGTGGACATGGCCGTCCATGATTGGCCATCGTAGTGAACCGCGCCACCGCCTAACCCCACGGCGTACACGTCGTCTGGCTCGAAGCCGTAGACCCACACCAGCAGCGGCACGTCCGGCACGTCCATCGCCTGCCATGCCTGTCCGTCGAAGTGGTAGATCTCACCCTGATCGGGTTTGCCTCCTACAACCCAGACATCGTCCGGAGCACTACCCCAAACGGCGGATAGGGCGCCAGTTGCGGAAGCGTCGAATGCGGGGTTCCAAACCGCCGGTTCCCGCTCGTTTGGATCCGCAGGTGGCTGGTCCGTATTGGTCGGCTCTTCGTCCGGTAAGTCGGCGGGATTGTCTGAAATGTTATCCGGAGTTTGCGGGTCAGGGTCTTGGGGGGCGGGATCTTCCGGAGCCTGGGGGTCGGACGGCTCGCCATTGTCTGCGCCGAGCAGGGGGGCGCCGGTTTCCTGGTCCGCTGGATTGGTCGAACCATCCTCGACGACGGTCCCAGGTTTCGTTTCGCACCCGGCCAAGGCCACAAACAGGGCGCACAAGCCAAAGCAAATCGTCGTCCTAGCCATAGGTATTCTTCCTTCTCCCTTATTGACGCCCCGCGCCGACTGTTTGCGCCAGTCCTATAAAACCAACGCAAAATGAGCCCTGACGAGAGAATCGACGCTTGTACGTGGGGCCACCACTCTGTGACAACCGGATGGGTAGAGTTGGCCCAAGCCTTCCGGTAAATGCCCCACGACGCGGGCGGCAGGGCTTCGACGCAAACCCATTCATCGCCCTTGGAAAACCGAGCATTCACCGTTTTCTAGGTATCCATAGTAGCGCGTGTCCCTACGCGAATCAAGGGTCGCTTTGCTGGATTCCTCCCGAGATCGGTTGTTCATATGCGCTCTTCAGAGGTGTCCATGTGACGTTCTCTACGACGGAGTAGGCGTGGCCTGCGTTGACCGGTGCCAAACGGGGAAGCAGCAAGCAGAATGTTGGGCACTGTGGGGCAGAGTGCCCCGGTGCGCGGCGCGCACATCGGAGCACTCACGCAGGTACGAATCGCCGTTGAAGCGGCCGATTACCTTACCTTGAATCGAGAAGTCCGTTTGGGTACGATCGCGGTGTGCGCTCACTCAAAAACACGCTTATTCACTTCTGGCTTGCGTTCGGGCAGATTCCGTTTCTAGCCGACATACTTCACACGCTGCGCGCGAGCGTTTGCTTCCCCAGACTCCGTGGGCGCGGTGTACACCGGGCGAACATCGAACGCTACGTCTCTGCGGTCCAGTACGCGATTTCGACGGCTGCGCTGCTGTGCATGGGTGGTCTTGTCGATGGCGCGCCGCCCACGGAGCCCGAGGCCTCCGCAGACGCAGATCGGGTTGAAGCGCTCACCGAACGCATTGATCCGCTCCAAGACGATTGGCCCACGGAGGTTAAGTCTTCAATTGTCAGCAAGCGTCTGGCGTCGCTCGCGAAGCTGTTTTCGCAGGATGGCCTGGCGAAGGACGGCCTGGCTTCACTCGTTGCGCCGAATGCTCGTTCGACGCCCCTGCGTCCCGGCAACATGGTCCTGCGGACGGTCGGCGGAAACGTGCATGCAAGGCGCGCTACGGCAGAAGCACTGGCCGCCAATCTCACCGAGTCGGTCGCGTCTGCCATCGCTGATTTGGTGGCACCGTTTGATCGCGACGGTTCGTCGCCGCGTTTCAAGTTCAAGGTCGTGGGAATCACGCCGACCAGCGCGGGCCGGTGGACCACGGAAGTGCGTTTCGAGGGCTTTGGCCAGCGAGCGGGGGCGCCCTACCAGCAAACCGCGCAATGGCGCGTTGGGTGGAAGGAAAGCAAGCAGCCTGAGCAGCCCCTGATCCAGTCTGTACGCCTGCTTGCGTTTGAGGATGTATCGGCCGCGCGGCCCCTGATGTCAGATTGCACGGATGCAGTGCTGGCCAACCTCAGCGACGACCGGCTGCAGTGGATGCGTGGCGCAGAATACTGGCACGATCGGATCGACAGCGTCGGCGAGCGGAATTATTTCGGCCACAACGGCATAGCCATCGGCGATGTCAACGGCGACGGCCTCGACGATATCTATGTGGCCATGGGGACCGGCCTGCCCAACAAGCTTCTGATTCAGCAAGAAGACAGCACGGTGCTCGACATGGCAGTCAAAGCGGGTGTCGCGTGGCTCGACGACACCAAGGGCGTGCTCTTGGCCGATATGGACAACGACGGCGATCAGGATCTTCTTTGCGCGATCGGTCCGACCATTGTGCTGTGCAAAAACGATGGGGCGGGACGGTTTACGCGATTTGTGAGCATGCGCGGCCCGACGCCGGCGTCGTTCTATTCGCTTAGCCTTGCGGACTACGATCTCGACGGCGATCTGGACATCTTCGGTTGTCGCTACGTCAAGCTGGGCTACGGCATCAGTATTCCGATGCCGTTTCACGACGCGAACAACGGGCCATCCAACCATCTGCTTCGAAACGATGGAAACGACCGGTTCGTGGACGTGACGGCCGAGGTTGGGCTCGACGCGAACAACCGGCGATTCAGCCTCTCGGCCGCATGGGCCGATTACGACGGAGACGGCGACCCGGATCTTTACGTCGTCAACGACTTCGGTAGAAACAACCTCTACCGCAACGATCGTGGCACTTTCGTCGATGTAGCCGCTGAAGCGGGCGCGGAGGATCAGGCCGCCGGTATGGGCGCGAGCTGGTCCGATTTTGATTTGGACGGCGATCTCGATCTTTACGTCAGCAACATGTTTTCCTCGGCAGGTCGGAGGATCGCGTATCAGCCGCGTTTCAAGGTCGAAGCGGCTGCGGACGCACGTGCGGGCATACAGCGACACAGCCTCGGTAATTCATTGTTGATCAATCAGGGTGACGGCACGTTTCGCGACGGCAGCGACGAATGCGGTGTGCGCATGGGCCGGTGGGCGTGGGGCGCTCGGTTTGTCGATCTGAACAACGACGGATACGACGACCTAGTCGTGCCCAACGGATTCCTCACAAACACCCTTGAGGACGATTTGTGAAGTTTCTTCTGGCGGCGCGTTGCGTCGCAGTCACCGACGGGTAGTGATCAAGACAAGCCCTACAAGACTGGATGGGCGGCCCTCACGCGTCTGATGGACGCCGGCAGTTCCTGGAGCGGGCACGAGCGGAACTGTTGCTACCTGAATCTGGACGGCGCTAGCTTCGCAGACGTTTCCGCGCTGAGTGGATTGGATTTCACGGATGATGGTCGTGCCGTCGCGGCGGTAGATTGGGATCACGATGGCGATCTCGACCTCTGGTACAAGAACCGAAGCGGGCCGCAACTGCGCTTCATGAGGAACGACTACAGCCCCGGCGGGCACTACATCGCGGTCAAGCTGAGTGGAACGTCCTGCAATCGCGACGGCGTCGGGGCGACCGTCGAGGTTCACGTAGCCGGCCGACGATTGAGTCGAACAGTGACCGCGGGGGATGCCTATCTGTCTCAGTCGAGCAAGTGGCTTCATTTCGGGCTTGCCGACAGTGACATCATCGACCGCGTGGTCATCCGCTGGCCCGGTGGCGATATCCAGGAGGTTGCGGGAGTCCGGCCGGGCCGACATTATCGCGTGACTCAGGGTGGCTCGGCCATCACGGAAACGCCTCGCCCTCGCGTCGTGATTCCGCAAACGGTGCGTCATACAGAGAAGCCGCCGTCCGGCGCGCGGATTGTACTCCGCAGGCCGCTGCCGTTGCCGGCATCGACCGCCAAAGAGCTTTTCGGCTCGGAAAATGCCCAAGGGGTGACGCTGGTGGGTCTCTGGGCCCAATGGTGCGCCCCTTGTTTGGCGGAACTTCGCGAGTGGAATGCTCAACTCGATCGGCTTGAGCGAGATGGAATTCGCGTCGTGGCCCTCAACGTGGACAAACCCGCGGATCGCGCCCGCGCGAGGGAGTTTCTCGCCGAACTCAATCCCTCGCATGCTTCCCGCCCGACGCTTCGATTCATCGACGGCGACGTGCCGACCATCGACACAATCGAAGCGATCATCCAGCACGTGCGCGGACTCAGTGGCGGGGAACTGTCGCTTCCGACGGGTTTGCTGATCGATGCCAAAGGCACCGTACAGGTCGTCTACGTGGGCCGGATCGAACTCGACCAGCTCAGTCGCGACGTTCGAGATTATGGATTGGGTACGGTCAAGGCCGCGTTCCGCGGCGCCTTCCCCGGGCGATGGTACTTCAAGAGTCCTCGAAACCTCGCCGCTTTGGCGGCCGAGCTTCGCAAACGCGGCAGAGTGGACGACGCAAGATTCTATCTTCGCCTCGACGTGGCCGCGCGCGTGCTCCGCAAGACCAATTGACGATTGCGTACGAGGTGGAGAAGACCGCTCGGCCATACACGATAACGGCCGCTGGGGGTTTGCCCGAATCACGATAGCGACGCTTCAAGGCGGCTAGGTTGACTGGGTTAGCTCGCGGCAAGAGCGATCAAATACCCGTCGTTTTACGCTGGAATCGTCGTTTTCAGGAGAGCCGGCCCGCGATCGCGGGCGAC
>CAZYXP010000090.1:0-13460 GCA_964651325.1 uncultured Phycisphaeraceae bacterium
ACAACTTCCCTCAAAACCGTCTGACGGATCATCGGATCAACCTGACGCTGTACAGCCTTGAAAAAATCATCCAGGGGGAAATGGGTGACCTGGTCGAGGCGCTTCAGATCTGCGACAAAGAGAAGCGGCTCGAGGCGCTGTGATCCTATCAGAGCACCTGGCGCAAGCCTGGTGACATATTTCTTTTCGGCACACCTGGCGCAAGTCGGGTGATACGCGTGCCCGGGGATGTCCGCGGGCTGGCGCCCGCGGCTCTGTTGGCCGTACCCATGCCGGCGGATTCGTGCGGACCCAGCCGAGGGCGGCTGGGCTACACGGCGGCTGGGCTACATTGATGCGGTCTACAGCGCGACTTGAATGATCAAGAGGACCGCGGCGGCTACGCCACCGCCTACCAAGCACCCACAAAGGAAGCGTTTGACCGAGAACGAGTCGCCCTTCCTGCGCCTTGAGAACTCGAACATTTCGAAATGAGCGGCGCGCTTGGGTTGCCCCGGGGATGCGGTGGTTTTGGTGTCTTTGTCCTCTTCATGGGGCTCTACGTTCGCATAGAGCAGGCCATCGGATTCCCGTCCCTCAACCCAGTGGGTTGGGGCGTCCACGGCATGTTCAAGGGGCAATTCCAGTTGGGCGTTTTCGGTCGAAGGATCGGTCATTACGCAGGTCGCTACGGTTGGCAGAAAGTCGCTTCGCCCTCGAATCGGGATGGAACGTACAGTACAGGGCTCGATTTCGGTGTCCAGATACTCATCGATTAGTTGTTGGGAATGAAAGTGATCCGAACGCTGCCTCTTATGAGCTTGTCTCGATCGTCCCGCCAATCCGCCCGTTTTTCGATCTTTCATGGTCAATCCTCCCAAGCGACACCATGGGTTCCGCGTTTGCCGCGCATGCGAATCCAACGAATACCTACAGCGGTTCTCATCGACAAACCCGATGCTGCAAGGCTAGGCTTTTCTGCCGGTGTGTTAATGTGGCAGGGTTGGGGGCTATGCGAAGATTGAGGGAATCTTCTCGCGCGGATTTACCGCGATTTCGGTCTCGGAATCCGTGTGACGCTGTTGGAGCGTCGGCGCGTCAGGTGACGGCTTCGGCTACGTTCTGTGGTTGATCGCTCGAGCGCGGGAGGCCCGGCTCGCAGCCGCCCGACAGGTAATCCCTCACCGCTGCCGGCACGCCGTCTTCGTAGCTCGTCCCGGAGGTCCAACCAAGCTGATCTTTGATCTTCTGGCATTCGAAGAAGCACAACCGACCCATGAGCCAGACCGCGTACCGGGTCACCAGTGGAGGCCGCTTCGTGCGAAACAGATGGCCTAGGCACTCCATCGCGAAGGCCGCCTGGTAGGCGACGGCGTAGGGCACGGATGCCTTGATCTCCGGCTCGCCGATTGCGCTGGCCACCATGTTGAAGTATTGCCGTTGGGTCATCACGCCGTCGTGGCAGGCGTTGTACGCTTCGCCGATCGCCCGGTCATGCCCCACGGCCAGAATCGCCGCCTCGGCCACATTGCGCGCATGAACGACGTTGAGGCGGTTGTTTCCGTCGCCGATCAGCTTGACCTTCCGCCGACGGATTTTGTCGATCAGCCGGGGCAGCGTTGCTCGGTCCCGTTCGCCGTAGAGCCAGCTAGGTCGGATGACCGTGGCCTCGATACGCTTCTGCTGGTGCGCCGCCCAAATCAGCCCCTCTGCAGCGACTTTCGCCCGGCTGTAGTAGCTCCAACGGTGCAAATCGACGCCTAGCGGGGCGGATTCGTCCAAGACCAGCCCTGCCTCGTTGGGGTGGCCATAGGCGCTGATCGAGCTGATGTGGAGCAATCGCCGCACGTTGCACTTGGCCGCTGCCTCGATGACGTGCCGTGTTCCTTCAATAGAAACCCGCACGAAATCCTTCCAAGGCCCCCAGTCGCCCACCCTGGCGGCCGCGTGATACACAGCATCAACGCCCACGCAGGCACGCTGCAGCGAATCGGCATCGGTTAGGTCGCCATGTACGATTTCCGCCCCGATTTGGGACAGAAACGCTGTATCGCTTCCCTTGCGGCAGATCGCGCGTACCGGTTGGCCTTGCCGTCGAAGCTGCTCTGCGATGTGGCTTCCTAGCAGGCCGGTTCCGCCCGTAACCAAAGCCAAGCCGCTCTTGGCTGGATTGGCGGCGGGCGACTTGGAATCAGGCCGCTTGGGATTGGTTGAATCAGTTTGCATGAGGATGGACAGGATAGACAGGATGATGCGTCCCGGTCAAGCCGCAGCCACGAAATAGCGGGATTGGGCGAGGGCGTGCCGGCAATCAGAAAGCCGTAGTAGCGACCTGGGAATGCGGATTTCGGCGTCTGAGGGAACGAGGATTGAAGCCACGGGTTGAGCGGCGCGACCGCACTGTGGGTCGCGCCGCGCACCCCGTGGAAACGAACGGTTATTGAATCCTCCCCAAATGGGGCGGCGCGTGCCTCCCGGCCCAGTCGTTCCTTTTACGGTTCGTCGATATCGTCATCGTCGTACCGGGATCGGTCGGCGAGTTGCTCGCGTTGCTGCTGGATGTCGGGATCCTCGATGCGGAAGCCGTATTCCAGCATCTTCATGAAGTATTCTTGAAGCACCTTGACGACGCGTTCATTGTGCTCATTGAGTTTGTCGATTTCTCGCCGCTGTGCGCCGCCTCCGCCCCTGCGGCCACCTCGGTTACCCTGTCTGCGATTGCCCCCGTTTCGGCCTCTGCCGCCCGCATCAGCGATCTCGTCGGAAACGCGCTGAAACTCTCTTAGCGCCACGTCAAATCCCAGCTTCCATAGGCGCAGGAGTTCGTCCTCCGCTTCTGTGCCGATAAAGACGGACGCGACCCGCAGCTTGGTCTCGTTCTTCTTTACCATATTGATGGCGGTGTAATACTCTCCGCGATTCTTGCCATCGAGGCTTTTTGCGTTTGCGTGGCCTTCCCGCGCCTGCCGGATGTAGGAGCGAGAGAGGTGCATTCCGGCCTCGATGAAGGTGCTTTTCTTGCTTAGTGAGCGGTTCTTGAACTTGAAGTCTTCATAATGGTTAAGGACGTCGCCACATGCCAGAGCGTATGCAGCAATGTTCTCATTGTTGGCCTTCTTGGCCTTACGGAACAGCTTGGTGGCCGCTGCGGCGTCGCCATCGCGCACCGTTGCGACAGCATCTAGCAGGAGGTACTGCTCCTTCTGTGCCAAGGCTTTTTTTCGGAAACTCTTTTTGTTTGAGATCATTTTGTCCAGCTTGGTTCGAACGGTTGAGACATCGTCCGACTCTTCCAAGGACATCAGAACGGTGCGTACCTCCGAACCGGCTGACGCCAAGACGTCGAGCAGGCTCAGCCCACCCACGGCCATCGATTGATCGTGACGAATCTCGATCGTCGCCGTGGTCACTTCGCTCAAGCCGAACTCGATCGGCGTACGCGTTGCGGCAATGGTGGCTTTGTACTTGTCCTCGCTGAACTGTCCGGTCATTCGCCGACCATCGACCAGCATGACGACCTGTTCGTCGTCGTCATTGGTATCGATCCGTTCGATCTGTTCGAGTTCGAGCTTGATTGTGCTCTTCCCCTCAAACTCAACTGTCCCCTTCGGGTCGATAAGGACCAGATGCGTGAGATCAGAATCGAGGACGACCACCTTGCCCACAACCGGATGCAACTCTCGACCGGAGGTTCGCAGCCCGATGACGTGTACATCGTCGATACTCATGGGCGATTTGGTGCCGCCCAAGGGCGTAAACTCTACGGTCGCCTCGACGTCCTCTGATGAAATTCGATTCCCGCCCTCCAGGAAGAGGTGCGAACCCTCGTCATTGGTAATAACGTAAGCGACCGCGCTGGTGGGAACTTCGAGCTTACCCAAGGGGGAGTCCCATGTGATGCTTTTGGTGTCAAAAACTCCGTGGTCTTTGTCCCCGTCTTCGTGAAACAGGGCGTCTTTGTCATCGAGCCGGCGAAACTCCGGGATGCGCAGATGGCCGTCCTCCTGCGTGAGCATGTCCATGAAGGGGATTACGTCGGATGCATCGGGCAGCTTGTGGAGGTCAAAGGCGTACCGGATCATGTCGGACGTGAGCTTGGCCGGCACGAGCGCGCTGTAGTTGGCCCCGCCAGTATCTTCGCGGTCCTTGGGTTTGGTCATGAGCGTCGCGGTGCCCACCAAGAACCCGTCGAGATTGACGACCGGACCGCCGCTGTTGCCCGGTCGCACGTTGATGTCCGTATACACCATGCGAACTCGTCCGGCGGGCGTCCGGGGAATGCTGATCGTATGCCCGGCCGTAATGGTAACCGCCGGGTGTTTGTCCTTCGCGCTCCTCTGGCCGTCTCCGCCGGGGAAGCCCAAGGCAAACATTTTCATGTGGTTTTTCAAACGGGAATTGGGCAACAAACGCAGATAGTCGGGCGTTTCGAGTTTTTCTCCATCCGTGTCAAACACCTGCAAGACGGCTTGGTCGGCGAATTCATTTTGGTACAGCACGTCGGCGTCGTAGGTTTTTTCCTCGTCGGTGCCCGCATCGGTAACGACCTGGAAGGTGATGCGCCCGTTGGTGTAATGATACTGCTGCCTGAAGCCCGGGTCCTTGGTGTGGGCGGGATCATGCGTGGGATCCACGACGTGGTTGTTGGTGACCGCCATGCCCGTGCTGTTGATAAAGAAGCCTGAACCGGAAGCGATTGGCGTGTCGTTCTTCTTCCTCTTCGAGTGGAAGTTGAAGACCATGATCGTGGCATGTTTGACGCGCTCCGACACCGCCTCTCTTAGGTCCTGAGCCTTCGCCGGTACCATCGGTGCCAGCAAGGTCGCCGCAACGATCAGGGTCAGACAAGGTCCCGACTTCAGATTCTTTGCGATGCTCGATCCACGCTGCCTGCCCGCGCGATCCAACCTGTCGCCGCGCATGCTACCGATTCGCTTCGTCATGACATTTCATCCCGCTACCAAAGTCTAGAAACAAAAGTGGGGTCCGTTGCCAACCAAATCACAGCGCCCGTTCGCTGAGTGGGCGTTTGGTGAATGCCGCGGCCCCGGCTCGCCCCTACCGTTGCGGTCAGGCCCTAGCCCGAAATGCGGGACACCGTCCGGCGAACCCAGACACGTTCACCCAAGCCGATCGGATGCCGCAAAGCCTAGGCCTGTACGGCTATCGTAGCATCGTCCATCGGTCGTTGTCAATGCAGATAGAGCGATCGAGCTTAGGTTCGTGGCCCCTATCGCGGGATAGGGATACCAACTCAGGACATCCGGTGCCAGCCTGCGGACGACCCGTGGCAGGATGCCAAGGGTTTTGCGCCCTGTGGATCTGAACAAACGGCACCGCGTATGCGCGCGGTGCTGTCGTGTAAGGATTTGTCGGGCTCGAAAAAACCCGGTGCGGCGTCAGTCGTGACGGTGTGGCGTACCCGGCTGCGAGGGCTGAAGCCCGCGGCTCGGGCCAAAGTCTTCAGTGTGGGGAACAGGTGCGGGAGTCCGCCGGAGCATGCGGCCCACCGTTGCTGATCTGGGATGCCCGACAAGCCGGCCGCTTGGTTTGTGCATTTGCAAAAGAAGGCAATGCCCGAGCGCGTGCATGACACTTTCGGCGGATGGAGCGACGTCTTTCCTGCAGCCTTAAGGGTCGCTCCATAGTAGTCGTGGGTCCGCTGCCGGCAGACCCGCGTTCACCGCGCCGCCCATCTCATTCGACCTTAGCGGGGTCTGCAAGGCACCATGCCGCACGCATTCTCACGGGAATAGACGACCCTTGCAGGCTCGGGCGGTTGGGTGGCGGCGCGATCCGGGGGCGGCGTTACGCTTGCCTCAAGCTACTCCAGAGCACGTCTTCATCGTGCCATCGAAGCCGCCGATTCTGTAATGCACTAGCCCGAGCAGACCTCCGACTCATTCCTTGTAATGACTCATGAAAACGGATAGAATGTTTGCATTGAAGCATCGCTGTTAGCGAATGTGAGTAGGAGGGTCTTGTCTTCCCTAATGAACCTGCCGCCCATCTCTGTTCAGGCCTGAACGGTAGCGTCCTTTTGCTCAACGCCCACTACATGGCCTTGCGCATCATCAGCGTGAAAAGGGCGTTTGCCCTCCTGTTCAAAGAAGATCCGTGGGCCCGTCCGGTCGCGGAAGTCGTCGATATTGAAGACGGGCGCTACGTTACGTACGATTTCGCCGATTGGACGGAAATCAGCGCGTTCAAGTACGAATTTGAAGCGGCGGAGCACGACTGGGTACGCACGGTTCGCTTTGACATAGCCGTGCCGCGGATTGTCCGGGTGCTTTCCTACGCTCGCCTTCCCAAGCAACAGGTCAAGTTTAACCGACGGAATCTCTTCGCTCGCGACCACAACACCTGTCAGTATTGCGGTAAGCGATACAGTACGGCTCAACTGAGCCTCGATCATGTCGTGCCCCGATCTCGAGGCGGCCTGCTTACCTGGGACAATGTGGTTTGCGCCTGCGTAAAATGCAACGTCCGAAAAGGTGGCCGTACGCCATCCGAAGCCCACATGCGCTTGATCCGCAAACCGGTCAAACCGGCCCGCAATCCGGTTGTGACGGTCAGGTTATCGGATCACCGCTATGGATCGTGGAAGCAGTTTCTTGACGCCGCCTATTGGGATGTCGAGCTGAAATAGCATTGCGCTTCCCTCCCGACTGTGGGCTAAAGCCTGCCGGTCAGTTAGTCGTATCTACTTATGAAACGCATGTTCCGTCCCGGCGACCCGCTCCGGCCGGGGAAAGTATTCGTGCAATTGGGATGTGCGGCACGATCCGCTTCTTGACGTGGGAACGATTCTTTGGGTGGACCGACCAGAATAGATGTCCTACTTGTCGAGCCGGATCCGGACCAACGCCGGTTGATCGCGCAGATGCTGGTCGGGGCGGGTCTTGAGACCGCTGAAGCATCAGGCGTTGCGGAGGCCAAGAGCGCCGTTTCGCGCTTACGTCCCAGGGTCGTGGTCTGTGAGGAGGAGCTTCCCGACGCAAGCGGGGCCGAACTCATAAGATTCCTGCACGCTGATCCGGAATCGGGGGGGACGTACTGCGTGCTCCTCGGCTGTGGTCCTGGCAGTCAATTGGCTGCCGTGGCGCTAGCGGCGTGCGCCGACGACTATCTCAGTAAGACCCATTTGAATGAGGAGCTTTCCGCCCGTGTTCGCGTCGGCATCCGTACGTGGTCGATGCATGAAGCATTGCGTCGAGCGGCCATCACGGACGGGCTAACCGGGCTCATCACCCACGACCATTTTTGCCGAATCTTGTCGGCCGAATTCGACCGTTGCGAGCGCTACGGCCATTGCGTCTCTTTGATCGTCTTGGACATCGATTTCTTCAAGGCCATCAACGACACGTGTGGACATCCCCTTGGCGACGAAGTGTTGACCAAGGTGGCCGGCGTGCTGCGCGAATGTGTGCGCGACGTTGATACCGTCGGGCGCCTCGGGGGCGAAGAATTTGCGGTCATCTTGCCCGAATCTCGTGCGGTTGATGCGGTTCATGTGGCCGAGCGCATCCGGCTCGCATTGCCCGCTTCAATCGCCCTCGCAGCTGCCCCCGAGCTTGAGGTGACGGCGTCGTTGGGCATCGCAGACAGCGACGGGGCGGACGTGTCGAGTGGGGCAGACCTCATTGGTCTTGCCGACCGGGCGCTCTATGTCGCCAAGCGTCAGGGTCGGAACTGCATTCGGCTCGGTGATTGCCTGGACGACACCGCGGAGGTCGAAGCCGACGTCGAGCACGATGACGTCGCGTGGCTTCACCGGCGTGTGGCGGTGCTCAACTCGCGCTTGAGAGACATGCATGCGCAGAGCATCGCTACGCTCCTAAAGGCGCTCGATGAAAAAGACCCCTATGCGGCCCAGCATTCGGTCAATGTCGCGTTCTATGCCGGGGAAATTGCACGGGAACTGGCGTGCAGCGACGCTGTGTGCAAGAGCATCTACAACGCGGCACTGCTCCATGACATAGGCAAAGTAGGTGTGCCCGATTCCATTCTCATGAAGCGTTCGCCCTTGACGCCGCTTGAGCAAATGGTCATAGACCAAGTGCCCATGATTGGCACGAGGATCGTCGATCACATGCGCGTCCTCGACTCCGAGATTCCCATCATCCAGCATCAGCGCGAATTCTTCGACGGAACCGGAACCCCTGCCGGGTTGGCCGGTGAGCACATCCCGATCGGCGCGAGAATCCTCATGGTGGCCGATGCGTTCGACGCCATGACGGCGGATCGCATCTATCGGGCGCGCATGCCGGTCGAGCAGGTGCTAGCGGAAATCGCCCGCTTGGGTGGCAGCCAGTTTGACCCTCAGGCGGGTAGCGCCTTGACGCACCTGTTTCGTCGCCATCGCCCCCGATGGGAGGCTCGCATCCGCGAAACGGTCATCGCCGCGCGCGTTCCCGCTGATGAAAGGCTCGCGATCTCCGTCGGTACCTTCCCGCCCAGCTTCTCCTGAGCCACGAGGGAAAATCCTCAACCGTCCCGCACCTGGGACGTTGTCAACCACGCATTATGGGATTTGGCCGGCTTGGTTTGAGAATCATGGGCCCATCGCCGGGCCATCGATCCATCGGGAATACCGGTACGAATGGCGGTTGTCGTGCGTTGCGGTGGTCCTCAAACGCCCTACAATGGAGGCGTGCTTGCCCCTGACCGGAAGCGGAGATCGGTTCGGGCGAGCGGCCGGAACCATTGGGAATGGCGACGATTCGGAAGGTTAACCTACCATGGCGGACGCCAAGATAGAGCCCATCAGCCCCGCCGATGTTGAGGTGCTGCTGAATCTGTACAACGACATCTTCTCGCCCAGCCAAACCGTCGAGTTCTTCCGCGGGCGGTTTGAAGCCAGGCGCAACGTCAGTGTCATGGTCGCGGTTATCGAAGGGCGCCCCGTCGGGTTCATCGCGGGATTTGAATTGAGGCCACGGACCTATTTCTGCTGGGTTTGCGGCGTTTTGAGCGATTTTCGCCGGGCGGGGGTGGCCACGCAGTTGATGCAAGCGGAGCATGCGTGGGCGCAAGACAACGGCTATCACGTGATCCGATTCGAATGCCAGAACCAGCACCGCCCGATGCTGCATACCGCCATCACTGAAGGGTATGATCTGGTGGGTATCCGATACGATTCGGAGAGCGGCAACAACGTCGTGATCTTCGAGAAGCTGCTGTAGCAAGTCGGTTGGCCTGGTCCGCGATGTCTTCGCAGAGAATGCCTTCGCAGAGAATGTCTTCGCAGAGACTGCCTTCGCAGAGAATGTCCCCGGGGAGGGGTAACCACCAGGACACAAAGACACCAAGAAGAGGGCAGGTGGGGGACCGGTTCGCTACGAAATGCAAGGGCGCAGGTGGGGCAAGCAAATGGTGTGCGCTTCGCGCGGGTCGCTTGTTGCAGGGGCCAAAGCTTGGCTCGATGGCGTTGCGGCACACCCGAGGGCGGGGGTGCCACAAATCCGCCGCACCCTCCGGAATTACCTGGAACGTCGCCTGATCGGTCACGCACCCCCGCCTGCCGCTGCGCCTGGAGTGTCACGCAGCCGGGACGTATTGCCCGCAAGCGGTTCCACTGAAAATGCCGATATCCCGGACATGACGACCGGTGTGCGCTTACCTGCCAGTTTTGCGTTTCTTGCCCATGATGCCAACGCGGCCATCGATGCCGCCTTGCTCGAAGCGTTCGCGCACTTGGACCCGGCGATACAGCGCGCGGCGTTGTCGGTGTTGATCGATCGCGGAAACGTCGCGGCGCAAATCAAGCTCCTGTCTTTGCCGATCTGCGCCGATGGACCCGTTCGCTCCCTGCTCGCGGAGCGGATCGACCAACTGCCCCAGGCCGTCCGGCGCGCGGTGACTTCCGGATCGAGGGCGGAGCGGGTCCAGGCGATTGATTTGATCGTCCTGGGAGGAGGGGCCAAGCTGGCGTATGTGCTGGCCGATGCGTTGACGCAGCGAGATGCCAAGACGCGCGGCAGAGCGGCGTGGGCCTTGTCCGCGTTGGTGCGGGGCTGGCAGGATGCGCCGGCGAAGACGACATTGCCGCTGGCGGCGTCAACATCGGACGAGGTCGCCGCCCATTTGGCGGAGGCGACTTCATCGGCGATTCAGTCGTGGGATTTTCACCAGGAAATCCAGGTGCTCGATGCGGCCATGCGCCTTGCGGACTATTGTTTTGACGCCGTTGTACAAAAGCTCCAACAGCCAAAAACGACGCTGGCGATCGCAGTGGAGCAGCGTCTCGCTCGGAAGGTGGGGGCGTGTGACGCTTCGTTTGTCATTCGATCGTTGAGTGTGGATCGAATGCGGGATTCCGCGGCGGGGTGCATCGGGCATGCTGATGATCCGGCATTCCTTCGCGGCCTGGTTCGAGAGGTTTGGCTGTTGAATGACCCCGCGATTCGACAAGGATGTCGGCGCATTCGAAACGACAAGTGGCTTGCCCTATGTGAAAGCGAGTTGCTCCGTCTGAACGCCACCGAATCGTCGGCCTTGGTCGAGCTGGTGGTTGCCAGCGGTGAGCGCCCAGAGCGGAAGCTCGAATGTCTTCGCAACTGGATGGACGGAGGTGACACAGGCATGCTCAATGCGGTCTTGTGGCAACTCGTCGCGGATCGCTCCGAGGGGGCCACGGCGCTGCTGGAGAACCTCAGGCGGCGTCTTGACCCGCGCGGCGCCGCCGTTGCCAAGCGAGAAATCGCGGCGCGGCGCGGCCCCCTGCGCCCACCCGCGCCCCCGACGAACGAAAATCGTTCGCCCGTTCACGAGTGCATGGAGCTTTGTTGGCGTGGCTTTGATCGGGGCTCCAAACAGCAGCGGGCTTCCTTGCTTGACGCCGTGCCCCGCGAGCATGGGTTTGTCTTGTCATTCGTCAGAGGCAAGCTGACCGCCACGGATGAACGAGACCGCCTTCGGGCGCTGCAACTGTCCGTCGCGCTGGGCTTGGTTGTAGCCTTCAAGGACCAGATTTATCGCCTCGCTCAAGACGCCGATCCCATCGTGCGGAGTTTTGCGGTGGGCCAGTTGGCGCAGGTACCGGGTACAACGTGCTTGCGGATCCTGCGGGCGGCCACGGACGATCGGGATCCGCGCGTTGTGGCCAATGCTATTGAGGTGCTGGACGCACTCGATGCGCCGGCGCGCGCGGCGGTAACCAGACCAAAACTGGAATCGAAGCACGCTCGGGTCAGAGCGAATGCCATAAAGTCGCTGCTGCGCTTGGATGCCCCCGATGCCGGCGAGGCGTTGCTCAACATGTTGACCGACAAGTCGCAAGCCAACCGTTGCAGCGCGCTTTGGGTCGTCCAGCGGCTGCAATTGGTTTCACTCATGCAACGGATAGAGCACATCGCGTTGCATGATCCCAGTGAGCGAGTGCGGCAAAGGGCCGGGCGGGTGCTCGATGATTGTTCGGCGGATGTCCGTCGCCCCGTCGGATCGACGTCGCGCGCACGAGAGTCAACTTCGGAGGGTTCGGCATGATTTGGGTCTTGGCGTTGTTGCAACCCCGCGATTTGACAGAGATTCAGCGGGCGACGCGCGAGCATTTTCAGAAGGGCGGATCAATCGTTTCGGTGCTGTTGGTGATGCTTGGCGTTGCCTTTGGCGTGATTCTGGCGTATTGGCTCTCCCGGCAACAGCAGAGGCTGGCCCGCAACGTCCGGCGCAACGATCCCCAGAAACTCTTCCAAGAGCTCATGGCCAAGATCGAACTAAGCGAGCCGCAATGCCGAGCGCTCAGAAGGGTCTCCGATGATCTCGGGTTGGATCACCCGGCCGTGCTGCTGATTAGCCGCACGCTTTTTGATCAGCATGTTCAAGCATGGAAACAACAACGCCCCACGGGCAACCGGCCCAAGAACGCTGGCGAGGACAACGCCCTGCTGGTGGCACAGCGGACGCTCTTTGGAGCGTAGCCCCATGGCCGGCTTCGGTAGAGATGGCCCCGTCCGACGCGGTGTCACGACTCGTGCATCGGCTCCAAAAGCTCTTCGAGTATGCCGTGCCCTTGAGCCGTGGGCTTCAGCCCACGCGGCCCCCGGCGATCGCCAACAAACGCTACACGAAGCATGCCATCGCTTCAGACATCGAACCCACTAGGCGAAGGGGCTACTCCATCGTTGCCCGTGTCAGGATGATGTCCTCGATCGGCATTTCGCCGTCCAGCGCTACGGCCGCCATGGAATCGACGACGTCCATGCCTTCTACGACTCGGGCGAAGACTGTAAAGCCGCCATTTTGACTGTCCAGATTCTCGCTGTTGTCGGCCAAGTTGAAAAAGAATTGCGAGGTGGCCGAGTCCGGATCGTTGCCGATCTTCGCCGCCGCAACCGTGCTTCGGAGGTTGCTGCGGTCGAGGCTGAATTCGTTGACAATCGAATCGCGAAGGCCCGTTTGGGCCGCCCCGCCGGGAAGGAGGCCGCCACCTTGCACCACGAAATCAGGCACGATCCGATGGAATATGGTCCCGTCGTAGAAGCCGTCATCAACATACTGGAGAAAGTTGAGACTCGCCGCCGGCGCTTGATCGATCAAGAGCTCGATCACTACGATGCCCTTGCTCGTCTCCATGCGAACGTTAGGGCTGGCGACCACCGTCAGCGTCACCATGGTGGAGGCGACCCCCGCTTGACCATCATCAACGGTTAGTTCGAACGTAAGCGTTTCCGCGTCTCCCGGCACGATGAAGGTGGGTTGGGCCACGGCCGCATCACTAAGCGCGACCGAGACGCCGCCCGTCTGGACCCACGAGAAACTAAGAGCTTCTATGCACGAGTCACTGCTGCCCACGCCGCGTAGCGTGGCCGTGAGCCCAGCGACGACGTTGCGATCGTCGCCGGCATCCGCTGTCGGCGGGGTGTTCTCCGTGATCGTAATGAGCACGGTGTCGGAATTGGTAAGCTCGTTGTCGCTGGCCTCCAATTGCAGTTCATATTCACCGGCGCTGTCAAACCTGGCCGTTGTTTCCAAGGCGGCGGGATCCGCAAACTCGACTTCGCCGGGACCGCTGAGCAGCGTCCATTCCGTGGTCAGCGCCTCGTCCGGCTCGCCGTCGTCGTCGGCCGCTCCGACGAGTTCCACCGAACCCGGCTCCGAACAAACCGTCTGATCGTCCCCCGCGCTGACCGTGGGCGGCGCGTTGGGGGTGCTGATCCGGACCATGATCCAAGTCGTCCCGGCTCCGACCATGCTGAGCGTATCCGGGCCGATGAGCCTGCCGATGACGTCCTGAATCGAACCGTCGGAGAACACTTGCATGCCGTCAAACTTGATTCCGTCCACGCCCGTGATGACCAGGACCACGTCGCCTTTTTGCGTCGCGGTGGAGCTGGGCAAGGTCGAAACGCCCACCCGATTCGTGATCCGAAAAGCGAAGCCGAACACATCGCTCAACCATTCGCCGTTAAACGTGGTGATCGATTCCGCGCCCGCGGGGACATCATCCAGGCTCAGCCCGCTGCTGGGCGGGGGGGTGC
>CAZYXP010000091.1:0-13423 GCA_964651325.1 uncultured Phycisphaeraceae bacterium
CCGACCGAAGTAGCCGCAAGCGCCGAGCGGCGGGGGCCTTGCGGCGAATGTTTCATGTTTTGCCCGTTGCGCAACGACGCCATCAAGCTGGAACCCGGCCGATTCTTGACGCCGATCGTGTTCCCGGAGCATTGCGTTGGCTGTGGCATGTGCGAGGAAATCTGCCGCACGGTCGTTCGCGGCGAACCGGCGATCCGCGTCGTGCGTACGCGCCGCCCCGCGCAACATGCGTCGCAACGAAATGTGGAACGAGAACAGGCGGTGGGGGCATGATGCTTCAGATACTACGGAGGACCTCGCAAGCGGCTGCGCTGTTGCTTGTCGTGGGCGTAGCGGTGCTCAGCCTCTATGCGCACTATCGCTCGGCCGGCTCGATTGACGATGCGCAGTTGATGGCCGGGATGCGCGGCGAAGTCGTCACGACGGCCATCTACCCGCTGATTGAGCGGCTGGACGATCCTCAGGCGTTCATCGACGCCAACAAGGGCACGATCTGGTCGATGCGGCTGATGGGCGTCAGCCTGACCGATCCGTTGGCCGCTGTCGAAACGATGGCCGCGTCCAAGAGCATCCATTGGCCGTTGATCCTGTCGGTGCTGATTCCGATCGGGCTGACGCTGATGCTGGGCAAGGTTTTCTGCAGTTGGATTTGCCCCGGCTATGTCTTGTTTGAGGTCGCGGGCAAGCTGCGGAAGCTGCTCCGATTCGCCGAGATTCAGCCCGGCAACGTGAAGTTTTCCCACGCCAACAAGTATATTTTCCTGTTCGTGGGCGTAGCGCTGGCGGCCGCTTTTTCCGCGCCGCTGTTTGCGTTGATCTATCCGCCGGCGGTGATCAGTCGCACCATCCATGCGTGGGTGTTCGGCACATCGCTAACGGGTATGGTCATCCTGCTGGGTGTGATGGTGGCGTTCGAGGTCCTCGTGTCGCCGAGGTGGTGGTGTCGGACCATGTGCCCCGGCGGAGCCTTGTACGGTTTGCTGGGCTGGAAGAGGCTGGTTCGGATCAAGCTTAACGCGGCCGCCTGCACGGGCTGCAAGGATTGCATTCCGGTCTGCGAGGCCGGAATCAACCCGATCACGCAATCCACGTCGATCGAGTGCGACAATTGCGGGGTGTGCATTCGCCAATGCTCCGATAGCGCGCTGTACTATACGATCACCGTACCAAAGAAGGCGGACGCCAGGCAAGCCGAGCCAAGCCGAACCCGCGGCAGGCGTCGGTCGGTTGCGGCTGCGTTGGTGGGTGTCCTGACGTTTCTATCACTCGCATCGCCAGCGTGGGGCCATCACATTTTGGGCCTGCCCCATTATTCCTACAAGGAAAACTACCCTCAACGCCCCACGCTCGAGTACCCGGCCACGACCGGACCGCTCACCGTGCTGCTGACGGCCTACCCGGGCGTCCCCGTACCCGGCCAACCGGCCAACCTGGCGCTCTACATCAAAGACCGGCAGGCCGATCGCGTCTATTCGGACGAGATCAACATTCGAATCCTCCAGACCTTTACGTTCGGCGCCAACTCCGAGATTCTTTCATCGACGCCGCGCACTCCATTCGACAATGAATACAAGTATCACGTGACGTTTCCCGCGGATGGCGAGTACATCGTTGAACTCTCGCTGCCCGTGGAAGGGCGCGTCGAGGTTATTCCGTTCTTGATGGTGGTTGGGGCGCCCTCGTCGGCCATGTCGTTCGTGCTGGCCGGTTTGGGCGTGATGCTCTTAGGGTTCATCGTTGTGCGTGCGGTGCAGGTCAAGCGCTATCGGCGGGCGACCGCGGCGCAATCCAAAGCCGTAGAGCCTGTCGAACGTTCAGCCATGCGTGCCGTGATGGAGGGCGTCCGATGAAGCGTTTTCATTTGTGGATGCCGTACGGTCTGCTCGCGGTCATCGTCGGCATTGTGATCCTCTCCAACGTCCCGAGCGACCGCCCCGCGATGCCGCCGGAGTCGGGCACCGTGGTCCACTGCCCCTCTTGCGGCATGGAGGTCGATCCGGCAAACGCCTTGACATTGCGCCAGGGCGGCAAGACATTCTACTTCTGCATGGCTCGCTGCAGGGATCGCTTCGAGCGCGGCGCGCCTTCCGTAGTCGCCGCGGAATCGGCGGGCGGTGGGCGACATATCGATGTGGTGTGCCACATGGAGGTCAACCGTGGCTGGGGGATTTCGTCGAAATATCAGGGCAAGACCTATTTCTTTTGCGCCGACAAATGCAAAGCGCAGTTTGACGCCAATCCCGATGCAACGCTTGCCAAGAAGTGTCTCGTGTGCGGGGTGGTGCTGGGCGACCGGCCGGTTTATCACGCGACGTATCTTTCCAAGCGATACGAGCTATGCAGCGAAGCGCACCGCGCTGAATTCAAGCAAGACCCCGCTGCTTACTTCATGCATTCGATGTGGGGCATCCCGAGTTGGCTCTATTATGGTTCCATCGCCATTGTCTTGGTGGTCAGCTTCGGCGTCTTCGATTGGATCAGCCGCCGTTCGAGTGCGACCGATCCTGCGGAACCACCCAA
This sequence comes from uncultured Phycisphaeraceae bacterium, assembly GCA_964651325.1. Lineage (GTDB taxonomy): Bacteria > Planctomycetota > Phycisphaerae > UBA1845 > UBA1845 > JADFOB01. Next base: position 2,521 of record CAZYXP010000091.1, read on the forward strand.
ACCGCGCAAAACGCTTTTCATTGGCTCCGAGCAGATTCGCGGTGAAGGCGAGCGGTACGCGGGAAGCGAAGGCAGTACCACACGCGGCGCGGCCTCGGCCCTTTCCCTGCCGATTCTCTCGATGCCCCTGCTGGCAAACACAGCCGGTACGACACGATCCTCAACCGGAGCCATCACACCGCGCCCGGACCGATTCGACCTGTTGAGCCTGCCGTTGATCCGGGCGGCGCTGATGTCGCGCGTTTTCCGATTCTGCCTGCAGGCGATCGTGGTTTTTCTCTTCGTGCTCGTTGTGCTGGCCGGGCTGTTTGGAAACCAGAATCCCGCGTTGAACATCGCCCCGATTCTAACCTGGACGATCTGGTGGTGTTTGCTGATCGTGCTCATCATGTACGCCGGAAAATCCTGGTGCTACGTCTGCCCGTGGGATGCCATCGCCGGATGGGTCGAGAAGCTGGCGTTCTGGAAGAAGACCGACGCGGGGTTGACGCTGGGGTATAAGTGGCCTCGCTTCATCCGAAACATTTTGATCGCTACGCTCATGTTCGTCGGACTCACCTGGGTCGAACTCGGCTTCGGCGTCACCATGAAGCCGCGGATGACGGCCTACTTGGCCATTGGCATGGTTTTTTTTGCGGTCCTTTCCGCACTGCTTTTTGATCGCAAGAGCTTCTGCCGCTACGGCTGCCTCGTCGGGCGGGTGAGCGGGCTGTACGCCCTTTTCGGCGGCACCGAGGTCCGTGCCAAGAGCGAGGCCGTCTGCAAGGCATGTCACGGCAAGGAGTGCGTCACCGGAAGTGAAACCGCCTACGGATGTCCGACGTTCCTCTACCCCGGCAAGCTCGAAACCAACACCTACTGCATACAGTGCATGGAATGCATCCAAGCCTGCCCGGAAGACAACTTGGCCGTCAACCTCCGACCGTGGGGCAGCGATCTGGCGGTTGAAGGCAAGCCGCGTACGGATGAAGCCTATCTGGCGCTGCTCATGCTCGCCATCACTGGATTTCACGGCTTGACCATGACCCCGGTGTGGCAGCAGCTTATCGACGCGATCCGAAGCGGCGCGGGGATGGGACGTATCTTGGGATTTAGCACGGCCATGGCCCTGATCATGCTCGGCCCCATCGCGATCTACAGCCTGTTGGTCCTGGCATCACAAAAGGCAGGCGCAGGCCGCGCGATCCGACCGCTCGGGTATCAAGACTATTTCGTCCGCTACGCCTACGCCATGCTGCCCATCGCGCTCTTTTACCACATCGCCCACAACCTCGAGCATCTGTTGATGGAGGGGCCGAAAGTGGTAGCGATCTTGTCGGACCCGTTCGGTTGGGGCTGGAACGTGCTCGGCACGGCCCAATGGACGATCCCACCGATGATTTCGCTGGATAAGCTGTGGATCGTTCAGGTGTTGCTCGTGCTGGTGGGCCACGTTTACAGCCTGTGGGTCGCGCAGAAAACGTCGTTGCGTTTGTTCGGATCGGCCAAGGCGGCGTTTCGGAGTCAGCTGCCCATGCTGGCGGGTATGATTTGTTTTAGCATCTTCAGCCTCTGGCTGCTCAAACAGCCCATGGAGATGCGAACCACCGCGATGTAGGAGCGAGCGGCCTGGTGGCATGTTCACGCAGACAATTCTTTGCCGAGTTCAGCCGGACGATGATTGCCGACGCGACGCAGGCGTTGCGCACGGTTCGATCTGAACTCATTGAGCGCGCCTTCGCCGGCGAAGGTGGGGAGGTCGCCGACGAACGCAAGCGACCGCGCGCGTGGGTGCGTCCGCCGGGCGCGCTGCCCGAGGAAGCCTTTCGCCGTACCTGCACGCAATGCACGGATTGCCAGGAGGCGTGCCCCTATCAGTCGATCCGGCGACTAGGCCCCGAACATGGCGAAAACGCGGGAACCCCCGCGATCATTCCCGCCGAGTCGCCGTGCTACCTTTGCCCGGACATGCCGTGCATCGCGGCCTGCGAACCTCGGGCGCTCGTGCCCACCAAGCCCGAAGCGGTTTCGATGGGCCTCGCGGAGGTAACCCTTTCGTTGTGCTATCTGACGCACGGGCAGCCTTGTGACTATTGTATTACGCGGTGCCCGCTCAAGCAGGATGCCATCGGTTTGAACGATGCCGGATTGCCCGAGATCCGGCCGGATGGGTGTACCGGGTGCGGCGTATGTGGCTACCTCTGCCCGGCCGACGCGATTCTCATTGCCCCCTCTTAACGGATAGGAGACACAATCCAATGTCCAATGCAAGTGGTGATCATACGAAACCGTCCGCCGTGCTTCGTGCGGAACACCAAGTGATCCTCAAGGTCCTGGCGGTTCTCAAATCGTTGGTGCAACGCTTTGATAACGGCGAAGGGTTCGAGACGCAGGCGCTCGGCGAGTGCGTTGAGTTCTTCAAGCTCTTCGCCGACGCCTGTCATCACGCCAAAGAAGAAGATCTGCTATTTCCGGTGCTCGAAGAACGCGGAATTCCGCGCGACGGCGGGCCCATCGGCTGCATGTTGGAAGAGCACACGCAAGCCCGCGCGTTTACGCGAAAGATGGCCGATGCGCTCGACGTGCTCGATGGCGGCGACCGCGATGGCGAAAAGTACTTTCGCAGTGCGGCACGCAACTACTGGGAACTGCTCGAAAACCACATCTACAAAGAGGACAACGTGCTCTTCGCGATGGGGGATCAGGTGATGAACGATGGCGACCAGGATTCGCTTTGTCGCAAGTTCTGCGATGTCGGCTGCGGTTCGTTCGGCGGAAAAAAGAACACCGAGCTTGAGGCCATGGCCGAGGCGCTGCATGCGAAGTGGGTGTCGTGAGCCGTTGCGCAAATGATGCGCGCTACTCCGAACCCCGACCGTGAGGAAGGGGCGGTGGTTCCAGCGGCGCTAGTTGCAGCGGGGACGGCGGGTGCGCTGACCGGGGCCGTTTCCTTACGGGCGCGGTTCGGATCAGAAATTGCTCCCCTGAGTTACTGCGCTAAAACCTATATCGAAGACCCGCGATGGCGTTCCAACTGTCGTATTCCTGCGGGCGGTAGACGTGGAAGGCGTAGTCACCCATCAGCGCGAAGGACCAATGCTCGTCGAGCGGAACGCGAAACCCGACGCCTATGGGGAATCCCAGAATCCAATCACGGATCGCCACTTTATCGCGGTAGATGGTTCTCGGCGCGACGGAATAACTGCCGCGCCCCTCTCCATTGACATAGCCCCCCTCGAATCCGAGGTAGACGAACGGCCGCGTGCGACGCAATCGATCCTCCCATCGCAGCTCATGCCCATAGCGCGGCCGGCCCCACGGATAAATCTCGGATCGCAAGCCAACGCGATAGGAGCCGTATCGGAAGTTCGTCTTGAGATTCAATACCCCTAGGCGCTGATGCTCCCGATCCGTGCCGGCGCCGCCCACGAAATACGCCGTCCAGGACAACCAATCGGTCTCGTTGCGCCCGATTCCCAGCGTCAGCGCGTTGAGCCCGCCTTGGGCGCGGCGATCCAGCGGTGTCATGGGTGGATCGAACACACTCAAGACATCGGTGGCCAAAGCGCGATCCAGGCGTTGTTCGAGCATCCGCTCGGTCTCGGACAGTTTCGTATAGCTGACTTGAAAACCCAGATCGACATGCCATCGCTTCCGTTCCTTAGGCGCCGGCGCCTCATCGCCCCGCTTTTGCCAGTGATTCGTTCCCAATCGAGTTGCAGCCAGGCGTGTTGTCTCGACGGGCCGCGAGGCAGCCCCCTTCGGGCTCAGGCCCAAGCCCACGCTGATTCCCGAGTGGACAGAGCAAGCGGTACAAAGCAGCGCCGGCATCATCATGGCAAGGCAATGAATCCAAGCACGCCCTCGCGGCTTGCCGGCTCGACCGGTAGGCCTGCGAGCCTTGGGTCCGTGCCTTGATTCATGCCCCAGTTTCATTTCGCCTATCCTAAGAGTACTCATCGGGCAGTAGGGCTTTCTCCGCTGTTCAGGCCCAACTGCCGGTGCCTCCCGGGCGCCGCCAACATGGCCGGAAACTCGAATCCGGCCATGCGTATTCGCACCATGTCGCAGCACAAACCAGCGTCAGCGTGGCCGTCCGACGGCAACCGACGGCCACACCCCTCGCCTTCTGAAAGGACCATCGACGCACCTGGTGGACCGATCGAGCGCGCGCTACTTTTCGGAACGTCACCGCCGCCAGGAGCCCGTGAACTGGGCCGCCGGGAAGGCCTGCTAGTCGTTGACGCGTCCGATAGGTGGACACGCCGACCGCCGGTGACCGATAAGGGAAGCGTGACGTTTCGATGGACTCTGTCGCGAGGGCGCCCCCGAGATTTCGGCCGAACGGGGTCGTGGTCAGCGGATCAACAATAACGCTTCTCATACTTTTGGGGTCAGATACCGTGTCTATGCGTCTTGGTGTATTCGGCGGCGGGTGGTGGGAGGATGCCTGTCGATCCTTCGGTTACCAGACCGTAAACCTGCCTCAACCCCGCAATGCCGGCGGAAACAGCCACGCGGCCGACCTCGCAAGTCGCCTGGCGGCCGGGTCGGAGGCGAAATCGATCCTCGGTGATCCCGAAACGGGCTTTGTCGATCTAATGTTGGATAACGGCGGTGCCGGATTGACCATGCTCCCCCCGACGCCGGCCGGCCAGACGGAATTGGTGCACGAACACGCGGGGCGTCCGCTGGTCTCTCATTTCATCGATCCGATGGTAACCGTCTTCCAGGGTCTTGATTGGGGCATCGCGTGGGCGTCCCTGCAGAGCACGACGTGGGGCAAGGGCGTTTGGGACCGGGCTCAGGTTCACGAACTCCAGCAATTCGGCGTGCCCAACGTGTTTCCCTTGCGGATGGCAGCGCCGGTCCGCGCCTACAACACCGATCCACTCGATCCGGCCAAATGCAAACCGGTGGTCTCGTTCGTCGGAGCACAAAACACCTCCTTTTTTGCTCAGGGTTCCGGCGTCCCGGCCGGCAACCTGTTTCCCGGTGTACTCGCGGCGGCCGTTCATGGTGATCTGCCCGAACGCACATTCTTCGACATCTATCATTCGATGTACGGGCTGGGCGTGCCGATCCTGCGGGACGACTCGCTGGCCACGGCGGCACAAAAAGCCCTCGCGTATTATCAAGCCAAACTCTTTTACAACGCGTCGCTGTGCATCCGCAACCGTGATCGATTCGTCATCTTTCTAAAAAAACATCTCGGCGAGGCGTTCGAGCTGATCGGCAAGCGTTGGGATACGACGTACGGCCTGCCTTGCGGCCCGCCTATCCCCACCGACGACGAATACTTCCAGCACTTCCGCGAGGTGGCGATCAACCTCAACCTGGTCAACGGCAACGCCGAGACGGGTGTCAACATGCGGCACTTTGAAGTCACCGCCGCCGGTGGGTTTCTCATGTGCTACGACCAACCAGAAATCCACGACTGTTTCGAGGTTGGGAAAGAATGCGTCGTTTTTGACAGCGAGGTCGATCTGCTGGAGAAGGTCAAATACTACCTCCACCGGCCGGAGGAGCGAGTGGCCATTGCCCACGCCGGCCAGCGCCGTACGCTATCGCAACACCTCTATTCTCACCGGTTGCAAGAAATACTCACCGCGTTTGGGGTTCGTCCGATGCCTGTCGATTTTTCGTCGGCCCATTGGTGCGACGATCTTCGGAAGCTCGTCCCCAGCCCCGACGTCGTGCTCGATTGCGGCGCCAACACGGGTCAGACCGCGTCGGGCCTGCGGCAGCTGTACCCCGGCGCGGAAATCTACAGCTTCGAGCCGGTGGGCAAAGTGTTCGACGAATTGAAGAAAACCTGCGAGCCGCTCAACGTCCACCCGATCAACAAAGCCGTCGCCGACGAAGACGGCACGACCACCATCAACCTGACCACCAGTCCCGAGGCGAATTCCCTGCTTGAATTCCAAGAGGGCAACCCCTGCCAGCAGTGGACGCGCGTCGTCGGAACGGAAAACATCGTAGTGTGTACGATCGACCAATGGTGCCAAGAAAGCGGCATCAACCGGACGCGCGTGGACGTCATCAAGCTCGACGTGCAAGGGGCGGAACTCAAAGCGCTCGCCGGCGCGAAAGAGGTGCTCAAAACGGCCAAAGCCGTCTACGCGGAGGTGGCTTTCGTCCCGATCTACAAGAACATTCCGCTGGTCGCGGACATCGATCGCTTCATGGCCGACTCGGGATTCCGCCGCCACGCGGCCTACCCCTCCGATCAGCCCCACCATTGGGGCGACGCGCTCTATGTGCGTAGCGAGGAGCCGGCGTAAATGGTCCGACGACCCTTGCGACTGGCCACGACCGAGCAGCTCGAGCGATCCGCCCAAGCGGCCGGGTTCGATGTGTACCGCCTGCCCGACCTGCCCACCCGTGATTTTCACCGGCCGCTCAACGCGCGCCTCAGCGATGGGCCGATCATCGCCGACTTTCTAGAAGAACACGACATCGAGCTTATGTTGGATTACAACACGGAAATGCTGACATTGCTCGGGCCGGAAAACGGGTCGACCACCCATCGCCTCACCAACGTCGCCGCCGGCGTCCCCTACGTCTCCCTCTATCTCGACCCCATCACGTCGACTATGGGCCAGGTCGCCTGGGCCGATCATTGGGCGTTGCTTGAGAACTCAGGTTGGATCAAAGGCGTTTTTGAAAACGCCCACGCCCAAGAACTTGTTCGCCTAGGCGTCAGCCAGGTCACCAAGGTGCCCATGGCCGCGGCCGTGGATGATTTCGACACGTCGCCGCTGCCCGATCCCGATCCCGGCCCCGTGGTGGCCTTCATGGGCCATCCCGCCACGAGCTGGTTCCGATCTCCGGGGGGCGTCGCGCCGGGCCAATTGTACGCCGGCTTTACCGCGGCCGCCGTCCATGCCGACATGCCCGAGGTTCCCTTTCACACCATGTATTACGATCTGTACGGCTTCGCCGAGCCGCCGCTTCCCTCCGATTCGCCGCAGGATCGCGCGCGGAAATCGCAAGAATACTACGCCAACAAATTCGCCTACAACGCGTTTCTCGCCATCAAGCAGCGAGATCGCTTCGCCCATTTCCTCAAACGCAAGCTCGGCAACCGCTTCGAGCTGATCGGCGATCACTGGGGAGAGAATTACGGACTGCCGCACACGCCGCGCATTTGGGACAAGAAGAAGCTCCACGGGCGGATGCGCCGCGTGCCGATCTGCCTGAATCTCATGAAGGGCAACATCGAGACTGGGCTGATCGTCCGGCATTTCGAAGTCACGGCCTACGGCGGGTTCCTGCTGACGTATCCGACCCCGGAGCTGGCTGACTTCTTCGAAATCGGCGAGGAATGCGACGTGTTTCGAAGCGAAGAGGAGCTGCTCCAAAAGATTAGCTTCTATTTACACCATCCCAAGCGGCGGCGCGAAATCGCACTGGCCGGCCAGCGCAGGACGCTCGGCGAGCATCTCTACAGCCACCGAATCATCAAGCTTGTGAATGCCCTGCGCGTCGGCGGAATCCTGCGTGGGGAAGACAGTCCACCCGAATCCGGCAATACGTTACCGAAAATCGTCGTAAACGGCGTCCCCGATAGCGCCGCGCCCACTTGTACCAACGTCTTGGCTGGAAAGTGAGACTCTAGCGATGCCCACACTCTTGTTGGATCCACTGTTTAAGGCCCAATTCGGTGAAGACCGCATTCTCTGGCAAGTCTTTCGTCAGCGGCTCAGCGGCTATTTCATCGAGGTGGGTGCATTTGACGGCGTCACCTTGAGCAACACCTTTTTTCTCGAACAGATGGGTTGGACCGGGCTACTCATTGAACCCATCGCGCAACTAGCCCAAAACGCAGCGGCCGCGCGACCGCGCAGTCACGTGATTAACACGGCGGTCAGCAAGCGAGGCAGCAGCGGCACCACAAAATTCACGGTGGCCCAAAACGTCCCCGTGTTGTCGTTTTTGACCGCCGAGCCGGATCACGTCGCGCGATGCCAGCGCGAAGGAGCCACGCTTGTCGAGATTGAGGTGCCCATCACGACGCTCGATACCATCCTGACGGATGAGCGCCGCAGCGCCCCGCCGGGGCATGGCCCGTGGGTCGAAAACGACGGCTGGCGGATCGATCTCGTCTCGATCGACACCGAGGGCTGCGAGTTGGACGTACTGGACGGGTTCGATCTGGAGCGGTTTGCGCCCAAAGTTCTGGTCATCGAAAACGATCGCCCCAGCGGCGACAAGGTAGCGCTCTACCTCGGCGAGCGAGGCTACCACAAGTTTCATCGTCAAAAGATCAACGATTTCTACGTCCGCGCGGATGGATCGTGCCAGGATCTTCAGCAGTCCAGCTTCGAGATTCCGGATTAGATGCTGGGGGCTACCGCCAGGTCGCCCGGCTTAGCTCACCACCAAGGCACGAAGAGACCAAGGAAGAGGATTATGGATTCGGCGTAGGGCAGGGGGTGGCTCCGCCGCGCAATGTGGTGCTTGATTTGGTGTGGACGGAGCCACGCGCTGCCCTACCGCAACCAACCCGCTGCCCTTCCGAAACATTTTTCAGATTCGCTCGAATACCCTACGGATGGTCTTTTGCCGAGCGAATTCGTGGGTTCTTGTACGGCGCTGTTACTTGCGGCGGGCGGCGGAATTGACGCATTGTGCACGACGCGGCTACCATGCGCCCTTACATGCTCGGCCCTCGTTGCGCGGCGCGGCGCAACACATGGGGTCGGTCGATGCGTTACCCGAACCGCCGTGATGGCGGCTTTGGGATCCTGTGTTTTGGCAAGCGAGGTCTCCTCAGGCATGAAAGATTCAATACCGGCTCGGCGCCGTTGGGGCTTAATCACGGTTTTGTTGGCAACGATGCTGAGCACGGGGGTTGCGTGGGCTCAGGGACCGGCTGGGCGTGATGTTGTGCCCTTGGTGGCGCTGGCCCAAGCGGCTGGTGGACAATCGGCGAGCAGCTCGGCGGCTTCGGGGGAGGACGGAATCACGCTGGATCGAATCCGGTGGCACGTTCCCGATCCAACGCTCTACCGCCCCCAAATTGAAGCGCACATCCAAGAATTGGAGCAGGCCGGAGACACCAAAGCCGCCAAGCAAGCCCGGCGGAATCTGGAGCGCGTAGACGTAATCAGCCGGACCAGACAGGTTCGGCTCTCGATGGCGGACTGCCTGCAAAAAGCGCTGGCCCACAATTTCCTGATCGAAACACAAAGCTACAGCCCGGCCGTCGAAACGACGCGAACCGTGGAAGCGCTCGCCGAGTTTGACGCCGTTTTCTTCGCCACGATCAACAACTCCAAGATCGACCGGCCGTCGGGTTCCCAACTCGCCTCTGCGTCCATCGACCAATTCAGCTCCACCTATGGCATCCGCAAGCGGCTTGCCAGCGGCATGCAGGTCAGCGGCTTTTACGAGCTAAACCGGCAGAAAATCGCGCTCAGCTTCCAAAACATCAATCCGGCCTATTCGAGCACGTTCAACCTGGAAATGCGCCAGCCGCTGCTACGCGGGTTCGGCATTGATTTCAATCGGGCGCGTATTCGCGTCGCGAAAAACAATCGCGAAATCAGCGATTGGACGTTTAAGCGTCAGATACGCGACACTTTGAGGAATGTAGACGAACTCTACTGGCGGCTCGTACAGGCCCGGCGGGACATCGCCATCACCGTGCGGCTGCTCGGCCAGTTTGAAGCCATTTACGATTATCTGGTGGCGCGACGCGAGTTTGACGTGATTCCCGTGCAATTGGCGGCGACGAAGGCCCGACTGGAGCGGAGTCGCGCGGACTTCATCCGAAAACGAGCCACCGTTTTCGATACCCAACAGCGTCTGCTGGCCGCGCTGAATGATCCAACGCTGCCGATTGGCGGCGACGCCGAGATCATTCCCGTCGATTTCCCGCAACTATCCGAACTGGTGGTCGATCCCATCGCGGAGGCTCAAACCGCATTGGACAACCGATCGGAATTGAAAGAGCAGGAGCTCAACATCGCCAACGCCCGCATTGCGGTGGGCCAGGCCAAGAATCTGGAATTGCCGCAACTCGACGTCACGTTTCGCTATTCCATCGACGGGCTGTCCAACAAGGCCGACCGCTCCTTCGACCAGATGTCGGGAAGCAACTTCCAATCCTATTTCATAACGGTTCAGTTTGAGCTTCCCCTTGGCAATAGGGCCGCCCGCGCGGCCACGACCCGGGCGAGGCTCCAGACCGCACAGGCGGAGGCCTTGCTGCGTGCCAGGTTTGAGGAGATCATCCTCGACGTGCATGTCGCCGCACGGCAGATGGGCACCAGCTTCGAGCAAATCAACCCCATTTTTGAGTCGGCCCAGTCACGTGAGCGTGAGGTGGAATCCACCGTCGCCCGGGCCGAGCGTAAGGACCTCAACACGCTCAACAGCGAGCTGGCCGCACGACAAGCCCTGGCCAGCGAACGCCGCGCCATGCTCAACGCCCTCGTCGAATACAACATTGCCATCGTCGATCTTGAGCGTGCCAAGGGCACGCTGCTTCAGTACAACAACATCGATGTCGTAACGAGTTCGGAGCCGCCGGAATAGTGCCGCGGCGGCGATCAGACCAAGCGTCGCGGGATGCGCGTCGTGGGTCGCAGGCCGGAGGTCTCGGGGCTTGCATCACGACGCTCGGAGCCAGCCGAGGGCGGCTGGGCTACATTCGATGGCGAGATGCCGCGCGGGCCAACGCCCGCCGCTCGGTCAAGCCAGGCCTGCTTTTGTTGGCTGGATTGTGGCTCGGCGGTTGCCACGCTTCGCCCATTCCCAAGCGAATTGACGAATACTTTTACGCGGCGCACCAGCTTTACGCGCAGGTCAACCCCGTGCTCCAGGAAGGCGACGTCATCTTTCGCCGGGGTCATTTGCGGCTGCTCGGCGGGTTGGTGAATTACAGCCAATTGCTCAGTTGGTGGGCCGAAAGCCC
>CAZYXP010000092.1:0-1642 GCA_964651325.1 uncultured Phycisphaeraceae bacterium
CGCCAGCGACTCCAACTCACTAAAGGCAAACCGCTTCAGCGGGGATTGCGCGCGATTGAAGCTCATCCCGTGGATGGTGTGTACGATGATCGGGACACGCGCGCGACGCGCCGTCAGACGCCCGAGGATACCGGCCTTGCTGCTGTGCGTGTGGACGATGTCCGGTTGAAATTCGCGCATCCATTTCGTCAGCGCGCTCAGCGCGGCCAGGTCGCGCGCGGGGCGAATCGCACGAACCAACGTGTCCATCCGCACGAGCTTGCATCCAATGGCTTTGGCCGCCTCCCAGAGCGATCCTTCCGGGCCGGTCTCCGGGCCGGCAATGAGCGTGACGTCATGCCCGCGCTCGTGCAGCCCGCGGCACGTTAGAAGCGTGTTCTCCTGCGCGCCGCCGACAATCAAACGCGTAATGACATGACAGATCTTCATGCAGCGCCCAACAGAAGCCTCAGCGAACGAGTCCAATACCCAATACCCAGCAGCCACGCGCACCGCCGCGCTCCTGCGCTACCTCGCAACCATCTCCCGAGCCGCGGGCTTGAAGCCCGCGCGGCGGCGCGGAACCCGCCCACAACCCCTCTCCCTCTTCTTCCTCCTTCGTCTCTTTTCTTCATCCTTGGTGCCTTCGTGCCTTGGTGGTCAATCCCCAATTTCATCCGAACAAGGATCAATGGCCGTATCAGCCTCGCCCGCGTAGTGGGGTTCCGGCGTCAACAGCCGCGGTGGATACCGAACCCATTGAAGCGTCAGACCTTTGGCAGGAGCCGTCGATCCCGCGTTGCCTCGATCCTCGCTCGCCAGAATCTCCGCCATGTATTCCGGCGCCCAATGCCCTCGACCAACCCGCAAGAGCGTTCCTGCCATGTTGCGAACCTGGTTAAACAGGAAACCGGTGCCTTCTACCGTCATACGGATCTCGTCGCCAATCCGTTCGACGTCGCAGCGCATCACGGTCCGAACCGTGTTCGGCCTGTCCGCCGATCGCGTCGCCATGGCCCGAAAATCCATCGTGCCGACAAGATACCGCGCCGCAGCTTGCATGCGATCCACGTCGAGCGGCTGCCAAACGTGGTAGGCATAGCGATGCGTCAGCCGACCCGCGGGGCGCCGTTCGGAGTTGTGGACTCGGTAGCAGTATTGCTTGCTGATCGCACTTCGCGTCGCGTGGAAGGCGGAGTGGACGTCGCGAATGGCCACGATCGACAGATCGTCCGGCAGGCGCGACCCGATGGCGTGGCGGAGTTTCCCGACCTCCAAGTCCCTCGTCGTTCTGAAGTTGCTTACGTGCCCCAGCGCGTGAACCCCCGCGTCGGTTCGGCTGCATCCGATCAGATTGAGCGGATGCCTCGCCACGCGCCGAACGCTGTCCTCGACAGATTTTTGCACCGTTCGCAGGTCGCCCTGCCGCTGCCAGCCGTGGAATCGCGTTCCGTCGTAGGCAACAAGAATGTAGAGATTGCGCTCCATGGCTCGATCGTAGGGCCATCGGCGAGCGCGCTCAAGATGGTTTGCGCCGACGTCCAGCCGGCAAGATGCGGCAAAACGCTGTGACTACAGGCTGAAGGTCTATTCTAAAGTAGCCGGGGGCAAGCGTAGTGCCGCCCCCGGATCGCGCCGTCACCCAACCGCCCGACCCTGAAGG
>CAZYXP010000092.1:1742-5684 GCA_964651325.1 uncultured Phycisphaeraceae bacterium
GGTTGGAGGAAAGTATGGCATGGAGTCCGCCGCATGTGTCACGGACGCGATCCCCAATCACGCGACCAACTCTTCCATCGGAGCGTTTGCGAATCGATGGCGAAGGCGCTGGAGAATATCCTTGTGAATCTGGCTGACCCGCGATTCGGAGAGCCGCAGGACGCTTCCGATCTCCGCCATGGTCATGCCTTCGAAGTAATAGAGCGTAAGGACCAGCCTCTCCTCGCGCGGCAAGCCGCGTGTCAGATGTTCGGTGAGCAACTCGCGCGAAACCGTCAATGCCGGGTCTTCCGTACGCGTGTCGCGAACGTCCCAACCGTGGGATGAGCCCTGGTGTCGGTTGTCGTCCGGCGGTTCCAATGCGGAAAAGTGGATTTCCTTACCCAGTTGCGAGAGGCGACAGAGGTAATCGTACCGTTCAACGGTCATTTCCAGGCGCTTGGCGAGGTCCGCCTGAGTCGGGCTTAGCTCTCGATCAGCGCCCAAAGCTTCTTTGGCGAGCATGCGGCGTTTCTCGAACGTCCGAACAGTGCGGCTTTGTGGATCGAGGCTGCGGAGCCAATCCATCACCGCTCCTGAGATACGCTGTTGGCAGAACGTCTCAAATTTGGCCTTTCGACCCGGATCATAGGCTTCGATCGCCTCGATCAGCCCGTCAAAAGCGGCGCTGCAAATCTCGTCGTAGGAAATCTGAGCGGGCAGTTTTCTGGAAAGGCGCGCCGCATGAGTGTGGACGAGTCCGCTATAGTGGATGACCAACTCGTTTCTCAAATCCGTGGTATGGGTCCTCAGATACCGCTTCCAGAGCTTCTCGACGGGAATGGGTTTCGGGGCGGACCGCGGAAGCGGTGGCACGGCTAATTCGACCTTCTTCGCGGATTTCTTTGTCGTCTTTGGCATTGAGAGGCTCCATAACTGGGGGCGCTTGGCCCACGTCCGGGGTCTTCGTTGGTAGCGGCTTTCCACTCTTCCTAAAGAACGTCAATTTGGGGTAATTGAGCGGCTTAGGGCAAATGCACGGCAGTGTTATTGTCGGCAACTTGGGTAATATAGCTTCACTTTTTGATTCGGACCTTCCTCGCAAGGGGCGTTGTTCGTAACTCTATACTATGTATATGGTTACGGATCAATCAATAGGTCGTTGCGAAACGGCCCCGAGGATCTGGCGAGTTTTTTTTCGGTCGGACCTCAAGACATGTGTTCCGATAAGCGGCTATCGAGGCAAGAAGTTGACGCCACACGCCTGCAAGTCCTCGAACGGTCACGCAGGGGGCTGTACGGACGATTCCGCTGCTTCCGCACGCGGTCGGTTGCGAACGTCTTCAACGATTTCCCCGTCACGCAACGTCACGACGCGAGCGCAGCGGTCCGCAACTTCATCTTCGTGCGTAACGATGACCACGGTTTTCCCGCGATCGTGGAGATCGTCGAAGACCTCGAGTATTTCCTGAGTCGTGGCCGTATCCAGGTTTCCGGTGGGCTCATCGGCGAGAATGATCAACGGATCGTTGACCAACGCTCTCGCTATGGCCGCTCGCTGCTGTTGACCACCGGACATCTCGCTCGGCGTGTGCGACATACGGTCTTTGAGGCCGACCAACTCTGCGTGGGCGATGGCCAGCTCGCGGCGTTCAGCGCGAGGCTTGCCCAGATAGAAAAGCGGGACTTCCAGGTTTTCCAGCAACGTCATCTGTGCGATCAGATTGAAGTTTTGAAAGACAAACCCGATGCTCCGCCCGCGAATGTCGGAAAGTTGGTCGTCGCTCAACGTGGCGACGTCGGTTCCCCCGATCAGGTATTGACCGGAAGTGGGCCGATCCAAGCAGCCGATAATGTTCATCATCGTGCTCTTGCCTGACCCGCTTTGGCCGATGATAGCCACCGTATCGCCGCGATGAATATCCATGGAAACGCCACGCAGGGCCTCGACCGAGACATCGCTGTCGGGCGTACCGTAGACCTTCCGTAGATTGACTAGCGAGGCAATGGGTTCGGCCATGATCAGCCCTGCGTCGATTTGTGGGCTAGTGCGCTATTCTCAGCGGCTCCGTGCCCGCCATCCGATTTGGACTCATCGTTTTGCTTCGCGTCCTTCTTGCCTGAATCCTCGTCCGTCGCATGAAACGCTTGGGACTCCGATCGAGTCGGGGCCGGCAAGTCGGGGATGAGCCTGACTTGGTCGCTCTCAAACGCCAATAGGACGGTCTCGCCTTGTGTAATTCCTTGGGTCACCTGAGCCCACTCCGCCGCCACGGAGCCTATTTCGACCTCAACGGGCTGAACGGTCGAACCGGCGGACTTAAAGACATAGGTGCGTCCGGCCTTGCTATAGACCGCCTGGACCGGCACGGCGAGCGTGTCAACGACCTCGTCAACGAGAATACGGCAGTGGGCCGTCACGCCGGGCTTGAGCGGAACCTCGGTGGGGTCAAGCGTGATTTCCGTCTCATACTCCTTCAGATCAGGATTCAGCCAGCGATTCTGGGTATCGGCGACGACGGCGATCTTGGTCACCTTCCCTGAGAACTGCTTTTCGGGAATCCCCTCAACCTCGATGATGGCGGCCTGTCCGAGCTTGATTTTGTCGGTCTTGGCTTCGTGGATTCTCACCGTGGCGAGCATTTTGGAGGTATCGGGGAGCAGCATGAGCATCTGCCGCTCGTGAACGGTCGCGCCCTCTTTGACGCGGCTGCTGGTGTCCCATGGCCGCGAATAATAAACGACGAACCCAGGCGCGGGCGCCGTGATGCGACACTTCTCGTATTGCTCCTTCAGTTTTGCCAGGCGAGTTCGCGTAATCTCTAGTTCTTTTTCCTTCCCTTCGAGATTGCGGGCCTTCCGGCGCGCTTCGGACTCGGCGTTCTTGATGATGCGTTCGCGCTCCTTGTACGCCTCGTCACGATCGGATTCTCGCTGCCGGCTTTCGGCTTTTCGGGTGTAGTTCTCGAGCACCGATTTGGCGAGCTTCGCCTTCTCCAATTCCCACTCGGCCTTGGCATGGGCCAGCTCATCCTGCTCGAATTCGATCTGGGTATAGAAACCCTTTTCGAGCAGTTTTCCGGCGGCCTCGTAGTCTTTGGCGGCCCGCTCCAGGGAGAGTTCGGCTTCTTCGATTCTGATCTGGGCGTCTCGTTTTTGCTCTTTCCAGTCGCCCTTTTCGTATTTCTCGAGCGCCAGGGCCTTGAGTTCCACGTCCAGGTCGGCTTTGCGGATGTCGCTGGCGTTGCGGTCTTTCTGAATCTCAAGATCGGTCTTGGCGGCCTCAAAGGCCGTCAGCGCGGTCGCCTCCTTGAGCTCTTCCTGGGTGATGCGGTCTGCGAGTTGATCGCTGGCAAGCTCGACCAGCAAGTCGCCCTTCTTCACTGCGGTTCCCTCGGCGATCACGCTAATGATCGTGGATTGTCCTTCGACCGCCGACTTGATGTCCACGGAGCGGGCCGCCTTGAGCTCCCCTTTCTCCTTCAATTCAACCAGAAAAGATCGGGGCGAAACCACGAATACGTTGTCTTCCTGAATAGAAGTGTCACGCCCGGTCAGGGTCGTCAGCGACCAACCGCCTCCGAGGAGCAAGATCAAGCACACTGTGACGACGGTGGGCACTGACACCCTGGCCCATCGTCTGGGAGGCCGCGGCAGCCGAGGTGCGAGCGTGCGGGTTGCGCGGCCGGCCGGCGTCAAGCCGCCCCTACGACGCTGTGGACCATCCACATTATGGGACGATGCTCGTGTTGCCATCAAAACAACCTCTCTAGTTGAGTATACCCCGTGGGTTCGCGGGCGATGCACGACGCCATACCCCGACTACCTCATACAAAGTATATCGCCAAAAGGGTGCATTATGCCAGTGTGAACGCGAATTGCCGGTAGAAACTTGTCGGAACGCTACTGTTCTGAGTCAACCGTCGCACGCGGACTGCCAGGCTCGCGTTGGCCCAGTCGCGT
>CAZYXP010000092.1:5784-13284 GCA_964651325.1 uncultured Phycisphaeraceae bacterium
TCGCGTTGGCCCAGTCGCGTGTGGCCCGGCTGTCCCCGGCTGATCAATGGCCCACGCGCCGCGGAGGGGCGCTTTGCTGCGCGAAGCACCTTCCCCCCATTCGAGCTAGCCAGAACGCAACAGGTAACTCGGCCGATCCTATCTGGCGTGAAACGTTACGGCGCAGTTGCGGTCGTCCCGTCCAACCACCGGCCGTCGTCGCTTACCCTCAACGTTCCCGTATCTAGGCGAACCAGCAAAATGGCGTTGCGGTAGTTGGCAATCGAGGCGGCCAGGGCATCGCGCGCCCGGAGTTCCTCGTTTTGGGCATCGATCACATCCTGGTTGCTGGCTTTGCCCAAGTTGAACTTGTCTTGGGAAACTGCGGCGCGGAAGGCGTTTTCGTCTACGTTTTTAACCTGGATCTGGCGAACTTCTTCTTCGCGGCGTATTCTCCGCAAGGCACCGCGGACGTCCGCACGCACGGTGTCGGCCTGCAATTCGTATTGGCGCTCCGCCCGTCTCTGGGTGACTAGCGACTGGCGATAGGCGTTGCGCTCGGTCATCCGATCGTCCAATTGAAGATCCAGCGAGGCGCGCCAAGTTGTCCGCTCGGTGTTCAAGCTGAGCATGCTCTTTCGAGTGGCATCCGAAACGGTGGTGACACTTCCGTTGAAATCGAGGTCTGGAAGGATCCTATTTTTTGCAATGACGATGCCTCGTCGGGCGTCCTCGACTTGATCCGCGGTGGTTAAGAGATCCAACCTGTGCGTCAGGGCAACGGCGACCGTCTCCGATTCACCGGTGTCCGCAAGGAGCGATTCAACCTCTAACGCATCGGGGTCCTCGTCTTGGGATCGCACATCGAGCGGCTGATCAACGGCCATGCCGATGACAATCTTGAATCGGTCCAGGGATGTAGCGTACTGCTCTTTTCGTTCAACAAGTGAGGCCTCGGCGTCGCGCAGGTTGGATAGCGCACGCGTGAAGTCCGAGATGTCCTGACTTCGCCCCATTTCATTGATGAATGCGGCTTTCTTCCAGCTGGCGTGCCGTGACACGTAGCTGTGATAGGTGTTGACGATGCTGGCTTTGAGACCCTGCAATGCAAAGTAGTCGCCGGCGACCTGGACGACAAAGGAGCGGCGAAACCGTTCATAGGATCGCACGGCGTAAATCAACTCGCGCTCGGCCACATAGCGAGACTCGTACGCGACCTTGCCCGCGCCGCGAAGGAGGGGCAGGTTGGCGTCAACAATAAACTGTCCGCTTTCGCCGGAGGTGACATGCCTTCCGAGATCGCGCATCAACGTACCGATCAGCCGAGCGGTGACTTCGCCGCCGAGAGGAAGACGTTGCGATACCGAAGCGTCGGCCACCGCGGACATGGCGCGGTCGAATTTCCGCACCTGCCCGAAATCAGCGAAGTCCGCAGATATCGTGGCTGCAAACTGCGGCGTCCAGAGGTGCCGTTCCAGCGTCAGATCCAGTGCGGCGAGGTAGAGATCCTCTTTGGCGTTTTGCAGGGTGCGCCCGTGCTGCATGCTATAGCGTAGCGCGTCGCGAAGTCCGAACAGCTTGACCTCCGCGAATTCCGCCTCGGTGAAGATACGGTCGTCGAGCATCAGTGGCTCTGACGCTTCTTCCTCGGCTGCAGGGTCGCTAGCCGCTTGTGGCTGGTCCCCATCGTCGGCGGCCCCGACTTCGATCTGTGATGCCTCGGAGGCAATCGCCGTTGCGGGTTCGTCGCCGGGGGCAGTTCGGCGAAACGCCTCCGGAAGCTCCGCCGAAAGAGGATGCGGCGCAAAACGGTACATCTCATCGGTGTGAGGCCGGGTATCTTGGGGGTAGCGAATCTCGACATCGGTTGTGGCCCCCAGCGCATCGCGTTGCCGTTGATCGATGGCCTGGTAGACGCGACGATCCGTCTGCCGGCGGACGGCATCCAAACAACCGGAAGTGAGCGCAAGAAGCGCGACGGTGATGGGCAACCAATGATGGAATTTCATGGGGTCGGAAGAATCCCTTAGCTTGCTTTCGGTTCTCACGATAACGGAAAAAGGGCTTCGAAAAAAGTATCCCTGTTTCGTCGAATCTCGCCACACTGTCCGCGCGTGCGACAAGATTGTACACTGCTCAACTTAATCAGGTTGCCCCGCGCGCAAGCCCAGTGACATTCCAAATGTGGGTGGCATACGGACCGCCGCGCTCCTGATCGGCATGGACGGTTCGAGGTGATCCAGGCCATTCCGGAGACGGTCAGTTCCGGGGTCAGCAGGCTCGCGTTTGCGGCTCTGACTCGGGGCCGTCATCTGTTTTGGCGCACGGGTTGGCGAGTAAGCAGAACGCTCCGCTACGTCCGGGGCGCTTCGGCAATGACGCATGCGAGCTTGCGTACCAGTGTCCACTATGGTTTCCATATCAGAACCGCTATCCCCCGAGTTTGCCCGAATAGAGCGCGACGGCGTGGTTTGGGCCGTTCGTGACGGGTTTCAAGCCCTCACTTCGGGCTCGCGGACGCGTTGGGTCGCTCTACGCACGGAAAGTGCCGCTGCCCTGGTGAAGACAGGCGATCATCGCACGGTCTGGCGAGTCAGCGATCCGAAGCACGGGGCGCTTTTCGTGAAGTTATTCGATGCGCCAGGGCTTGCCGGCCGGCTGAGGGCGCGGATTGCCGGGTCGCCCGCGCGACGCGAAGCCAATGCCCTCAAGGAAGCGGAACGCAGAGGGATTCCGGCCGTCTTGGTCATCGCAGTTGGTGATTGTCGGACAGACGGGTCAAGCGTGCTTATCACGCGCGAGCAGCCAAACGCCCACCCCCTACCGATCGCTTGGGATGAAGCCCGTGGCCTGCCGGACTCCTCAGCCTCGCGCGCGCGGCGACGGGGTATTCTCAAATGTACGGCCAAGCTGCTGGCCGAGTCCCGGCAAAAGGGGCTCGTCCATCTGGACGGACATCCGGGCAATATTCTTGTGGCCCGAGGGGTTGAGGGGAACCCGTCAGCCGCCTACGTGGATTTGGCGAGATGTGCCTGGGCAAAGGGGCCGGCACCGGAGAGGCGGCAGATTGAAGCCATGGCCCAGCTCTACCAGTATGCCTTCGACAAGACGACGCGCTCCGACCGCCTGCGTTTTGTGCGTGAGTGCGTTCGTGGTGGACAGCCCGACGGGGCGGTGGATCGATTGCAGGAACGGCGCCTGATCCGATCGGTCGAGCGATCCAGGGCTCGTACCGTAGATCGCCTCGCCTGCCATCGTGACCGGCGTTTGCGGCGGGATGGGAAGTATTTTCATCGGATATGGCTTGAAGATGGATGGCGCGGCGTGGTGGTGACAACCCTGGAGCGGCGTCATCGGTTTCCCGAACCGGACGTGCCCGACCGAAGCATCGATCAATGGCGCCGGGACCTCGGGCCGCTTATGGTTGAAGGCGAGAGCCAAGGTACTTCGCCCCGGATTTTTGAGCATGGCCCGTGGCTCATTCGTCTCGTGAATGCGGCAAACTTCATGGACGCGTTGCGCTGGACGATTGGTGGGTCGCCCGCGCGACGCGCCTTTGAGCGATGCCACCGCCAGCGACATCGAGATGGGCAGGCCAGCCTGGTTCTGGGTTACTTGGAACGGCGGGGCAAGGGGGCGGGGGGTGTTGGGCTGGTCCGGCAGGCATTGTCCATTGAAAATCGAGCGGGATGCGGGCAAAACGGGGAGCCTAGCTGAAGAAAGGCGTTTTTGATGATTGAAATCGCCACCGGCGATATCACCGAGGAGCACGTAGACGCCATCGTCAACGCGGCCAACGGCACCTTGCTCGGCGGTGGGGGCGTGGATGGCGCGATTCACCGGGCCGCCGGGCCCGAATTGCTGGCCGAATGTGCACTGCTTGGCGGCTGTCCAACCGGTGAATCGCGAAGGACGGGGGCCTTTCGACTTCACGCCGAGGCTGTCATTCACACGGTCGGGCCAATCTGGAGAGGCGGTCGGGAGGGGGAGCCGGAGCTACTGTCAGCATGCTATCGGACATCGCTTTCTATCGCGCGGGCGGCCGGCTATGAATCCGTGGCCTTTCCGGCCATCAGCTGCGGGGCGTACGGGTATCCCCTTGATGCCGCGGCTCGTATCGCGATAGACGCCGTTGCCGCCCATTTGGAGGCGTATTCCATGCCGAGGCTGGTTCGGTTCGTCCTGTTCACCAACGACGCGTTGGGGGCTTGGAAGAGGGCGTACCGGGCACGTTTCGGAGATGGCTCGTCAGCGTTCTGATCTTGACAGGAAATTGCCACGTCCCAACAATAGGCATACGTAAAGGGGCGTGTGGCTGAATGTTACCGCTGCCCGGTCGGGCCGAAGCCCGGCTGAGGCGGTTCTCTCCGAAACCCCTTTTCAATCGCCCGAGAGCTGGTTGGGGGTCGTCGCCGAATTCATAGCGAGTTCTCGGTGGTGCGCCGAACGGGGTTCTCGCGCTGCTATGCATAGCATAAGGAAGAAAACGAATGAGAGGTTTGCACGGTTCGTCCAATAGTCCGAGTCTGGTGGGTCTTGTTCTGGTCTGCGGCATTGCGATTGGCGTGACCACGACCGCCGCGATCGCCGGCCCCCGCAACTATTTTTTGCGCGACGGTCAGTCAGTCGAGCTGACGCGTTCGGACAGCGAGTTTGCCGTCGAGTTGGATTGTGCGGGGTCGAGCAAGAAATGTGCGCGGCGTCTCGCATCCAAGGGTATCGGAATCATCAATGATTATCCCGGCGTACCGGATTCTCGGTTCAAGATTCTTCGCGTCTCCAATGTTTCGAACACGAAGCGCGCCCAAATTGGGGAAGACGAGGCGATTCGGTCGGTTCGAGCCATCTACCGATTTTCCGGTTCTGACACCCCGTTGCTTTCCACGGGAATCCTCCTGGTTCGTGTGCAACCTGAATTGACGACCGATGACCTGGCGGCGTTGTGGTCCACTTATCGAGTGCGCGTCGTCGAACCGGTGGAGGGGTTGGTGCATACCTACGCCTTGGCCCCGCTCGATCCGAACGCGGATGAGGTGCTTCGTGCCGAAGCGATGGCGCTTGATCGCCGAACCGTCTGGTCGCATCCCAGCTTCCGGCGCCGGGCTGTGCTTGCCCAGGCGCTGCCCGGGGATGCGTTTTTCTCTGAGCAATGGTATCTCAACAATACGGGACAGGGAGGCGGAACCGCAGGCGCGGATATTTCGGTCCTCGAGGCGTGGGTGGTTTCAGGACAAGGCCAAGATATCGTGCTAGGCATGTATGACGACGCCTGCGATGTAAAACATGAAGACTTGGCCCCTAACTACATTGGTGTCGGCGACGACCCATCTCTGTCGTCCGATCAAGCAGGGTTTGACGATCCCAATCCGAAACAGATTGGCGATCGACACGGTACGTCGGTGATGGGCTTGGCCGTGGCGCAGGGTAACGCGGTCGGTGTGCGGGGCGTTGCGTTCCGATCTCGATTCACGGCCTCCCGCGGGCGCGGTGGCCTTCAAACGGACCAACAGGATGTCGCCGCCTTTACATTCGCCCGGCAGCGAGAGGTCGACGTTCACATCAATAGCTGGGGATATGGACCTGGAAACCCAGCGCCCCCGATTGTCGAAGATGCGATCGAAACGGCATTCAGTCAGGGCCGCGACCCCGATGGTCTCGCCGGCCCGGATCCCGCGCTTGGTATGGTGATCGTCTTCGCGCAGGGCAACACGTTTGATGGCAACCAAATGGGAGCCGGCGTGGAAATCGAAACGGGCGCGGCTGTCGCGACGCTGGACGGCGTGATTGCCGTCGGCGCCTCAACGGCGCAGGACACGATTGCGAGCTACAGCAATTTCGGTACAGACATGGAGTTCCTTGCGCCAGGCGGCGGTGATTTTGTCGATATCATCACGACCGACAATGACGACGAAATCGTTGTGATTGAGGATGGGTTCAACCGAGGCGGGTTTCCCTTCGACTGCAACTCTGAAACGGACCCCGACTGCATTGCGTCAGAGCCTGATGCGGAAGGTCGCTACACCACGTCATTTTTCGGCACGTCGGCGTCCTGCCCCATTGCGGCTGGAGTAGCGGCCCTGGTGCTTTCGACCAATCCGTTTCTGACGGCCAGGGACGTGCGCGTTGTCATGGAACACACTTGCGACCGCATCAGCCCTAACGACGCCCAATACGACCCCATCACCGGCAAGAGCCTGCGCTACGGCTACGGTCGCATCAATGCCGAAACCGCGGTGGTCGCGGCCGACGAGGCGTTGGATAACGGTGGGCGAACTTGGCCCCGCCCAGTCACGGAGCTCGTTAGAGATGGGGCCAATCTCACTTGGAAGGCGGGCTTCGCCGCCAGCGAGTTTCTCGTCATCGAGAGCGATGAATCCTTCAGCTTTGCTTTTGACGCAGACGCCCCGTTTCCTCAAGACTCTGCCTGCTATTCCGCAGACCAGATTGGTTGCAGCGTAAGCCCTCTAACGCCGCTTCCGGCAGGCGTTCGGCTAACCGCCATCACCACCTGTCCGAATGGGCCGTGCAGCTCAGGCGACACGGTCGTTTTGGAGAACACGGTCCAGGATAACGTTGCCTACGCCGCCTTCGGGCGCAGCGGAATCGGTCGGTATTCGTGGGGGCTACGGGCGGTCGATGCCAGTAGTGTCATCGACACCGGGGGCGGTGCCATCGAAGGCCCCAACGTGACGAT
The DNA here is from genome assembly GCA_964651325.1 of uncultured Phycisphaeraceae bacterium. Lineage (GTDB taxonomy): Bacteria > Planctomycetota > Phycisphaerae > UBA1845 > UBA1845 > JADFOB01. The sequence continues at coordinate 12,458 of CAZYXP010000092.1, forward strand.
TCGACCCTCGATTACCGAGGGGCAGTCTCCTCTGACCGTGAGTTTTACCGGCAACGCCGAGCCCTCCTCGGCCGATGTGGATGAACTTCGGGCGGAGTGGGATTTCGATATTGACGACGGCATCTTGATTGACGCAACAACGCGAAACGCTCAGCACACCTACGTGGTCGGCACCAACGAAGAAAAAACCTTCATCGCGCGGCTGACCATGTTCGACGTGAATGGGCTCCCAGGCGTTGCCCAGGTGACGATTCGTGTCATCGGCCGCAATGATGGAGATTTCATTGCGGGCGGCTCATCGAGCGAGGTGAGAATCATCGTAGGCCTTCCAGGAAGCATCGACTCGGATGTGAGCACGGGCCCCTCGCCTTTTTCGGTTCAGTTGAGCGTCGATGCGTCCACGCTGGTTGGCGACTTGCAATCCATCGAATGGGACTTGGGCGATGGCACCACTTCGACGAGCCTTGTCGTGCCGCATGTATTCACCAACACCAACGATCAGATTCTTCGGATTCCGATCACTGCCAGAATTACGACGCTAACCTCTCCGACGACGACGCAGATAGTCTCCGCCGAACGGGTGGTGACCGTCCTCCCGCAAGGGGAAATCGTGGTTGCGCCGCCGACTCCGACGATCCCCGGCGCCGGCGTACCAGGCGGGGGCAGCAGTACCGCGCCATCAGTTTGCGGTGCGTTGGGTTTGCTGCCACTGGTCTGCTGTTTTGGCCTGCTTCCGCTGATGCGCAGAAGGCGCGGCACAAACTAGGCGCAAGAAAAAGACCGCCGGCAATCGGCGGTCTTGGGAATTCCAATAGGTTGTTGCAAAG